>CAZXJZ010000003.1:0-74369 GCA_964641065.1 uncultured Hyphomicrobiales bacterium | reverse complement strand
GTTCGGTGCCGGACGTGCTCGCGTCCACA
Organism: uncultured Hyphomicrobiales bacterium; assembly: GCA_964641065.1. Classification (GTDB taxonomy): domain Bacteria; phylum Pseudomonadota; class Alphaproteobacteria; order Rhizobiales; family Xanthobacteraceae; genus Pseudorhodoplanes. Next base: position 74,340 of record CAZXJZ010000003.1, on the reverse strand, counting down.
GCTAATCTGCTCAAGGTGAATGGCTGGCAGCGCGGCCAACCCTTCGACATCGGCAGCAAGAATTTCGAAGTGATGCGCGAGTGGAACCGGTCGGAAATCTACCGGCGCACCCTGCATTACTTCTCAGAGCAGTTGAAATAGCTTCGCCGCTTTGATTGCAGGGGAAGCGCACGCGCCGCGAACGGGTTAGACGACGGCGCGTACCCATGCGCTGATGCCGCAGCCAGAAACCGGCAAAATCAGCTGCGTCCGACTTCCCCGTTACGGCCGGTTGTCACGCGGCGCGTGCTTGGGACAGGAACGCCGCAGCGCCAACAAGGTTCGCCGGTGGCCTCATAATTTCCTGTATGGCGCATCGGCGATCCGCTGTCCGCGCGCGTGACTTCGCTTATCATCAGGCTAGGCGAATCGGACGATCCATCCCCATGACCGAGCGCAAGCCCGCAACAGGGCTCGCCAGACTGACACGGCTCGAGCGGCGCTCCGAGCACGTGATCGCACGCCGTCATTTCGCAGCGCGGATGGGTCTGGCGCTGCTGATGTGGGCCGGGCTCTCCTGCTTCGGGCTGGCCATCGGCATGACCGGATACGCGTATTTCGAGGGCATGGGCTTCATCGACTCTTTCGTCAACGCCGCCATGATCCTGTCCGGCATGGGTGTATTCGACCAGCTCAAGTATCAGAGCGGCAAGATCTTCGCCGGCTTCTATGCGCTGTTGTCCGGCCTCATCATCCTGATCGCCACGACCTTCGTTCTGGCGCCGATCTTCCACCGGATCCTGCACCGCTTCCATGTCGAGACGGGGCGGGAAGGCAGGGACTGAGCGCCTCGGTTCGTCACTTGCGCTTCTTGGCCGCGCGCCTGGGGAGCGACTTGCGTTCGGTGCCTGCCAGTTCACGCAGTTCGGACTGGGTCATCGATTTCGCCATGCTGCGTGATGCGCCGCGCAAGCTCGCCTTCGAGCGCTCGCCGCGTTTGGCTGACAATGCGGCGCCTGCCGCCATCTGCTGTTTCTTCGATCGTGCCGGCATGTGAACCTCCTTATCCTCGGGCCACGGTCGCCGCGACCCTGCGACGATCAACGGGAGTCCGATGTCCGGAGTTCCGGTCTATCGCTTCGCCAATAGCCTGACCGTGACCGGTTCTTGCTGGTCGCGCATGCGGGTCCCGCCCGAGGGCGGCGCATCGCGCCGCGCGATGGACATGATCGCAGTGCCCATAGCGGCGCTGCCGAAGGTGATGAGAAAGCCGAAGAGCAGCAGTCCGAGCGCCACTTCCGGCGACTGATCCGAAAGGATGAGGTGGCGCAAATTCGCTGGATTGAGCGCAAGCAGCCCCCCGAACAGAAGGGCGGCTGCCGCCGTACCTATGCCCAGATTGACCAGCAACAGCCGGAACAGCGGGTCGCGCGGGCGCAGGTGTTTGAGCATCGTCAAAGCCGGTTCGCCTGATCCGAATGGCCGCCACCAAATCCGTCTTGGCGTGGCGCGATCGCCATTGCATACAGATATCCGGGCGGTTTCGGGGCGACATGCGACGATGACGGAAGCAACGACAATCGACGGGCGGCCACGCGGCGCACTCACCGTTCGCGTCATCGCCATGCCGGCGGACACCAATGCCAACGGCGATATCTTCGGCGGCTGGGTGCTTTCGCGGATGGACCAGGCGGGCGGGATTGCCGCAGTCGAACGGGCCAAGGGCCGGGCGGTGACCATCGCGATTGAGGCCATGACCTTCATCCGTCCGGTCCGGGTCGGCGACGTGCTGGAGGTCTATACCGAGCTTGAAAAGGTCGGACGGACCTCGATGAAGATCCACGTCGAGGCCTGGGCGCGGCGGTTCATGACGCACCATCACGAGAAAGTCACCGACGCGAATTTCACCTTCGTCGCCATCGACGAGGACGGACGCCCGCGTCCAATCGCGCGGGAGGGCCAGGCATGATCCGGCATGCTTTGCTGCTGGCGGGAGCGGTGCTGTGCTGCGCTCCGGCGGAGGCCGCGAAGAAGGAGCCGCGATCCGGTCTCGGCCCCTGCCGGATCGGGGCCCAGGCCCTGATCGCCTATCTCGACGACGGCAAGGAAAAGACCGGTGAATATGCCCATGCCTTCGTTGGCGTGGTCGACACCTGCGGCCCGGCGCGCCCGGCAAATGCCAGGTCGATCCCGGCACAGCCGGTTACCGATCGCGGGTTCTGCCGCAATCTCGCACTGCGCATGCTGGACGAGCTCGACGAGAACCGGATGAACCGGCCTTCTTTCGTGAAGGTGCGGGACGAATTCGCGGTCAAATGCGGCCCTGCGGAAGGGGTCGAACCAAAAGCGCCCTGAGTGCATTGAGCAATCCGGATTGTCGGCCGTCCGGAATTCGGCCGTCATCCGCCGGTGATACGACCGGACCGGGACACCGCCGATTCGACCGTGCACCGTGGCCGGGTGATCGGTCCGGGGTCATCAGCCGGGATAAAACGTGCCGGGGGCATATGGACGATACGCTGGTTCTTCTGAATGCGCGCGCCGGCGCCTTGATCGATGCGGGACCGCAGCGCGTGCGCGAGGCGCTGGCGTCGGCATTGAAAGGCCACACCGACCGCGCCGAAATCCGGCTGGTGCGTCCAGCCTATCTGAGAGACGAGATCCAGCGGGCCGCGCAGAGCAACATTTCCACCCTGATCGTTGGCGGTGGCGATGGGTCGGTCGGATGCGCCGCGCATGCGCTGGCAGGCTCCGACAAGACCCTCGGCGTACTGCCCTTCGGCACGATGAACCTGTTCGCCCGCGATCTCGGCATGCCGCAGGATATCGAACAGGCTATCGGGCTGTTGGGCGATGCGCGCCCCCGCAGGATTGACCTGGCCCGTGTCAATGGGCGCTACTTCCATTCGCTTTCCGGTCTGGGCTTTTTCAGCCAGATGGCAAAGGCGCGCGAGGAAGTGCGCGGTCACAAGCTTGGCCGCCTGGTCGGGGTCGGTCTTGCGGCGATGCGCGCGCTGCGACGGACCAGTCCTTTCACGCTCGACATCCGCACCGAGAACCGGCGCGAGCATGTTGAGGCGCTTGCGGTGCTGGTGACGAACAATCGGTTCGGCCCGGACTGGCGCCGGCCGGTTCTCGACGAGGGCGTGCTCGAAATCCATATCGTCGAGAATGCCGGAGCCTTGTCGAAGCTGAAGGCGAGCGCCAACCTTCTCGCCGGCACATGGCGCAACGATGACGACAGCGATGGCATACGCACCATCGTGGCGCGTCATGTCGTGATCGGAAGGACGCGCCGCCGTACGTTCGCATCGACCGATGGCGAACTAAGACGCGAATATATCCCGCTTCGCTACGAGATGCGTCCGGGCGCGCTGACGGTGTTGTCGCTGTGACCCGAAAAGCGGCTTGCGTGAACGGGGCAGGCTAGATCCGGATTGCCGGCGCCAGTTCACCGATCTGCTTCAGATCGCGGACGAACGCGTCATATTCACGCTTCGCCGTCTCGTCGCCCGGCTCGCGTGGCAGCCGCAGGAGATAGGATGGATGCACGGTTATGAATCCGCGTTGTCCGGCAAAGTCGAACGGGCCGCGCATTTTTGTCACCGCGAGCGCACGCTGTGCCAATGACTGAACCGCGGTCGCGCCCAATGCCACCACCAGCTCGGGCTTGATCGCCGCAAGTTCGCCGTCGAGCCACCAGCGGCAGGCCTGGATCTCCCCCGCATTCGGCTTCTTGTGAATCCGGCGTTTGCCGCGCGGCTCGTATTTGAAATGCTTGACCGCGTTGGTGACATAGGCGCGGCTTCGATCAAGCCCGGCATCGGTCAGAGCGCGGTTGAATAGCTGCCCTGCCGGTCCGACGAAGGGATGGCCAGCGAGGTCTTCCTGATCGCCCGGCTGCTCGCCGACAAACACCACCGGGGCATCGCGCGGACCTTCGCCGAACACGGTTTGGGTGGCATCCTTGTAAAGCGGGCAACGGGTGCAGGTTGCGGACGCGCGGCGCATCGCATCAAGACTGCCTTCGGCATGCAGTTCCGTCTGCTGACCGGTGTTGGCCCGGCGTGTCGAAATCCGTTCCGCGAAAAGCTCTGGCTGGTCGGCGCTCATGTCCATCATTCCGGTCACGCGACGTTCGGCTTCCGCCACCATTTCCGGAATAATCGCGGTTTCCGGCATGTTGTTCCAGTAATCGCGCGGCATGTGGTTGACCATGGTTTTCAGCCGCAGGCGGGCCGGGTTGAACGTGGTGCGGAAATAGGTGAGCCACAGCCCGTCCAGCACGTCATCGCGATCGGCGTCGGCCGGTTTCGGGCCGGGCGGAGCGAATGTCAGCGATCCGTCGCGCCAGATCGCGGTGCCACGCGGCGTCGCGATCACGAAGTCCATGTTGCTGAAGCGGTCGACGAAGAACGGTACTGCGCGCCGCAGGATATGATGGTGCGGCTCGAACCATGCCGTGTAAACGCTGCGTCCGTCGATCGCTCGCTCCCGAAAGCGCAGGAAGGCATGCATCTTGTGGATGTCGCGCCTGACCGAGTGCCGATAGTCGATCAGCCGCGCCACATGCGCGTCGCTCGCGCGGTCGGCAAGGTCGCGCTCGCCGGCAATGATGCGCCACAGCACGTTGTACAGCAGCGCGAAGCGGTCCGGTGCGCTGTGGCAGATCGCGTCATGCATCAGGCCAGCAAAACTGCGCGGGACGCTGATCGCGGCATCGTTCTCACCTGCGGGCAGCGGCGGCAACAGGGTCGGCTCCTGCGGCGAGACGAACGCGATGTCGGAGGGCGCCAGACTGCGCGAGAGGCACGCCTTCGCCGCGGCCCGGAAGGCGGCCTCGTCGGCATCGTTCTCCAGTGTCACTGCAAACATCGGCTTATCCGAACAGCGACAGTTGCTTCGGCTGTTTGACGAAGCGGGCGCGCAGATGGACGCTATCGAGGGTTCGCGGCCGGTGGTCCGGCGTCACGATGAAATCGCGCGCCCGCGACATCGCACCGGCGATGCGGGCGACATCGCCGTAGCGCAGCAGCCCGGAGCGACGTGACGCAATGATGCGGTCGACCGCACGAGTGCCAAGACCCGGCACCCGCAGCAAGGTCTCGCGATCCGCAATGTTGACGTCGACCGGAAAGCGTTCGCGATGGGCGAGGGCAAAGGCAAGTTTGGGGTCGATGTCGAGATCGAGCATCCCGCCCCTCATGGCACTGCCGATTTCCGGAAGGTCGAAGCCGTAAAAGCGCAACATCCAGTCGGCTTGATAGAGCCGGTGTTCGCGCAACAGCGGGGCAGGCGCCGCCGCGAGTTTTTGCGAGGGATGCCCGGTCGGCGAAAACGCGGAGTAATAAACGCGCTTCAGCGCATAGGACGAGTAGAGCGTGGTGGTGGCGCCGAGGATGGTCCGATCGTCGGTCGCATCGGCGCCGACGATGATTTGCGTGGATTGTCCCGCTGGTGCAAAGCGCGGTGGTCTGGCTCTGCCGATGCGGCCGGGACCGGGACCGGAATCCTTCGAAGATTCGATATGCAGCCGTGTCGTGGCGAGTCCCTTGCGAATACTCGACGCCGTCTTTTCCGGCGCGAAATCCTGGAGCGCCGTATCGGTCGGCAGTTCCACATTCATCGACAGTCGATCCGCATAGCGGCCGGCCTGTGCGATCAGCGCTTCGCTGGCGCCGGGGATGGTCTTGAGGTGGATGTAGCCGCGAAAGCCGTGATCCTCGCGCAACGACTTCGCCACCCGAACGAGGTCGACCATCGTATCGTCTTCCGACCGCGCAATGCCCGACGACAGGAACAGCCCCTCGATGCAGTTGCGCCGGTACAGGTCGAGCGTCAGCTTGACCACCTCGTCCACCGTGAAGCGCGCGCGCCGCACGTTGCTCGAGCGCCGGCTGACGCAATAGGCGCAATCGAAGATGCAAAAATTCGTCAGCAGGATTTTCAGAAGCGAGACGCAGCGTCCGTCCGGCGTATAGGCGTGACAGATCCCCGCGCCGGTCACCGAGCCGATGCCGCCGCCGCGCGCATTGCGTTTGGTCCCACCGGATGACGCGCAGGATGCGTCATATTTTGCAGCGTCGGCGAGAATTTCGAGCTTTTGTTCGAGCGTCAGCGGCATGTCTGCACAACGTTTAAGTTCGCGTTTTGTTCTTTAGCGGCAGATTGGCTGCCGACGCAAGACGGAACCTCAGGTTCCGTCACGGCAGCAGATCGTCGGGTATGCGGTCGGGCGAATAGGGCCGTGGCCGGTTGCGGTTCCAGGTTTTCCAGCCGGAATAGGCAAGCGCCCAGGCGGCGGCAGCGACCCCGAGCGTATGCCAGGTCGGCACGAGAAAAAGCAGCACCAGCGGTAACACGCCAAAGAGCGCTGCGCCGGCCAGCATCGCAAGGCTGACGATCATGTGCCGCGTGTCGCTCAGGCCGCCGTTGAATGCGATGCGGGGGCGATCGGCGGGCGGAATGCGACGGTGAAAGTCGCGCACGAAGGCGTGGTACGCCATCCGCTGCGCTTCGTCGGCACGCATATGGGAATCGCCGCTGAATATCGTCAGCGCGCGGAATCCTCCGAAGCCGACCCGGCAGATGCCGATCGGCGTTTCGTTGGGATTGGCGTGAGCCGTATGCAGGCGGACCGAGCGGAGTTCGGAAAAGCGGATCGTTCGTGTTTCGCGCTCGCTGGTGAAGGTGAGTCCATCGTCGCCAAGCCGCAGCCCACGCGTTTCGATCGACCAGACGAAGCCGGTGCCGTCGCGGAAATACAGCGGATAGTCTGAGGCCGGCGCTGTTGTCATCGTGTCGAGCCTAACCCGCGCGCCAGCCCGGCGGGAAGGTCCGCTGCTCGCTGTCATCGTCGCGATCTTGCAATCGGGCTGCGGTTCACCATGTCTGACGCGCCATGACCGCAGCCTTCGCCAACAGCGCCCGCACGGCGCGCTTTGTCCGCTCCCCCTCCCGCGCCGAGCGTATCGCCCGCATTGACCGGCTGGCGACGCTGCTCGACACGCGCTTCGCCATTCCATTCACGAAAATCCGGTTCGGCGCCGATAGCCTGATCGGGCTTGCGCCGGGCGTTGGTGATGCCATCACGGCTGCCCTTGCGCTCTACATCGTGTACGAGGCCCACCGGCTCGGCGCACCGAAAACCGTGCTTGCGCGCATGCTCGGCAATGTCGCCATCGACGGCATGGTTGGCATCGTACCGGTTGCCGGCGACGTCTTCGACGTGATGTTCCGGGCGAACCGGCGCAACGTCCGCATCCTGCGCGAGCATCTGGACCGCGCCGGGCGCTAGGTCATCCGGCTGCAAGATGTGCTAAGGCTCCCCCGCAAAATCCATGCGGGGGAAATCCATGCGCAAAAAGCCTGCCTGTCCGGTCATCGCCATCGAGGAGCATTACTGGGACGAGGAGTTATCCGCGACCTATAGCGGCATCGGCCGTGCCACCCAGGCGGAGGAGCAGGTGCGCCGCCTGCGCGATCTTGGCGATCTGCGCATCCGCGAGATGGACGAGGCCGGCATCGACATCCAGGTGCTGTCGCATGGTTCGCCCTCGGCACAGGAACTGACCGGACCGGAGGGCATCGCGCTGACCAGGCGCGTCAACGACCGGCTGGCCGAAGCGATCGCCAGGCATCCGACGCGGTTTGCGGGCTTCTGCGCGCTGCCGACCTCCGATCCGCAGGCCGCTGCCGCCGAGCTCGAACGCTGCATCAGGAACGGCTTCAAGGGCGCGATGATCCACGGCCTCGCCAACGGCGTATGGCTCGACGACAAGGCGCTGCGCCCGGTTTTTGCCGAAGCCGAGCGGCTCGACGTGCCGATCTATCTGCATCCGTCGGTGCCGATGCCGGCGGTGATGGACGCCTATTACAAGGACTACATCAAGGATTACCCGATGGTGATCCGCGCGGCCTGGGGCTTCACGGTGGAGACCGCAACCATCGCGATCCGCATGATCCTGTCGGGGCTGTTCCAGGAGCATCCGAAGCTGAAGATCATTCTCGGCCATCTCGGCGAGACGCTGCCGTTCCTGGTCTGGCGCATCGATCATGCGCTGGCACGGCCGGGCCAGAAGTCGATGAGCTTCCGCGACGTGTTCTGCAAGAACTTCTACGTCACCACGAGCGGCTTCTTCTCCAATCCGGCGCTGCTTTGCACGGTGATGGAGATGGGCGTCGACCGTATCCTGTTCGCGGTCGACTGGCCGTTCGTGATGAACAAGCCCGGCACCGACTGGGTCGACACCATTCCGCTGTCCGACGAGGACAAGGTGAAGATCCTGAGCGGGAATGCAAAGCGGCTGCTGAAGATGTAGCGCGCCGCCCCCCGGCGGTGCCGATATCGGCGTCCCGGAAAGCGAATCTAGGCGTTGTCGCCTTAATTCGCCCCGGGGCCGAAAATGCTGGAATTTCAAACGATTTGGGTCCATAAGGGGCCACATTAAACCCGCGGCTCACCCAAACGGGCTGATTCCCGCGGGTTGCAGATAGGACGATGGCGCTCCTGCCATCAATGTCCGATCTTCATCGTCGTTTGTAGGCTTATCGGCAGACGGCGCGATCGGCTCCGCATGACGAGCGCAACATGTCGATCGCGTTTCCCAGTTCCTGCCGATCCCGCGATCCCGCTGTGTGCGGTGGAGCGGACCGATTTGCCTGCGATAACGAACAGGCCGCCCGAACGCCGGGTGGCGTCAACACGAAGCCGGGTCGTTCGATCACGTCGATGGAGCGGCCGGCCACGAGCGGAGACGGGTTATGAGTGATCGCGTGCATCAATTCAAAGTCGGCGAATGGGTCGATATCGTACCGTCGACGCTGCGATCGGCGGCCCCCGGCCGTTACCGGATTGTGCGCCTCATTCCCTGCGACGCCGACAATCCGCGCTATTGCATTCGCTCCGAGCAGGAGAAATACGACCGCGTCCTGCCGGAGCACGATCTGCGCCGCATCGAAGAGGCCGTGGTCTGACGCCTGGCGCATGCCCGGCTGTCGGGGCGTCGCAAACAGATCGCTCTTCGCAGCGATCGCGTTCGCTGCGATTTTGTCTTGCGCTCCGGCAGACCCAGCGTCCGCACAAGACGGCAAGGCGCTCGGCGAAACCCTGAGCGCCGGTGAGCGCGCGGATTTCGTCAACGAGGTCGCGCAAGGATGTCTCGAAAATCAGCGGGCGGCGCCCGAAAACAAGGGCGTGTCCGAAGCGATGATGTCAGCCTATTGCCGATGCACCGCCGAGCAGATGGTGATGCAGTTCAATGCGGCCGAGATTGACCGGATTGTCGAGAACATCACGCCGGAACTGCAGCTTAGGGTCGACAATATCGAGAAGGCCTGTGTGCCGAAGGCGCGGTAGCCTTTTCGAGATCTCGCAGCCTCCGCCACCAACATTTTAACGCGCGTCGTCATCCGCCGCCGGACCAATTGACAGTATACTGAAAAACAGTATGCTGTTAAAAAAGCGCGACAAGACTGCGCATGTCGGGAGGAGTGGATATGGCGAAATCGTCGCAACCATCAGTGATCGTCGCCGGCGGTGGCATCGGCGGCCTGTCCGCGGCGATGGGCCTTGCGCGCACCGGTGCCAAGGTCACCGTGCTCGAACAGGCCGATACGTTCGGCGAGATCGGCGCCGGCATCCAGATCGGGCCGAACGGCTTTCACGCGATGGATTATCTGGGGGTCGGCAAGACCTGCCGCGAGCGCGCGGTCTATATCGACAACCTCATCATGATGGACGGCCTGTCCGGCGAGGAGATCCTGCGGGCGCCGGTCGGCGAGCAGTTTCGCAAATTCATGGGCAATCCCTACGCGGTGATCCACCGCGCCGATCTGCATTCGGCGTTTCTCGATGCCTGCCGCGCCTCGCCCAACGTCACGCTGATCAACAAGGAACGTGTCGTCTCCTATGAGAACACCCCGAGTGGCGTGCGTGCGAAGACCGCGGTCGGCAACGTATACGAGGGCGATGCGCTGATCGGTGCCGATGGCATCCGGTCGGCGATCCGCGAGCAGATGACGGGTGGCGATCCGCTGCGTTTGTCCGGCCACGTCGCCTATCGCGCCGTGCTGCCGATCGAACAGATGCCCGAGGACCTGCGCTGGAACGCAGCGTCGATCTGGGTCGGCCCCAAGACCCACTTCGTGCATTACCCGCTGCAGGGTTGGAAGACCTTCAACCTGGTCGCGACCTTTGTCACCGATCTCGAAAACGTCGGCAGCAACGAACCCGGCAAACGCGAGGAAGTGGTCGAGAAGTTTCAGCATATCGTGCCGCGGATCCGCAAGGTTCTGGAAATCCCGAAGGACTGGCGCCGCTGGGTGCTGGGCGATCGCGATCCGATTGCAAGCTGGATCGACGGCAATGTCGCATTGCTCGGCGATGCCGCGCATCCGACCTACCAGTATTTTGCGCAAGGCGCCTGCATGGCGATGGAAGACTCGGTCTGTCTGTCCGATGCGTTCGAAAAGGCCGGCGGCGACGTGACCGCGGCGCTGAAGGCCTATGAGACCATCCGTATCCCGCGGGCGTATCGTGTCGTGCTGTCCTCGCGCGAACTCGGACGCATCTTCCATGTCGAGGGAGTCGAGCGGCTGGTGCGCAATGCCTGGCTGAAGGACAAGACGCCGGACGATTTCAACCATTCCGTTCGCTGGATCTATGGCGGCAACGGTCTGACCGGTGCCAAGGCGCGCGCTGTGGAGTCCGGTCACGCGGCTTGATCTGCAACAAGGAAAGAAGCGGCAAACGGACAAAGAAAAGAAAAGGAAAACAGGAGACGCCGACATGACCGCTCTCGGAACGCTCAGTGAATTGCCTTCGGCCTATGTCGACGGACTGACCGCGAAAAACTTGGTCCCGCTCTGGCCGAGCCTGCGCACCGCCCTTCCGCACGACAAGCCGTACCGTCGCACGCAGCCGGTGTTGTGGCGTTACGCGGATGTGCGTCCGATGCTGATGCAGGCCGGAGAACTGACGCCGATCGAGAAAGCCGAGCGCCGCGTCCTGGTCTTCGCCAATCCCGGGCTCGGTCTCGAGAACATGCAGGCGACGCCTTCGATCTATGTCGGTCTGCAATTGATCATGCCGCGCGAGACCGCGCCCAACCATCGTCATACGCCAAGCGCGGTCCGGTTCGTCGTGGAAGGCGAGGGCGGCTACACCATCGTCGATGGCGAGAAGTTGCCGATGGAGCCCGGGGACCTGATCCTGACGCCGTCGCTGATGTGGCACGAACATCGCCACGAAGGCTCCGGCCCGGTGATCTGGCTCGACGCGCTCGATCTGCCGACTGTGTTCGCGCATGAAGCGTCCTATGCGCTGGAAGGGCCGCCGCAGGCCGTGCGCAATCAACCGGACCAGTCGCAAACGCATTACAAGCGTTCGGGCCTTCTGCCTTATCGCGCCCTGAGCGGGCCGCGCGCCAATTATCCGCTGTTGCGCTATCCGTGGCCGGACGTGCGTGAGGCCCTGCAGGCGATGGCTTCGGTCACGGCGGCCGGTGAAATGGTGCATCTTGCCTATGTGAATCCGCAGACTGGTGCCGAATGTTTGCCGGTGCTCGGTTTCTCCGCCATCATGCTGCGTCCGGGCGAAACCGCGAAGCCGGATCGTCGCTCCGCGTCGGCGGTCCTGCATGTGATCGAGGGCGAGGTCGAGGCCATGATCGACGGCGTCGCGCTTCAGGCTGCCGCGCGCGATACGCTAGCAGTGCCGACCCATGCCGCGATTGCAATCGCAAATCGTTCGGCGCAGAAGCCGGCCTTCCTGTTCCAGGTCGACGACGCGCCGATGCAGCGCAAACTCGGATTCTATGAAGTCTTTCACTGAGGGATCGACGGATCTGATGGGCATTGCGCGGATTATGAAATGGGCCGGCATCGATGCTGCTTGAGGAATTGCACCGCCAGCCTGGCCATCTGATCCGCCGCGCGCAGCAGATCGCGGTCGCGATTTTCATCGAGGAATGCGCGGCTTTCGATCTGACGCCGGTGCAATATGCGTCAATGGTGGCGATCCAGGACAATGAGGGGATCGACGCCACCCGGCTGTCGGCGCAGATCGCCTTCGACCGCTCGACGCTCGGCAATGTGCTTGAGCGGCTGGAGGCGCGGGGGTTTGTCGAGCGCTATGCCTCGCCCGAGGACAAGCGAGTGAAGTTGCTCAGGCTGACGCCGCAGGGGCGCAGCGTGACGCGGAGCGCAGAGGAGGGCGTCAGGCGGACACAGGAGCGGATACTGGCACCGCTCGATGCGACCAAGCGCCGTGTCCTGCTCGACCTTCTGGCGCAACTGGTGGAGGTCAACAACGATGCCTCCCGCGTGCCGCAGCGCTCGATCGCATGACTCTCTTCCCGCCCCATTATTGCCCCAGGTATTGACGTTTTCCGGCCTCGTTTAGGCGCACCTGCAGCTACTGCATGGCTTGGCGGCACTTAGCGGGAACGCGCCGCGCGGCCTGCAACACCCGGTTACAAAGAGTGAGCCTGATCGCGGAACGTGCCGCATCGCAGCCGCATTGCGTCAGCTAAGGACAGGCATCCCCAACAACCACCGGAGTTCCGATGACTCGTGTCTGCACGATTCGCGCTGCCTTGTTTTCGCTTGGCCTCATTGCCGCGGGCCTGATCCCGATGTCGGGGGCCAGCGCCAATGAGGCTTATTCAGCCATGGTCCAGAGCCACGCCGCCGCGCACGGCCTGCCACCGTCGCTGGTCCATCGCGTGATCATGCGCGAGAGCCGTTACAACCCGCGTGCGGTGTCGAAGGGCAATTACGGGATGATGCAGATCCGGCTCGGGACTGCGCGCTCCATGGGCTACAGCGGCAGCGCCGCGGGGCTGCTCGATGCCAACACCAACATGACCTATGCCGTGAAGTATCTGGCCGGGGCTTATCGCGCCGCGGGCGGCAATCCTGATCGCGCGGTGGCGCTTTATGCGCGCGGCTATCACGACGTGGCGCGGCGCCAGGGATCCAGCGCGGTCGCAATGGCGAACGGCGGACGCGCGGCTCCGGCCTATGCCACGGTCCAGAGCCCGGCCATCGGCGCCCCGCTTCCGGAATTCTCGTCCGAGGCCCGCCGGGCCCGTGCCCAATACTCGACGAAACGGACGCCGCGCCGCACCGCCGTCCGGGCTGTGGCGCACCCTCGCGATCAGATCTGGTGACGTCACGGGGCGGGTGAATCGTCCACCCGCATTGCCTTTATGCCGGGCGGCATTTGCGTTGTCGCCCGGCATTGCTATGAGTGCGGACCCGCGCCTACCTGCCGGCGGGGGCCCGTAGCTCAATGGTTAGAGCCGGCCGCTCATAACGGTCTGGTTGCAGGTTCGAGTCCTGCCGGGCCCACCAATAGAATCAACGGCTTATCGCGCCTTCTCTGACCGTCGCACCGCGACCGCCCCAGTTACCGCCCCAGAAACGATTCTACCTTCGGTCGGCTTTCGTTCGGCCTTCGTTTCGCTCTTGGCGATCTTCTCCACCGCATCGGACAGGTAGTTGGGGTGGTGATGACCGTAGGTGTTCAACAACACTTCGAGCGACATGCCGAGATAGCCGGCCGCCTGCCACGGATCGGCGCCGCGCTGCATCAGCCACGTTGCCGCCGTGTGACGCAACGTGTGCGGCGAGATCCCCTTCTCAAGGCCAGCAAGTTTCACTGCCTTCCTGAACGCGGTCTTCACCGAGGCCACCGGCTGACCATTATGGGTGACAAAGTGAGTGGCTTCGGGTGCGATCCGGTGCCAGCGGCGAAGATGGGCCAGCAGACGCGGCGGAAGCGGAGCGGGCGGCTGTCGCTTCTGCGTGCGCGTGTCGCCTTGCTTGAGGCGGTAGTAGATGCCTCGCTCCAGATCGACGTAAGACCGTCCGATAGCCCTGGTCGGCGAGGCGGCGGAGATCGCGGCAGCACGCGTGCCGGTGTAGAGGCCGATCAAAATGAAACGGGCAAGATGCCGGAGTGGCCGCTTGCCGGTTGCAACCTCCTGCCCTCGTCGCTCTCCGCGGTGCACGGTCTGAATTTCGCGGCAGCGCCAGCACGTCCAGATCAGCTTCGCCGCATCGGACCGGGTCAGCCACCTGTCACGCGGGTCGCCCTTTGCCGGCAGCGTGACTTTGACGAGGCCGCGATGGTAGCCCTCGCTGGCGTGGTGGTTGATTGCCGCGCGGAAGTCTTCCAGGTCGCGCCGCGCGCCGCCTTTGTTGCCGCGCTTCTTTGCGTAGCGCCGACACTGTTCGCCGTCCACCTCGCCAAGAGTCTTGCTGCCCCACCAATCGTTGAGGCGACCGATCCGCTTCTTGAATTTGCGGATGCCCGCAACGGTATCCTCGGTCGTATCGTCGACCTTGAAGCGATCGCGCAGAACGTCCAGTTGTGCATCGAGATAGATCGACAATACGTCCCCGATGGGAATCGTCTCGATGTCCTGAGCCTTACGCTTCGGCTCGTATTTCGAAACGATGTATTCCTTCAGCTTCTGTTCCGCGGCCGCAATTTCATTTGCAGCGCAGCCTGTGCCGATATCCCGGACGCTGTCGCGGATGCGCCAGGTTGCTTGGTGCGTGACATTTCCTGTGTTGTCTCGCCGCGCCGGCCTAAGTTCGAGTCGGGCGCCTTTCCTTCGACGCGGCATAGCTCTCGCATCCGTTCGATATGCGCCAGCGTTGTGAATTCCTTGCCGGCAATCCTCTCGACGATGAGCCGGTCGCGATCGCGTTCGCGACGAAGTCCAGACACCGTCATTCCTCCATGAGGAAACGCGATCTTGATCGCATCTGCAAGCCTTAACGGAGTGTCGCGTGTGATTTCTTGATGCTTCTGATGTGTCAAATTTAACTCCAACGGAGTTCGAAATGATCACCTGAATGCTGTGTTGACAATTCTGACAAAAGCGCTCGAAGAAAGAAACGTGAATGCGGGCTCGTTTCGCGAAGGAGAGTCGTGCGCATGCGTTGTCGCGCGTTGCATATCGTGCTTTGTCGCAAGGCTTATCGTCACAGCGTAGCAAAAATACTTGCGTCTTCGAACGTCGCAAAATTACCGTTGCCAACTACGAAGTCAGATGTCGACGCGCGCCAATATGTGGCAACTGGGTGGAGATCATCGCCAGATCGAGAGTGATTTCAGTCGATGCCGGTTACGCCGCCATGTATCGTGACCTTCAAACTTCGAATCTGGGGGTCAGGGGTTCGAATCCCTTCCGGCGCGCCATCTAAGCTTCTGAGTAGTCTTTAGTTTTCAGATCGATCTCCAAAGACTCCGCAGACTAAAAATCCAATTAGTCTGCGATCTAGTCTGCGGAATTTTCCAAAGATTTTTTCGTCGCGTCGGAACCGCATCTCAGGCATCGCTTCGCTTCGCGGAAAGCTTTTTAAGGACTGCGATCTGCCGGAAAAAATCACGTACCGGCTGCGAAGGACTTCCCAGCAACCGCGCGCCCGGTTCGACATCGGAAATGACACCGGCTTGAGCCCCGATCTGCGCGCGATCGCCGATCTTGAGATGCCCGGCCATCGCAGCCTGACCGCCTACCTGGACAAAATCGCCGAGAATCGTGGAGCCGGATATTCCGACCTGCGCGACGACGATGCAGCAGCGGCCGAGTACGACGTTGTGGCCGATCTGAACGAGATTATCGAGGCGCGATCCTGCTCCGATCACGGTATCGCCCGAAGAGCCGCGATCGACGGTCGTGTTGGCGCCAATCTCGACGTCGTCGTGCAGTAGGACGCGCCCGAGTTGCGGCACTGTCACAAAACCCTGTTCGGTTACCGCGAAGCCGAAGCCCTCCTGTCCAATTCGGGCACCGGGATAGACATAGACACGGTCGCCGAGAATCGCGTGGCTGATGCTGGCGAGAGCGCCGATACGGCAGTCGTGGCCAATCACAACGCCACTTCCTATGACGGCGGATGGACCAATGCGGCACCCGGACCAATTTCGGCGCCGGCTTCGATCACGCATAGCGCGCCAATCTCGGCCGACGGATCAACCAAAGCCGTCGGGTCGACTATGGCTGATGGATGGATTCCCGGTGAAACGGCCCGCGCCGGATGAAACATGGCTGCGACCCGCGCCCAGCCCGCATAAGGCTCAGGCGTGACGATTGCGACCGCACTTTTCGGCACGCGAGCTTGCATACTCGGATGGACGATCACCGCGCCTGCGCGCGTATCGTCAAGCAGCGGCGCATATCGCCGGTTGTCCAAAAAGCTGACCTGCCTAGGTCCGGCGGTCTGCAGTGGAGCGATGCCATCAAAAAGCAGGTCGTGGCTCAACGATAGCGAGGCGGAAGCGGCCTTTGCAATCGACACGAGACGGTGCGGGCCACTCCGTTGAAAGAAACGAGCGTGACCGATTGATTCCGATTGCATAAGCGATCGCTTCAATCCCAAGTCAACGCGCCGCCATTCTGGTATTCGATAACGCGCGTCTCGAAGAAGTTCTTTTCCTTCTTGAGGTCCATCGCCTCCGACATCCAAGGGAACGGGTTGTCTGCTTCCGTGAAGACTGGACTGAGTCCAAGCTGCGCGCAGCGGCGGTTCGCGATGAAGTGCATGTACTGCTCGCACAAGGCCGCGTTCAGGCCGAGGAAGCCACGCGGCATGGTATCGCGGCCATAGGCAACTTCCAGCTCCGCCGCTTCCCGCACCATCGCCGCGACTTCGGCCTGAAACTCCCGCGTCCACAGATGCGGGTTTTCGATCTTGATCTGGTTGATCACGTCGATACCGAAGTTCAGATGTATGCTCTCATCGCGCAGGATGTATTGATACTGCTCGGCAATGCCGACCATCTTGTTGCGGCGGCCGAGCGAGAGGATTTGCGCAAAACCGGTGTAAAACCACATTCCCTCGAAAATCACATAGAATGCTACGAGGTCTCGGAGAAATGCACGATCCGCGTCGGGCGTCCCAGTCTTGAAATCGGGGTTTTCGAGATTCTGGGTATGCTTCAGCGCCCATGCCGCCTTGTCGGTGATCGAGGGCACTTCCCGGTACATGTTGAACAATTCGCCTTCGTCGAGACCGAGGCTCTCAACGATGTACTGGAAGGTGTGAGTATGCACAGCCTCCTCGAAAGCCTGACGCAGCAGGTATTGCCGGCATTCAGGGTTAGTCAGGTGACGGTAGATCGCGAGCACGATGTTGTTGGCGACGAGCGATTCCGACGCCGCGAAGAAGCCGAGATTTCGCTTGATCGCACGCCGTTCATCTTCGGTCAGGCCGTCGCGCGACTTCCAGAGCGCGATATCGGCCTGCATCGACACTTCGGTGGGCATCCAGTGATTGTTGCAGCCGGCGAGGTATTTCTCCCATGCCCATTTGTACTTAAGCGGCAGAAGCTGGTTCACGTCGGCGCGGCAATTGATCATGGCCTTCTGATCAATCGAAACGCGCGAGCCATTACGGTCGATGTCGCCTAATCCGGATTGCGGCTTAGGCTTCGCAAACACGAAGAGAGGCGCCGGCGCTGCGGGCTTGGGTTCGGTTTCTGACCAGTCAAGCATTGTTCTTGTTCCTGTCCGCTATTTGTTATTGGCAGGCTTCGCATTCGGGATCGTCGATCCGGCAGGCCGGCATCGCAATCGGCTCGGCCGCCGAGGCAACACTGGCCGACACCGCATTCAGCTTGCCGTCGGTGCCTTTGAGTGTCGATTTTTCGACGTGCGTCGCCGAACGCGAGCGCAGGTAATAAGTAGTCTTGAGCCCTCGCTTCCAGGCCAGCTTGTAGAGCGCGTCGAGCTTCTTGCCGGATGGATTGGCAATGTAGAGATTGAGCGACTGCGCCTGATCGATCCATTTCTGGCGGCGCGACGCCGCTTCGATCAGCCACGACGAGTCGATCTCGAAGGCGGTGGCATAGAGCGCCTTCAAATCGTCGGGAATTCGGTCGATCTGTCCGAGGCTGCCGTCGAAATATTTGAGATCCGATACCATCACCTCGTCCCACAGTCTGCGCGCCTTCAGATCATGGACGAGGCTCGCATTCACGACCGTGAAGTCGCCGGACATGTTCGATTTGACGTAGAGGTTCTGGTAGCTCGGCTCGATCGACTGGCTAACCCCGCAGATGTTCGAAATGGTTGCGGTCGGTGCGATCGCCATGGTGTTGGAATTTCGCATCCCGGTCGTCATCACGCGTTTGCGCAATCCCTCCCAGTCGAGACGCGCGGAGCGGTCGAGTTCGAGTGTGCCGCGCGCATTCTCCAGAAGCGCGATAGAATCGATCGGTAGGACACCCTTCGACCACAGCGAGCCCTCGAAGCTTGGATAGCGGCCTCGTTCGGCCGCGAGATCGCATGAGACCGAGATGGTATGGAAGGAAATCGCCTCCATGCTTTCATCGGCAAATTGTACGGCGGCGTCCGATGCATAGGGCAGTCGCAGGGTCTGTAGCGCGTCCTGAAAGCCCATCAGGCCGAGGCCGACCGGGCGATGGCGTAGATTAGAGCGGCGCGCTTCCGGGATCGTGTAGAAATTGATGTCGATAACGTTATCGAGCATGCGCATCGCGGTATTCACTGTGCGTGCGATCTTGTCGTGATCGATGCCCGCGGGCGTGACATGAGCAGCGATGTTGATAGAGCCGAGATTGCAGACCGCAACCTCATCGGCCGACGTGTTGAGCGTGATCTCGGTGCAGAGGTTCGATGAATGCACCACGCCGACCTGGCCCTGCGGCGAGCGGATATTGCACGGATCTTTGAAGGTGATCCAAGGGTGCCCGGTCTCGAACAGCATGGTCAGCATGCGGCGCCAGAGATCGGAGGCGCGTAGCTGCTTGAAGACCTTCATGTCGCCGCGGGCGGCCTTCGCCTCATAGGTTTCATACGCCGTCTTGAAAGCCGGCCCAGTCAGGTCATGCAGCTCTGGCGTTTCGTCGGGCGAGAACAATGTCCATGGGCCGTCGGCTTCGACCCGCTCCATGAACAAATCCGGCACCCAGTTCGCCGTGTTCATGTCGTGCGTGCGCCGCCGGTCGTCGCCGGTATTCTTGCGCAGATCGAGGAACTCCTCGATGTCGATATGCCAGGTCTCGAGATAGGCGCAGACCGCTCCCTTGCGCTTGCCACCTTGATTGACTGCGATCGCGGTGTCGTTCGCGACCTTCAGAAACGGCACGACGCCCTGACTTTCGCCGTTCGTCCCCTTGATATGCGCGCCGAGGCCGCGAACCTGCGTCCAGTCATTGCCGAGTCCGCCAGAATATTTGGCGAGCAGGGCATTGTCCTTGATGGCTTTGAAGATGCCATCGAGATCGTCAGAAACGGTCGTCAGGAAGCAGGAGGAGAGTTGCGGACGCAACGTGCCGGCATTGAACAGGGTAGGGGTCGACGCCATGAAGTCGAAGGACGACAAGAGATTGTAAAAGTCGATCGCCTTGGCTTCGCGGTCGATCTCGCGAAGCGCGAGACCCATCGCCACCCGCATGAAGAAGGCCTGCGGCAACTCGAAGCGCGTGCCGCGCACATGCAGGAAGTATCGGTCGTAAAGCGTCTGCAGACCGAGATAGTCGAATTGCAAATCGCGCTCAGGTTTCAGCGCGGTCGCAAGCCGGGCAAGGTCAAAGCGGCCAAGCTCGGGATCGAGCAATTCATTCGCGATACCCGTCTTCAAATAGAGTTGGAAATACTCCTCATAAGCTGACCCCATCTCGGCCTGCGTAGCCTGCCAGACGCGGCCCGAGACGAAGGTGAGTGCTTCGCGGCGTAGCTTGTCCAACAAAAGACGAGCGCTGGCCTTGGTATAGTTTGGCTCGGTTTCAATTAGCGTGCGCGCAGCAAGGATCGGCGCCAGCGCCAACTCGTCGATCGATATCCCGTCGTAGAGGTTGCGCTGCGTTTCGGTTGTGATGGCTTCAACGGAGACACCGTCCAGGCCTTCGCATGCTTCCGCAATCACCGCGTTGAGGCGTTTGGTGTCGAGCAGCGACTTTGATCCGTCGGGGGCGGTAACATGGATGCAGCGATCAGCTTCTGCCGGCGCTTTCGCTTCGACGTCTTTAGCGCGCTCGCGCGCACGCTCTTCGCGGTACAATACATAAGCGCGTGCGATTTTATGGTGCTCGCCGCGCATCAGCGCGAGTTCGACCTGATCCTGAATGTCCTCAATGTGGAAGGTGCGCCCCGCATCCGCGCGCCGCGTCAGGCTGGCGACGATTTGTCCGGTCAGTTCGGCCACCGAATCGTGCACACGGCGGGATGCCGCTGCGCTGTTGCCCTCCACGGCTAGAAACGCCTTGGTCAGCGCGACCGCGATCTTGGACGAATCAAAAGGCGTCACCGCGCCGTTGCGCCGGATAACCTGATATCCCGGCTCGGACGCCACCGCGGGGGCAGATTGCAAGTGTGACACCGAACGCGACGCGGGAGAGGTGGCTAGCGCAAGAGACATCGGCTCGATCCGTTTGTTGGGGAGAGGAGCCGAAGGTTCGCGCGCGGACGCCGGCGGGAAGCCGGAGCCGCCAGCGTTCCATCGGGGCACCCCGCCCGAGGACGTTTATGCGGTCACGGCAGGTCTCCTGGCTCGCGGGTCAAAGCGTCCGTCTAGGCCTTCCCGAAACTCGAGGTTTCAGTGACCGTGAATCGACTTCGGCTCGCCGCTTACAGTTGCGGGGGCAGCGCCGGCCTTGCCCAAAAGCTCACCGGCTTCCCTCTTGGCCCCTGATCTTGCGATTCAGGGGACCGTGACAGCTAGATTTAGTAGTGATGCGTTCGCGGCTGTCAATCGTTGCGGGTGAAAAAAACGTGGCGATCGTTAGGAGCCTGTTAACTGCGGGGCAATCTGCGCGGCATCCGCATCCCGCCATGCCTGGATAATTCCCGCGTTACGCGCGAGGTCGGCGATTTCTGAAGGTCGATAAAGCGCAAATCCGATTGGCTGGGCCCCGTTCGAAAAAGAACCAGAACCCGCTTGTTGTAACCGCCCGTCTTTGGTCCACCGAATGCGTTCGCGCGGCGTAATCCCGAGAAGCTCTTCGACCAGCGCCGGATGAAGTTTCTCCTGCATCAGCGCATTGAGATCTCTATCGATCGCCTTCAGGGCAGCCGCGAGTGCATGAGCCGAATGCCGAGGAAAGCTCGCCTGCAGCAATCCGTCCAGCCTTTCGATTTCAACAGTTTTGACACGGCGGAGCTGCTTGCGGACTCGTCGGTTTGCCTCCTTCTCGCGATGTGCAAGGCCGAGCGTAAGCGCTTGCGGGTAGACGAAGGATACCGTTAGCAGTTCGCCAGATATTTTCACCTCTGCGTAGCGGCTTCGCGCCAGCGGCGATCGGACGTGTGCAGTCCCATTAGCGACGCGGCTAACTTTGGCGACTGGTTTGTTGTACGGCATAGGGCGCAAAAGCAGTGCGTGTTTCATCGACGTGTAGCACGCGACCAATTGGCGGGAAGGCCCGCTGTGGACAAGCGGCTCGTTCGCAGATCTTGCAGCCGGCGCCGATTGGCGTTGCGGCGGACAGGCTCTTAAGATCGAGGCCGTCCGAATATATCAGCCGCCCTGCATGTTGCACGTCACATCCGAGCGCGATCGCAAATGTTTTTTGCGGGGACAGAAAGCCACCGCGCTTGCGTGACACGACTCGCGCCACCCACAGATAGGTTCTCTCATCGGGCATGCGCGCCAATTGGGTAAGAATGCGGCCGGGTTGGGCAAACGCCTCATAAACGTTCCAGAGTGGGCAGGTGCCACCGAAACGCGAGAAATGGAAATCCGTCGCGGATTGACGCTTCGAGATATTTCCCGCGCGATCCACGCGCACAAAAAAGAACGGTACGCCGCGCGCCGTAGGGCGCTGAAGCGTACTGAGCCTGTGACACGTGGTCTCGAACTCGACACCAAAGCGCTGACCGAGACGCTCGATATCGTAACGGGTGGCCTCCGCCTCGTCGCGAAAGGCCATATAGGGCATGATCAACGCACCGGCAAAATAATTGGCCAGGCCGATGCGCGCGAGGCCGCGCGATTCCGAATTGGAGAATGAGGCTTCCGCCACAAGCGCGCTGATCCTGTCGCCTTGCTCAATGAAGGCGAGCTGCGTCGCCATCTGGAACGCTTGTTGTCCAGCTTGGAGATGACCCGACAGCTTGAGTATCCGCTGGCCGGGTAAGAAACTGCGCAGTTCCTCGTTGGCGCCCCCATCTAGCGCAAGGATTTCAATCGCGACGCCATGTCGTTCGCGCAAGTAGTCCGCAAGCGTTTCCACTGCCGCGCCTGCTCCCACGCCGATATCCGCAGCGAGGCTT
Organism: uncultured Hyphomicrobiales bacterium; assembly: GCA_964641065.1. Lineage (GTDB taxonomy): Bacteria > Pseudomonadota > Alphaproteobacteria > Rhizobiales > Xanthobacteraceae > Pseudorhodoplanes. Next base: position 52,108 of record CAZXJZ010000003.1, on the reverse strand, counting down.
TCAGCGGCTTCGTCAAGCGAGGCAACGTAATTGTGGCGTGCATAGAAGAAATCACGGACTTCCTCGAACGCCGTTGAGGGCAGCAGCGCGGTTTCGCTTTCACGGTCGGCACCGAGCCGGCTTGCAAGCGCCGCAGACTGTTCGAGCGCGTTCCGGTAGCGACGGTGCAATGCCACAAGCGCCCGCCCGACCGCGGGCATGTTGGCGGCAAGCTCTCGCATGTCGGCTGCGGCAATCGCCTCTCCCAAAACCGGATCGGCAAGCGCTTCGCGCAAATCGGTAACGAGCCGGAGCTGCTCATCTTCCGAGAACGCCTCCATGTCCACACCGAACGCTGCGTTCAGTTTGAATAGAACCGAGAGCGTCAGCGGACGCTGGTTGTTTTCGAGTTGGTTCAGGTAGCTGAGCGAAATTCCGATCGCGCGCGCCAGCGCGTCCTGCGTGAGCTTTCGCTCTTCTCGCAGGCGCTTGAGGCGCACGCCGACCATCGCTTTCTTCATTGGATCTGTCTTCGCAAACTTTGCAAAACGCATCGTTTTGCTTTGCAAAACTACGCAAATTCAGCCCTTTCGAGCACTTTTAGTTCTGCAGATATTGCGAAGGCCAGAGACTTTTGCAAGCGGATTCCAGGATGGCGGCGCCTTCCATTCACAGCGAGAGATACGCGGACGGCGCGCGCGAGACGCGGTTCGTCGAAATGGTGTTTCCCGAACAGGCGAACCACTACGGAACGCTGTTTGGCGGCAACGCGCTGAGCCTGATGGGCAAGGCGGCTTTCGTCGCCGCGACGCGGCATGCCCGCTCCGCCGTGGTGATGGCGACGTCCGACAAGATCGAGTTCCACGTACCGGTCAAAGTCGGTGAGATGGTCGAACTGACAGCGCGGGTCTCGCGGGTCGGCCGCGCCTCTATGACAGTCGCCGTCGAGATGATGGCCGAGAACCCCCATTCCGGAAGCCGCCGTCTTGCCGTGCGCGGATCGTTCGAAATGGTCGCGGTCGACGAGAGCGGCCGTCCGGTGCCGATCCGAACAAGCAACATCAAAGAGGAAGTACAATCGTGAGGCTGCACGCCGTTCGAACCCACAAATCCGCCGAGCATCTGCCGCGCGCGGCGCAACTCGCCTGGAAGATCGCCGAAATCGCGACCGATCCGGTTCCCGTGGAGGAAGCGGTGGTCGAGATGATCGGCAACCGCATCATTGACAACGCGGCCGTTGCTGCAGCCTCGCTGTTGCGCCGCCCGGTCGCCAGCGCGCGCGCGCAGGCGAACGCGCATACGTACCAGCCGGGTGCGACCTTATTTGGCCTTTCGCAGCATCGCCGTGTGTCACCGGAATGGGCGGCCTGGGCCAACGGCGTCGCGGTGCGTGAGCTTGATTTCCACGACACGTTCCTTGCAGCCGATTACTCGCATCCCGCCGACAATATCCCGCCGGTGCTTGCGGTTGCGCAGCATTGCGGCCTTGACGGTGGTGCCCTCGTGCGCGGCCTTGCCGCCGCCTATGAAATCCACGTCGATCTCGTGAAGGGCATCTGCCTGCACGAGCACAAGATCGACCATATCGCCCATCTCGGCCCCTCGGCCGCCGCCGGTATCGGCGCGGCGCTCGGGCTGCCGACGGAAATCGTCTATCAGGCGGTGCAACAAGCGCTTCACGTCACAACCACCACGCGCCAGTCCCGCAAGGGCGAGATTTCAAGCTGGAAAGCCTACGCGCCGGCCTTCGCCGGAAAAATGGCCGTCGAGGCCGTAGACCGCGTGATGCGAGGCGAAGGCGCGCCATCACCGGCATGGGAGGGCGAGGACGGCTTCATCGCCTGGCTGCTCGGTGGGCCCAAGGCGGAATACCAGGTGCCATTGCCCGAGCGAGGCGAGCCCAAGCGCGCGATCCTCGACACTTATACCAAGGAGCATTCGGCGGAATACCAGAGTCAGGCGTTGATCGATCTTGCGCGGCGCATGGGCCCGAAGATCGGCGATTTCTCCGGAATTGCGAGCGTAGTAATCTATACGAGCCATCATACGCATTACGTGATCGGTACCGGCGCCAACGATCCACAGAAGATGGATCCGAGGGCGAGCCGAGAAACCCTCGATCACTCGATCATGTATATCTTCGCCGTCGCGCTCGAAGACGGCGGGTGGCATCACGAGCACTCTTACGCGCCGGAGCGCGCGGGCCGAGCCGAAACGGTCGCGCTATGGCACAAGATTTCCACACAGGAAGATACTGCCTGGACACATCGCTATCACAGCCGAAATCCGCAGGAGAAGGCCTTCGGCGGCCGCGTCGTGGTTACGCTGCGCGACGGAACGGTGATCGAGGATGAAATTGCCGTCGCCGACGCTCATCCGCTTGGCGCGCAGCCGTTCACGCGCGAGCAGTATGTGACGAAATTCAAAACGCTTTCGGAAGGGATCATCGCGCCGACTGAGCAGGACCGCTTTCTTGGCCATGTGGAACGCTTGGCAAAGCTGAAGCCCAACGACCTCGCAGGTCTCACCTTCACCGTCGATCCATCACTGCTCGGTGCGGTAAAGCAAACTGGCATTTTCGACTGGCGTGGTCCGGTCAAAGAACACGTGCGCGGCCTCGCGGTCGCAGCTCAATAGGGAGGACAAAATGGCCGAAGAACAGGTCACGCATGTCAAGGCGCCCGCAAAGAAATCCGTCGCGCTCTCAGGCGTTGTCGCCGGCAATACCGCGCTCTGCACAGTGGGGCGTACCGGCAACGACCTACACTATCGCGGCTACGACATTCTCGACGTTGCCGAGAAATGCGAGTTCGAAGAGATCGCTTATCTTCTTGTGCATGGCGCGCTGCCGACCAGCACGGAGCTTGCGGCTTACAAGGAGAAGCTGAAATCGCTTCGCGGATTACCGGCAGCGGTGCGCACGACGCTCGAAGCCCTTCCGGCCGCGGCGCATCCGATGGACGTGATGCGAAGTGGGGTTTCCGCGCTGGGCTGTGTACTCCCGGAGGCCCCCGATCACAACTATGCGGGAGCGCGCGATATCGCCGACCGCCTGATGGCATCGCTGGGCTCGATGCTGCTCTACTGGCATCACTTCGCCCATAACGGCCGCCGCATCGAGGTCGAAACCGACGATGACAGCATCGGCGGCCATTTTCTCCATTTGCTGCACGGTCGCGTGCCTTCCGACAAACACGTCCGCGCCATGCACACGTCGCTTAACCTCTACGCCGAACATGAATTCAACGCCTCGACTTTCACTGCGCGCTCGATCGCCGGAACGGGCGCCGATGTCCACTCGGCGATCACCGGCGCGATCGGCGCGTTGCGCGGCCCCAAGCACGGCGGCGCCAACGAGGTCGCGTTCGAAATCCAGAAGCGTTATGCCGATGCCGACGAGGCGGAGGTCGATATCCGGCGTCGCATCGCGGCCAAAGAGGTCGTGATCGGCTTCGGCCATCCCGTCTATACGATCGCCGATCCCCGCAACAAGATCATCAAGGAGGTTGCGCGTCGCCTCTCGCGCGAGTCCGGATCGATGCGCATGTTCGAGATCGCAGATCGCGTCGAAACCGTGATGGCAGATACCAAGAAGATGTTCGCCAATCTCGACTGGTTCAGCGCTGTCTCCTATCACATGCTGGGCGTGCCGACCGCGATGTTCACCCCGCTGTTCGTAATCTCGCGCACCTCGGGCTGGAGCGCGCACATCATCGAGCAGCGCCAGGACAACAAGATCATCCGTCCCTCCGCCAATTATGTAGGCCCGGAGAATCTCGCTTTCGTACCGATCGAGACGCGCGGGCGCGCTTCCTCCGCACGGGCGGCGTGAGAATCGTCATGCCGTATCTCGTCGCCGCCGATCTTCCCAGGCAGCCCGCAGGAGAGCGCTTCCGCGCGCTGTTGAAACGCGATGCAATCCTCCGCCTGCCAGGAGCACACAATGGCATGGCAGCGCTGCAGGCCAAGGCGGCAGGCTTCGAGGGGTTGTATTTGTCGGGCGCCGCAATGACCGCCTCGATGGGCTTGCCTGACCTCGGCATCGTCACCGTGGACGAGGTCTGCTTCTTTGTCCGTCAGGTCGCCCGCGCGAGCGGACTTCCGGTTCTCGTCGATGCCGACACCGGCTATGGCGAGGCGCTCAACGTCATGAACACGGTTCGCTGTTTCGAGGATGCCGGCGCTGCAGCGTTGCACATCGAGGATCAGCTCCTACCGAAGAAATGCGGGCATCTCAACGACAAGAAGCTGGCCGATGCGCATGATATGGCAGCAAAGGTCGCGGCCGCCGCAAAGGCACGCCGGCACGCTTTTATCATCGCGCGAACGGATGCAGCCGCAAGCGAGGGCATCGACGGCGCGGTCGCCCGAGCCCGACTCTATATGGAGGCAGGAGCGGACGCGATCTTTCCGGAAGCGCTCACCAGCGCGGACATGCTCGGCGAATTTGCGCGCCGCATTCCCGGCGTTCCGCTGCTTGCGAACATGACCGAATTCGGCAGGACCCCGCTTCTTCCCGCAGGCGAGTTGGAAGCGATGGGCTATCGCATGGTGATCTGGCCGGTGTCGTCGCTGCGTGTCGCCAACAAGGCACAGGAGCGTCTCTATGCGACGCTGCGACGCGATGACAGCGCCAACGCGGTGCAGCCGGAGATGCAGACCCGCGCCGAACTCTACGACTTGATTGGTCTTCATGCCTATGAAGCGCTCGACGCTTCAATCGTACAGACGATCGTTCCGGCGGAGGTCGCGTAATGCATTTCTTGCGTCAATCGCTGCTGCAAAAACATGCGAGCCGGTGTCGCGAAACATCGTTGGAGTTGCAAAGTTTGCAAAGAAATCAAGGCGATACCGAGGGTCTGCGTCCGCTAACGTTCTGTATCGGCCCGCCTTTCCGGCAACGGGATGGGTTGAAGAGAGTCACTGTCACACTTTGCAGACAGATGGCCCGATATTCGCATGACTAAAGGCAATCCCGCCGCGCCGTCAGGCAAGTGCCCTGCATAAACGCGCCCGCCATGAATTGGAGGATGCCATGAATGTCCACGCGAGGGTCGATTTCAAATGGCCAGGCCTGACGCGCCCGAACGGCACGCCCATAAGCCTCAACAGAAAGAAATTTGTCGCAATCGATCGCGACCGGGATGCCAAGTACGACGCGATCTATCGGCCGCAGGCTCTCTATAACCGCGCAGATAATGGCTTCCATGAGAATAACGAAGCGTTTCTCCTTCAAGAGGTCGCGACCAATCTGCCGATCTACCGGCCCGACACCGGCCCCACGGATTTCCATCTTCACCTTCCACCAGGCGGCTTCCAGCTCGTGCTTGTCACGTCGGGCATGTTCACCTTCGACTATGACGGCCGCGTCTATCATGTCGGTCCCGGCTCGGTGATGCTGCAGAGCGCGATCGTGCATCGCCAGCTCTTTTACACCTGGTCGGGAATGTCCACCGAGGAAAACCTGAAAACGCCGCAGACGGTGGTGCCCGATCCGATTTCGATGGGTTATTCCGGCAAGTTTCTCGAAGCATTCATCGCCGATCCGCTGACCTTTCCGAATCCGACGATCGTGGGTTTCGATCAGATCGACGAAGCCGACACGCCCCGCTTCGCCTGGACCCATCCGCTTCATAACCGTCCGGCAGACGGGGCGTTCTGGCTTCAGGACGCGCTGGCTCTGGATGCGCTTTTCAAGCCGCTGGTCGATGGCTCACCCGACGGAAAGATCGAATCGAAATCAACGGTCTTCGTGCGCGATATCGGGATCGAGAATCCGAGCGGTCACCTCGTCACCGGCCACATCATCGCAACCGACCCGCAGGGTCAGTCTCTGTTGCCGAAGACATTTTCGGCTACCGCCGTGGGGTCCGATTTTGCTGCAGGTGAGGTCGTTGTTTATCGCGTCATTCGCGGCACAGCCGAATTCAAGGACGAGGCGGGGAAGAAGTTTGAACTCGCGACCGGCGACGTCGTTACGGCTGGAAAGGACACGATCAGCCTCTCAGGCGTCGGAGAGAACACGCAAGTCCTCCGGCTCGGCCTCTTGAAGGGCATGGACAATCTTTGCAGATGGACACCGACGCAGCGCGACGAGATCGATGGCCTCGCTGGGCGAATCATCACGCAAAAGGAAATTCGGCCGGAGCGCATCGAAGGGAAGCCAGTCGGATACTTGTACGCTTAGGTGGCCGGCGTCGTCGCTCCGAAGCGCGTCGCAGACCCAAGGCTAGCAATCTGCGGCTACTCGACGAACGGAACGAGTGCTGCTGACAGGGTTTGCCGCTTGCGGGTGGGCGAAAGCCAGCCTGCGAGTGGATGTTGCTGTCTCTACACCGGCTCTACGGCGGGCCACCGGGAAATTTTCTTGCCACGAGTGCAAACATGAATCTTGTTACGCAGGGCGATCTGAAAGTTGCAAAGGTCCTCGACGATTTCATTGCCAAGGAGGTTCTGCCCGACGCGGACGCCGCGGACCGCTTTTGGAACGGTCTGTCAAACATCCTGTCTCAGTTCGCGCCCCGCAATCGAGCGCTTCTGCAAGAGCGCGACGACATTCAGCAAAAGATCGACGAATGGCACAGGCAGCACGGAGCGCCGGCTCCCGAATCCGCCGAGTACCAGGACTTTCTTCGAGAGATTGGCTATCTGGTGGCCGAGGACGCAGATTTCCGCATTGAAACGACGAACACCGACCCTGAGGTCGCTTCGGTTGCGGGTCCCCAACTCGTCGTTCCGGTCTCCAATGCTCGCTACGCGCTCAACGCCGCCAACGCGCGCTGGGGGTCACTCTACGACGCGTTGTACGGCTCGGATGCCCTCGGCATCGGCCCGGTAGCGAGCGGCGGTTACGACCGGGAGCGAGGCGCCAAGGTCATCGCCTGGGTCCGTGATTTTCTCGACGCCGCCGTTCCGTTGCGAAAAGGCTCGCACCGCGACGCCACAGGATACGCGATTAAGAACGGAGTGCTGTGCGTTGACATGACCGACGGCACGCTGTCGGACCTCGCGCAACCAGACCAGTTGCGCGGTCTGCGTGGCAGCGCCGAAGCGCCGCAGGCGATCTTGCTCGTCAACAACGGTCTCCACATTGAGATCGTGATCGACCGCTCGCACCTGATCGGCCGCGACGACGCGGCTGGCGTCGCCGACGTCATTGTCGAAGCGGCGCTGACCACGATCATGGACTTGGAAGATTCCATCGCCGCGGTCGATGCCGAAGACAAGGTCGCCGCCTATCGCAACTGGCTCGGGCTCTGCAAGGGCGACCTCACCGAAAAGCTCATCAAGGAAAGCAAGACGATCACGCGGCGCCTCTCGGCGGACCGCAGCTACAACCGGCCGGACGGCGAGCCATTCACCCTGCCGGGCCGAAGCCTGATGCTCATTCGCAACGTCGGTCCGCTGATGACGACCGATGCCGTGCTCGGGCCGGACGGCGCACCGGTGCCCGAAGAAATTCTCGATGTCATGGTGACAAGCGCGATCGCCGCTTACGACATCGCCGGCAAGGGCCAATACCGGAACAGCAAGACTGGCTCGATCTACATCGTGAAACCGAAGCTGCACGGGCCGAAAGAAGTCGCCTATGTCGACGAGCTCTTTGCCGCCGCCGAGGACGCGCTCCAGCTGCCGCGAAACACGCTGAAGATCGGCCTTATGGACGAGGAGCGTCGCACCACCGTCAATCTCAAGGAGTGCATCCGCGCCGCAAAATCGCGGGTGTTCTTCATCAACACCGGCTTCCTCGACCGGACCGGCGACGAAATCCATACCGCGATGCTGACCGGGCCCATGATCCCCAAGGACGAGATGCGCGCCCAGTCCTGGATCAAGGCATACGAGGACTGGAACGTCGATATTGGGCTTGCCTGTGGGCTTCCGGGCAAGGCGCAGATCGGGAAGGGCATGTGGGCCAAACCGGATTTGATGCAGGCGATGCTCGAACAAAAGATCGCGCATCCCAAGGCCGGCGCCAACACCGCGTGGGTGCCGTCGCCGACGGCGGCAACGCTGCATGCGACGCATTATCACCGCGTCGATGTCGCCGTGCGGCAGAAGGAACTGGCGTCGCGTCCGCGCGCGAAGCTGAGCGATATCCTCACCATTCCCGTCGCGCGCAACACCAACTGGTCGCCGGATGTCATCCGGCAGGAAGTCGAGAATAACGCGCAGGGCATCCTGGGTTACGTGGTGCGCTGGATTGACCAAGGCGTCGGTTGCTCGAAGGTTCCCGATATCCACAATGTCGGACTAATGGAGGATCGCGCGACGCTGCGGATATCGAGCCAGCACATAGCCAATTGGCTACGTCACGGGATCGTTTCCGAGCCGCTCGTGCTGGACACGATGAAGCGCATGGCGGGCGTGGTTGACAAGCAAAATGCCGGCGATCCGCTTTATGAGCCGATGGCGCCGGACTTCGACAAATCAATCGCCTTCGCGGCCGCCTGCGATCTGGTGTTCAAGGGAACGGAACTGCCGAACGGCTACACCGAACCCGTCCTTCACGCCAGGCGCGCCGAAAAGAAACGGCAAACCGGCTTGGCATGATCCGCGGCCCCGCTTGATCCGTCAGTCCATCGGACAACCATCGCATACAGAAAAACAAAACTGCGCCGTGCGGCGGGCATCGTCTTGTCCGCTTTCCCGTGCCGCGCGCCGCGCCGGAGAGGAAACATGACACGCAACATCCTGATTCTTGGAGCTTCGTATGGCTCGCTGCTGGCGACCAAGCTTCTGATGGCAGGGCATAAGGTCACATTGGTTTGCCGGGAGAAAACCGCCGCCCTCATCAATCGCGACGGCACCGAAGTTCGCATCAAGCTGCGAGACGAGCCAAATCACCGCGCAATCCGGTCAAGCGATCTGCCCGGCACGGTCGACGCAACAGTACCTCAAGACGTAAGTCTTTCGCGCTACGATCTCGTCTGCCTCGCGATGCAGGAGCCGCAATACGCCAACCACACCATCCGGGTGTTGATGGTGAAAATCGCCGAGGCGCGGCTGCCCTGCCTTTCGATCATGAACATGCCGCCTTTGCCCTATCTCAAGCGCATCCCGGCCTTGGCGGACATGGATCTCGACGAGGCCTACACCAACGCGACGGTGTGGGAGCGCTTCGATCCCGGCCTTGTGTCACTGTGTTCGCCCGATCCGCAGGCGTTCCGTCCGCCCGAAGAACCCGCAAATGTCCTGCATGTCGGCCTGCCGACGAACTTCAAGGCCGCGACATTCGCCGACGAGAAGCACAACGAGTTGCTTCGCGAACTGGACGCGGATATTGCCGGCGCGACGCTCGACGGGCTCGATGTGCCGGTGAAGCTGAAGGTCCACGATTCCCTCTTCGTGCCGCTCGCCAAATGGTCGATGCTGTTGACCGGGAATTATCGCTGCATCACCCCACACGAACCGCGCGCGATTCGCGACGCCGTACACGAGGACCTCGCGCTGTCGAAGTCGATCTATCAGCATGTGGATGGAATCGCCCGGCATCTCGGGGCCGAACCGGGCGACCAGGTGCCGTTCGAGAAATATGCGAAGGCTGCGGAAAGCCTGCTCAAGCCGTCGTCGGCGGCGCGGGCGGTCGCGTCGGGCGCGCCGTTCATCGAGCGGGTCGACCTGCTGGTGAAATTGATCTCGCACCGCCTCGGCATGCCTAATCCCGAAATCGATCGCACGGTCGAAATTGTCGATCAGAAATTGAACGACAGAATTTTGCCCGGTTGATCCTCTGCGCGGTTGGTGCCGAATTGTAGGAGCCCTTTTGTTGTGACGACGCGCCGATCAATCAGGGCAGCGCGGGGCCGAGCGACCGGCCTACATGCGACACGGACAGCGTCATGTAGAGTGCATCACGGCATTTGGCTGCTAAGTGCCGGTTCTCGGAATAGCCGACTGCCTTGACGGCCTACTGGACGAACTCTACCTTTGACGAGGTCGAACAGGCGACCGTCCGTCCGCGAAGAGGGTCGAACCCACCTGCCTTGAATTATGAGCGCCGCCTTCTTTCTGCCCGTGAACGCGGACGCCGGGCACATTCGAAAGAAGGTGTTCTATGGCTGACGCATTGCCCGCGCGGGCCAGCCTTGCTTGGCTTCGCAAGACCGCTAAACAGAACCTGCGTATCATGCGCACGCAGCACCCCCACTCAAAGCTGGCGGAGGCGCAATTATCCGTCGCGCGTCAATACGGCTTCTCAAGCTGGCGCAGTCTGAAGGCCCATATCGATCGCCTTTATCAATCCGACCCGAGCGTCGCCGGACCGTCTCTCACCGACGCGGATATCGCAACGTTCTTGCGCGCTGTCGGTGATGGTCTTCTGGATGACGTGAGCGAGGCGCTCGTTACCCATAGGAAATTGGTCGACGCAGTCGGCCCGCATCCCTATTGGGGCGGCCGCCCGCAGGCGCTTCACGTTTCCATCGAGACCAAGCGCCGGGACATGTTCGATCTGCTTGTGAACGCAGGCTCCGACATCAACGGGAACAACACCGAATACGAACATTGGTCGCCCCTTATGCTCACATTTCATTGGGACCAGCCCGGCATGCGTGAGGTTTTGATGCAGCGCGGCGCACGCGTAGGCCTGATCGAAGCGATGCTGCTCGAAGACGATGAGACGGTGGAAAAAATGCTGCGAGGGGGAAAGCTGCCGGCCATCGAGCCCAATGGCGGCTCCCTGCTAGCCTTCGCCCGTACTCCCTTCGCCATCGATCGCCTGCTTGACCTCGCGGTTTCGCGCGATCGCAAGGACCGGTGGGACACGACACCCATGGAGGCCATGAGCCGGCTTGGACCGCGCGGTAGCGCGCTTGTGCATCATCTTGTGAAGCGCGGAGTTAAAGCCGCGCCTCAGGAATATGCGCGTCTCGGCGACAGAGAGACGTTGGCGCACCTCGTCAGACGCGATCCTGCGATTGCACGCTCGGACGCCGTCATGATGGCGGCTGTCGATTTCGGGCACCATGAACTTGCACGTTGGCTGTTGTCTCAGGGCGCCAACGTCAACGCCAGAGCGAATTGGGGTGGTCGTGGCACAGCCCTTCATTCGGCCGCCTGGAACGGCGATTTGGCAATGGTGAAGTTGCTCGTCGCTGCCGGAGCAGACATCGGGGCGCGCGACGCCGAGTACGACAACACACCCGCTGGATTTGCGAAGGTCGCAATCACGGTCTCGAACAATCCGAGATGCAAGGACGTCGCCGACTATCTTTCAGCATTACAGAAACCCTCGACCTAGCAGGACCTCTGATCGCCAATTACACGCCGCCCGAACTCCCTTGCAGAATCAAGAGTATAAAGACATAAAGAATTCTTTATATCTCTATTGACTATCGTTGGGCCATGGCCCATAAGTAATGGGCCGTGGTTCTCCGGGCTTCGCCCGGAGCTAAGACGGGAAGCCGGTGAGCCTGTTTGCGAACCCGGCGCTGCCCCCGCAACTGTGAGCGGTGAGCCTTCGGTCCGATACGCCACTGGGATCACGTGATCCTGGGAAGGCAGGGCAAAGGCACTGACCCGCGAGCCAGGAGACCTGCCCCGGCAAGATGACGTCCTCGGGCGGGGTGCCCCGGTGGAACGCTTTGCGTCTCCGCCGCGGCCATTGCCGCCCGGAGGCTCAAATCGTCCGCTCGGCCTTTGCCCCCAACACATGGGGTTTAGCCGTGACCATCTCCTCACTTTCAGTCGCTACCCTTGGCGCGCCGCGCATCGGTTCGCGCCGTGAACTGAAGTCCACGATGACCAAGGACTTCACCTTCACGATCAAGAGCACTCGCTTCGACGAAAACTACACGCCATCCAGCAGCACACGGATCACCACCAATTTCGCGAATCTGGCGAGAGGTGAGTGCCGTCAGGAGAACCTGCGCAACGCGTTGAGAATGATCGACAATCGCTGCAATAACCTTGCGCATTGGGACAATCCCGCAAGCGATCGTTACTCTGTCGAACTCGACATCATTTCTGTTGACATGGATGTCGAAGGCAATGGGGAGACATTCCCGGCCATCGAAGTTCTGAAAACGACGATCCTCGACCGCAAGACCGGCGCACGTATCGAAGGTATCGTTGGAAACAACTTCTCCTCCTATGTGCGGGATTATGATTTCAGCGTCCGTCTTCCGGAGCATAACAAAGGCCAGGCGGGATTCAGCGTTCCGAATGATTTTGGCGATCTGCACGGAAAGCTGTTCAAGAGCTTTGTGAACTCAAGCGCTTACAAACAGCATTTTGCCAAGATGCCTGTGATCTGCCTGAGTGTTTCGCACAACCAAATCTATCATCGGACTGCAAATCAGCATCCTGTCTTGGGTGTCGAATACGAGCCGAATGAGTCGTCCCTGACCGAGCAGTATTTCCAGAAAATGGGAATGCAGGTCCGCTATTTCATGCCGTCCGAATGCGTCGCCCCTTTAGCCTTCTACTTCTTCGGTGATCTCCTCAACGACTACACAAATCTCGAGCTAATCGGCACCATCAGCACGATGGAAACGTTCCAGAGGATCTACCGACCCGAGATCTACAACGCGAACTCCGTCGCGGGCCAATGCTACAAACCAAATTTGAAGCAGCCGGATCACTCTCTGACCCGGATTGTTTACGACCGCGAAGAACGCAGTCAACTGGCTGTCGCGCAGGGGCGATTCGCCGAAGAGCACTTCATAAAGCCGCATCAAATCATTCTGAGTGAATGGTCTGCTCAATACGCTCTCTGAACAACTGAAAAACGCCCTAGGTCGCCCTTCATGACAAAGCTGCTCCCCACATCGACTGCTGGCAGTCTGCCCAAGCCCTCCTGGCTCGCTCAGCCGGAAAAACTCTGGTCGCCTTGGAAATTGGAAGCTGAGGAATTGATAGAGGGCAAACAGGATGCTCTCCGCGTGTCCTTGGCCGAGCAACAGCTCGCAGGCATCGATATCGTCAGTGATGGCGAGCAGACGCGCCAGCACTTTGTCACGACCTTTATCGAACATCTCAGCGGAGTCGATTTCCAGAAGCGCGAGACCGTCAAGATCCGGGATCGCTATGACGCGAGCGTGCCGACGGTCGTTGGGGCTGTGTCCCGCGAAAAGCCGGTTTTCGTTGAGGACGCCAAGTTCTTGCGTAAGCAAACAAGTGCGCAGATCAAATGGGCCCTGCCAGGCCCCATGACGATGATCGATACGCTCTATGACGCTCATTACAAAAGCCGCGAGAAACTCGCCTGGGAATTCGCAAAAGTTCTCAATCAGGAAGCCAAGGAACTGGAGGCGGTTGGCGTCGATATCATCCAGTTCGACGAGCCTGCATTTAATGTGTTCTTTGATGAGGTGAATGATTGGGGGATTGCCGCTTTGGAAAAGGCAATCGAAGGGCTCAAATGTGAAACCGCTGTCCATATTTGCTATGGCTACGGCATCAAGGCCAATACGGACTGGAAGAAAACTCTGGGCTCCGAATGGCGGCAATATGAAGAGACTTTCCCTAAACTTCAGACATCCAATATCGATCTAGTCTCGTTGGAGTGCCACAATTCCCATGTTCCGATGGAGTTCATCAAGCTCATTCGCGGCAAGAAGGTGATGGTCGGGGCCATTGATGTGGCGACCAATACTATTGAGACTCCGGAGGAAGTTGCCGATACTCTGCGCAAAGCGCTTGAGTTTGTGGATGCAGAAAATCTCTATCCGTGCACCAATTGTGGTATGGCGCCGCTCTCCCGTGACGTCGCGCGCGGCAAGCTCAATGCTCTATCTGCGGGTGCGGAAATCATCCGGCGGGAACTCTCGGGCTAGTGACCTGCCCCTTGACCTGTTTCCGATTTGCGTTCTGTTCGGAGATTTGTCGCCGCCGAAGTCGATGATGACGGTCTGGCATGCTTTCTACGCCTGATTCATCTCGCGTAGTCGGAGCAGTTGACCCGAACGTCGCACGCCGGCATTCGTGCCTTCGCAGATTGTGATCATTCTGCTTATAGAGCGCTACATGGGGCTGACATGCGCACTATACTTCCCGAGCTAGCGATTCAGCGCGATGGTGCACAACGTGTTCCGTCAGCTTTGCATGCCGGCGAACTTCAGAGCCTCAAGAAAGCGCTCGCCGATGTGCCGCCAGCACATGCGGGCATCCGACTGCAAGGTATCGCCAGCCTCAAACCATTCCTCACCTCGGCGGAGCCGGTCGGCGCTGTTGCGGCCTCGATATTGGGCCCCGCATGTCAACCGGTGCGAGCCATATTGTTCGACAAGTCGCCTACCACGAACTGGTCGCTCGGGTGGCATCAGGATCGCACGATAGTAGTAGCGGAGCGCATCGAAGTCGAAGGCTTCGGCCCGTGGACCGTCAAGAACGGCCTACTTCACGTGGCACCACCCTTCGATGTCCTTGCGGCGATGTTGACGCTACGCGTCCACCTAGACCCAGTACCCGCAACAAATTCTCCGCTTCTGATCGCCCCGCGGTCGCATCTTCTGGGTCGCGTTCCAGAAGTCGAGGTGCCCCAGATTGTCAAACGGTGTGGAACAGTCGCGTGTCTCGCCGATGCTGGCGACATCTGGCTCTATGCGACACCAATTCTGCATGCTTCAGAGGCGGCTCTTGAACCTAATCATCGCAGAGTGCTGCAGGTCGACTTCGCAATCGCTGACCTGCCCGGCGGATTGCAATGGCTTGGCGTTTGATACTTTGTTCCAAAGATAGCGAAGCCTAGCAATTCGCGTAAGCGGGCACCGAGGTCGCTCGGAGTGTTGCCAGAACGGGCAGGCATTTCTTAGAAATTGGCGCGATCTATGATGAATGGAGTTCGCCTTCACAAACTTGCAATTTGCCGCGGGCTGCAGGGCAGAGATATGATGCTCAGTCGCGGCCATTTGACGGCGATGCCATGCTCAGGCGATTCAAGCTTCTGGTGGCGACAACAGTCGCCTTGTCGTCGATCTCGCAGGCTCTCGGTAGCCTGCCGTGGTCGGACGGCGCGGCGCACGCAGCACGCAATCCGGCTAGCGATTCCCGCGCAATCCTTTCCGCGGCGCTAAACCATTTGCGAGCCGCACGCCCGCAGGAGGCATTAAACCTTCTGACGCCACTGTTGAATGCAGAACGCGCTCGCAACGGCGAGAACACGCCGACTTTCGTGATCGCGCTGGGATTGCAAGGTAGCGCGCAGTCGAAGCTCGGGCGCTACGACGAAGCTGCGCCGGCTCTGACCTCGGCGCTCTCCGGGATGGAACGCTTGTTCGGTCCTGACCAGCCCGTCATTGCGGCGGTGCTCGATGATCTTATGACCGTTTACGGAATGACCGGCCGGTGCCAACAAGGTGAGGCGGCGGGGGTGCGAGCGATTGCCGTGTTCGAGAAGGCGCATGGGGCGATGTCGACCGAGACAGCACGCGCATTGCATGCCAACGCCGTTCTCCGCCTTCGATGCGGGCAATATGCCGAGGCGGAGCGTTTTGAAAAGCGATCGCTCGGAATCATCGAGAGGCTCGTAGGACCGCGCGATGAACGGTTTGCAGACGGTATCGAAAACCTTGGCCTTATCTACAGCAATTGGAGTCGCTTTGCCGAAGCAGAGCCCTATTTGAAGGAGGCGCTGGAGCTCAACGAGGCGCTGTCCGGCCTTGAAAGTCAACGCGTGGCCGGGAGCCTCGCTACGCTTGGCCGGATGTATCTAAGGCTCCGACGGTTCAGCGAAGCGCTGCCGCTCTTCCAGCGCGCTCTGTCGATCAACGAAAAGCTTTATGGGCGCGGCACAGCGATTGTCGCGCGCGCGCAGAAGGATCTGGCTGAGACCTTGTCCTTCGCCGGCGAAGGCAAGAACGCGGAGCCGCTGTTCCGAAGCGCTCTGTCGGTGACTGAGCGAATCTCAGGCGCAAACAGTCTACCGGTTGCCGAAGTGCTCGAGCAGATGGCGTTGAACTATCACAATCTGGGGCGCAGTTTGGACGCGGAGACAGCAGCCTTGCGCGCACTGCGTATTCAGGAAGCGACGCGCGGGCCCGATCATCCGCGACTTTATGCGAGCTTGAGTGCGCTCGGTGTTCTTTATCAGGAGACGGGACGTTTAGACAGAGCGCAGGAAGTGTATCGGCGTGTACTCGCCCTGCTTCAGAGCAATAGCGACACTCGCGGCATAGATTTCATTACGACGCTCCGCAATCTGACCGAAGCTTATATCGCGCAGGGAAAGATCAAAGAAGCGCTCGAAACCTCACTCCGCGGTGTTGCCGTGGTTACTGAGCGGCTCGCAAGCGAAACGGCGCGCGCGAATGATGTTCTGACATTCGATATGGCCGTACGGGTGCTCGATCGCGCCGCAGAAAGCAAGATTATCGGCCGGGAGGTCGATGCCGAGATTTTCGAAATAGCGCAATGGGCGAGCAACTCTGCAGCTGCTTCAGCCCTCGGACAACTGGAAGCACGCTTTGCAACAGGTAGCGACTCACTCGCTCGTCTCGTTCGCGAGCAGCAGGATGCGGCCAATGAATACCGGCAGGCCGATCTCGACGTTCGGGTCGAGCTTGCCAAACCCGCCGCGCAGCGCAACCGCAGCGTGGAAGTCGCCGCACGGGAAAGGCTCAGCCGCGTCGACGAAAGATTAAAGCAGCTGAATGAGCGTCTCCGTATCGAATTTCCTGATTTCGCTGCCCTGGCGCGACCAAGACCTGCAAAGGTCGCAGAGTTGCAGCAGTTGCTTTCATCCGACGAGGCTATGGTCCTGATATACCCGACGCGCTACGGCGGTACGCTTGTGGCGGCGATGACGCGCGACGAGTTTGCTTGGCAAGGAGTTGCGCTCGGCGGCAAGGCTCTGAGCGACAGGGTTGCGGCCTTCCGGCGCGGTCTCGATGTAGACATGATGCTCGATGACGCCGAGCTTAAAGCGGCCGGCAAAATTCGCGAGTTGTTTGACGTTGGCGGCGCTTACGAACTATACCGGACCCTGTTCTCAGAACTAGAGCCGTTGATCAGGGATAAGCGGCACTTGCTGGTTGTCCCGGCCGGACCATTGACTGCAATTCCGTTTCAGTTGCTCATAACCAGCGCGCCCCCGGCAGCTGAGGGCATGGATCGGTACCGTCGGGCGGATTGGCTTCTTAAACGTCACGCAGTGACCATCCTGCCATCCGCTTCAAGCCTGCGAGCGCTGCGATCGTATAGCGGCACGATCGCCAGCAGACCGATGGTCGGCTTTGGCGACCCGGTATTCCGGCCCGACAGCCCCGGGGCTCAGACCCGGGCTGCACGGAAGCGAGAGGTGGTTACCGCCTATTCTGATTTCTGGAAAGGCGCCGGAGTGGACCGCGAGAAACTCGCGGCGGCCTTGCCGCAATTGCCTGACACCGCCGATGAACTGAATGCAGTCGCGTTGAAGCTAGGTGTACAATCTGAAGACATCTTCCTTGGACAAAGAGCGACGGAGACCGCCGTAAAGCGCGCGTCACTTGAGAACTATCGCATCGTGTATTTTGCCACTCACGGGCTGGTCGCGGGCGATATCAAGGATATTGCCGAGCCGTCGCTTGCGTTCAGCATTCCCTCCCAAGCAAGCGCCGTGGATGACGGATTGCTGACCGCGAGTGAAATCGCCCAGCTCAAACTGAATGCCGACTGGGTCGTGCTTTCGGCCTGCAACACGATTGCCGGTGGAGCTCCAGGCGCCGAGGCGTTGTCAGGGCTCGCGCGTGCGTTTTTGTACTCCGGCGCGCGCGCGCTTCTGGTATCGCATTGGGCGGTGGATTCCGCGGCCACAACACGGCTAGCCACGGCCACTTTCGACAGGCTCGTTGCTAATTCGAAGCTCGATCGTGCCACCGCGTTGCAGCACTCTATGTTGGAGTATCTGAACGACGCGTCCGACCCGAAAAATGCATATCCAGCTTATTGGGGTGCTTTCGTCATCGTGGGTGAAGGCGCGGCGCACTAAAAACAGATCTTGCTAAGTGTCCCCATGCTCGAAGCTGATAACCTAAAAAGCTGGGGTCTAGCGCGAATTTGGACAAAGTCCTCTGCCGGACTGCGGTTCGGCCCCGAACGGGGTGTGGCCGGATTACGTTGCCAGAAGCGGGAACCGTAAGACACGACGAGTAGTTGTGGCGGAGGCGGTTCAGTAGCGACCTACGCCTATGGAAGAACGCCGGTCAACGCCGCGTCGCAGGGTCCTAAAGGCCGGAACCATCGCGTTCGGTCACTCCAGTGTCATTGACTGCCAAGTTCGCAATGTCTCCGAGACAGGCGCCAGCCTTGAGGTGGCAAGTCCTGTCGGAATTCCCGACAGCTTCACGCTGGTCATCGCGCAGGATGGAATAAAACGCCAGGCGCGGGTGAAGTGGCGAAAGGCAACCCGCATCGGCGTAGAATTCGAATAGAAATTCTCAGCCGTAATCGTTCAGCGACTTCTGGGCCTCGCCGCAGGGCGGAAATTAGCCCTCTACGACCCGGCATCGGCGTTGAGCGATTGCCGTGCACCTTAAGCAACGTGGCTGGCTCTTGCTGAACCAACCGATCGGTTCCGAAACGTGCTGGACAGATTAACGCGCAACGAGTAGACGGCCGACCTTACAAAGAAGGAATGTGCATGGCCAAGATGACAAGGACACAACTTATCGACGCCGTTTCGGAGAACAGCCAAGTCGCAAAGGACGACGTTAAGGCGGTTCTCGAGTCCTTGACCGAGGTTGGTTACAAGGAATTGAGAGAGGCGGGAGAGTTCACCATTCCTGGCTTTGCGAAGTTTTCTGTTGTGAACAAGCCTGCGACAGAGGCGCGCACCGGCGTCAATCCTTTCACCAAAGAGCCGATGGAATTCAAGGCGAAGCCCGCAAGCAAAACTGTAAAGGCCTCTCCACTCAAGGTCGCAAAGGACGCGGTCTGAATATATATTATGATGTGACGAAGGCGAGGGATTCTTAGGTGGCGAGCGGCACAGTGAAGTGTTCAACGGAACCGCGGGTCACGGCTTCATATGCCCGATACCGGCGGTAAGGACTTTTTCGTCTATATCTCGGCCCGTCGCGAAAGCGCGACTTCGCAGCCTGAATGAAAGCCAAAAAGTTCAGTACGATATTGTCTCGAGCCGGGGCAAAGAGTCCGCGGAGAACCTCACGGTCTAGATATCCTTGAGTTTAGCGTCGATTTTTTTCAACTTTGCTTCATAAGAGGCGGTCTTGGCCTTTACCTTCGCCACTTGCTGCTTGTGGTATTCTCCGATTGCATTCAATTCCTTTCCAAGCCTTTTCAGTTTCTTCAGGTAAGAGTCTCTCTTCTCTTCGAGTTTTTTCGGCATCCGTGTCCTCCGTGACCCACGTCCCGAGAGGACGGCGAGCTTATATCTAATGGCGCTTGCAGCGTCCCGGCAGTGAAAAATTGAACTATTCGCGGACGGCGTTAAGCGCAACACGACGATTTCATGGCAGCGACGTCAAGGTTCAACGTGCTTTCTCTGGCCGTTCGGCACTGCTTCCGCAAATCCTGATTCAGCCCTGAACTTTCGTCAACCGTCCTGATTGATAGATGCGCAGTACAAGCGGGCGGCGCTTCTGAGCCGGGAATCAAGTTTGATATCCCCGTCTGGGGGCTCACATGGTATTCGACGAATTCGACTGCGATCGAATGGAGCACGCGCTCAACCGTGCTTACTTCCTGTTCATGCAGAGCGGGCGCCTCTCCGCCTCCAATATGTCAATCGCCAAGGCGGTTTTGAGCCGAGCGATTCTGAAGAAAATGGAGGAGGGCGAGCGGGACGAACTCCAACTCGCACGTTCCGCGGTAAACTCTTTCGAGGCCTTCAAGATAGAAATCGTCGAGCGCGATAAGCTGTATCTGGTTGGCACACCGGACGGCTATCAGGCACTTTCCCGGTAGACGCGTTCGATAACCGTTACGTCTTCATGCGATATAGCGGGCGCAAACTCCGGAGAATACGAAGTCGAAATCGCCGATTTGGATGATGTACCAGCGCTTTTCTTTGATCGCCGGCACGCTCACGACCACCGGCTCGCTGGCGAGATCGGCAGCACCATATCCATCGATCGAAACATTGTTCGGTGTGTTGACGAACTTGTCGGCTGCGGTCTTGAGATTGGGAAACTTGCGGAAGTAACTGAGCCCGGTCGCGCCGGCTTTGAGGCTTGCGGCGAAGGTGTGCGCGATGTCCACAAACGGCCTGCCCCATAGCGCAACCTGGATACCTGCCGCATAAGCGCGTTCCTCTCGCGCCTGTTCGGACGTCATCTTCGCGGGTGCCGTTTGAGCCAACGCAGGAGAGACCAGATGCACGATGAGGAATGGCGCGACAAAACTCCTCATGGCGGTTCTCCTTGCGCTCTTCAATTCAGCTTCTCAATGTCCGGCAGTTTCCATGTCTTTAAACAGAGGCTTAGAGGCCCGTGGAAGCGAATCAGCACCTCAAAGGACCAAGAGGCTTTCATGAAAAGCTCCCAACCGAGCTTTGGCAATTGAACCGTAACCCCTGGTCACGGCAGGTCAATGCCGGCTTTGGGTCAGAAGCTGCCACTGGTATGCTGCCGACAGAATGCTCGCTTAATGCCGATCGGACATCTCAACAGCACCGCTTCGTGTTTTCGACAACGCATCATCTGGGCGGTGTGTAGGGGTCTGGTGTGCCGGGCGCGATCGGTGGATAGCGTTTAAGGCTCTGCTCGAACTCGGCTACAATCTTCATCATCGGACCGCCAACCCATCCGTTGGGTGTCAACGTGGCTCCGTACTCTTCCTTCGGATCGTTGATCAAATCGAATATCTTTGGAACGCCGAGTTTGATTGGAGGTGACGACCAGTCTCGCTCCTGTTCGTAGAAAGTCATCTTCCAATTCTTCCACTTCACTGCTTCCATGCGGTCGGCTACGAACACGGGAAATCCTTCTCGCGCGGAGCGCTCCGATTTTCCGAGCAGGAAATCGCTTTGGTCTACGCCATCGATAGCGCGATCTTGTGGTACGCTGGCCCCCGCGATCTTCGCGAAGGTCGTAAACGTATCGACGGAATGAACGATCTCATTGCTCGTCTGCCCGGCCGGAACCCGGCCTGGCCAACGCATGATGAATGGCGTGCGGAGCGAACCCTCCATATGCGTGAAGTAATAGCCGCGCCAGGGGCCTGAAGTCCCTTGCGACGGGAAAGTGGAATCAGGGCCGTTGTCGCTGGTGAAAACGACTATCGTGTTGTCACGAATCTGAAGTTGATCGACAGTATCCAGCAACCGGCCAAAGTTTGCGTCCATTTCCGCGAGAGAGTCGGCGAAATCACCATTCCCGGTTTTGCCCGCAAAGGCGGGGTTTGGCAGCGTCGGCGCGTGTACCAGCGTGAACGGGACGTATGCGTAGAACGGCCTTCCCGCCTGAACCGAGCGCTTCATGAAATCGATCGTTCGATTCACGATCTGCTCGTCGATCCGCCGCCGCTGATCAAGGTCGTAGACAACCACGTCGCGGCTCGGCTCGCCTTTGCGACCCTCCATGATGTGCATGAACGGAATGCCTGCGGCTTTCGCACCGGGCTGCGAGGGAAACATCGCTTCATCGGTAGTGCGCGGAATCCCGTACCATTCGTCGAAGCCCTGAGCATTTGGAAGGCGCGCCTGAGAGCTTCCGAGATGCCATTTGCCAAAGGCACCCGTCGCATAGCCGGAGGACGATAATGTTTCGGCGAGCGTCACCTCCCATTGTGTCAGCCCCTCGACCGAGCCCGGCAGCGGGACGGAATGCGTGCCGGAACGTATGGCGAAGCGACCGGTGAGGATCGCGGACCGGCTGGGTGTGCATTGCGCCTCGACGTTAAAGTTCGTAAGCCGCATTCCTTCGGTGGCGAGCGCGTCGATGCGCGCAGTCGGCGCGCCACGCAGCACGCCTCCGCCGTAACATCCCAGTTCGCCATAGCCCAGGTTATCCATCAGAACGAAAAGAATGTTTGGCTTCGTGGAGGGAGTCTGCGCTTGCGCCGAATGGGATGTCCCGATCGCGGACATCGCGCCGAATGCTGCAGGCACCGTCCCTGCAAGTAACGCAATCGTCTCGCGGCGGTTTGGGTTCATGGCTCTGGTACAACTCTATTTGTTCGGTCGGTTCAACGATGAAAGGCTAGCGGCCTTTTTCTCAGGTGGCGAAACGGCAAAAGTCACCCACGCATTGAACCCATCCGCCCGGTGAGACGCGTTCGATTCCCAGTACGCTTTGAAATTCAAGAAACCCTGCATCTCGCCGACGGGGAAAAGAAACCCCATTTGCGGCCCTATACCCAAAACGCGCGATTTGATCTCGCCAAGGAATGCAGGCGCGCCGCGATCCGCCGTGAATTGATCGTAGTAGTAGCCGACTGTTCCGATGAAGAACTGCTTGGAGAGGAATTTCGCGTTTGCCCAGTCGATGTGATAATTGACGCCGTTTTGATAGTCGGTGTGGGGATTGGGGAAATTCTGCGTAACGCCGGCAACCAGCGAAAACTCGTTACCCTTCGCGGGGTCGAAATAGGTGTAGCCCGCTCCCCCGTCGATTGCCCAATGGCCGATGCCCATATTGACGAGGCGCGAGGCATCGTAAGAGCCGACCGGAATATTGCTGAAGCCGTAGATCATGAAATTATGGACGCCGCTATGCCAACGCAAAGAGACTTGCGGATACAAATCACCGAATGCGGTGAGACTCTGCGAAATGCTTCGCTCCGCACCAAAGCCAAACGGTCCGAGAGCGCCGCTTATCAGTGCGTCGATGCTACCGGTCTGCCGGCCGTAAGTTCCCATCAGGCTGACGGCGAGCTGGCCTCCGAAAATCTTGTTTTCGAACACGTAGGTCGGAGAGATGGCGACCAGATCGGCCTTGGCGTTGAGGTCCAAGTGGAGGTTGACGGACAGTGTTGGATTGAACTTCGCGATCCGAACTGCGTTGGCTGCAGCGATGTCGCCGGCGGCTCCGACATTCGCGTGATAATATAAGGTTGCGAACGACCACCCGGGAGTTTGCGGAGTTGCCGAAAGACTTCCAAACGAACCCGGCAACCAAAGACTGACGCCACCCTCATCAGCTGACGCAACTTTGGCGCCGCAGACAATGGCACAGGCTAACGCAACACCAACGAGCCGCTTGGTCGGCATGAGCACCACCCGGCGGGAATGCACATCGGTCTCACAGGCTACGCTGAAACGCGCATCAGGGCAAAGTGGCTGCGATTACCACTGGTGAATGTCCGCTCTGGGTTAAAAGCGGACGCCGTGCGAATGATCGCTTCGTGCAAATAGCGGACCCAGGCCCGGGATTTCATCTCTCGAATCGTGTTGTGGGACTCATCGAGAGCGGGACGCAGTCCACGATGTTCCTTCGACCAGCTTCTGTTCGGTCAATCCAACATCAGGGTGCGAGATCGAGAGCGCTAGCGGAAACGGAGCACTATGACGGTTGGCTTTCCTGCGTATCGGCTCGGAGAGGACGGGAGAGAAGCGAACCCGAACGCCCAAACTTGAACGAGAAGCCAAATCTAAGTATCTGATTTTAAAAGATTATTTTGGCCGTCTTACTTCGAATCTGGGGGTCAGGGGTTCGAATCCCTTCCGGCGCGCCATTCAAATCAGGCACTTCCAGAAACTCACCGTTTGAGAAACCAAAATTAAAACGGTTTTTCAAACGGTGATTTTTTTAATCAACGAGCGTCCGCGCGCGGCCACCGCAGCTTACCTCGACCAACGCGCAAGGCATCGACAACGGACGTCGCGCCGAGCAGTCGGCCGAAAAACAGGCTCGGCTTGGGATCAACGGCAGGCTTTCTGAACGCCGCCACGCGACTGTAGTCCGGTGTAGCGAGCCATGTCCTCCCGTCTCCTTCATCCGTAATAATTCGATAAAGACCCGGCGATGGCGCCGAAGAAGTTGGGGCGTCAAGCAGTCGGCGGTATCGCTCTATCGACCATTTCTGGATTCCACCGCTGAGTGCTTCCGTCCTGAAGCGCGCCCACAAGGGGGCCGTGTCCGGTGTCGGCCAGTCACCCGCATCTGTGAATGCGGTGATCTCATCGGACTCCAACCATGCGCGCATTTCTGCCGGCGTTACGAATATCGGTTTGGCGCTTTGAACCGCTGCTACCGCCGCTCGCCGCGATGGAAGGCCAGCACGAATCAACATAGACATCATGAACTGCGGAACACCCGTTTCCACCGACGCGGCAGCGCCGCCGGGGATGATGTCTGGTGACCAACCCAGGGTCATACGTCGTGTTCTGATCGCCTCGAGCGCCCAAACCAACCGATAAGTGAAAGCCTCCTCCACCAGCCGCATGTTTTGCGGACCAATCTTGGTCACCTCTGCCCCCGACACCCATTGCTTGAGGATGACCTTCCAATTGGCTGGCAGTGCATTCTTCTTGTCAGGAATGAACGGTCGCATGACGAGGAGCCGCTCGCCCAGACCGGCCAACGCGTCCGCGAGTTGGTTGACGTCTCCCGACAGAGAGGCAGCGTCGGCGCGGTCGATCAGATTGCCTAGCTCGTCCGCCATCGCGTCGACCGCCAAACCGGCTTCGAGCCCGACGCCCATTGCGAAATGGCCCCTGCGGGCCTCCGGCGTCGTCACCGACCAGATGAGATTGGCGCGTGCTTCGAAGACCTTCCGATGGAGCGCTTCAACGCCTTCGCCCTCGCGCACGATCTGACGCGCCCACAACGACCCCTTTAGCGCCTCGTCGAGAAGCCTGGGGAGATCCGCGCGATCTGCATCAAGCGCTTCCACCAAGCCAAAAACAGTTGTGTCAAGCCGTTCCACCAGCTCGGAAAGCGGCTCCTCCTCGATGTTCTCTTCTTCTTCGTCGCCGCCCGCACCACCGTCTTCGGTGTCCTCATCATCAACGGCGACTTCGGCGGGGGCTTCGGCAAGCCGAGCCGTCAGTGCGGCTTCCTCCTCGGGCGACTTCCAAGCATCGCGTGCATTGGCGAGATATTCCCAAGCGTCGTCGCGGGCCAGCAGGCCCTCCCGCGACAGACGCTCGAGAATCTCACCCACGATCTGGATCAGCCCGCTTTTCAGTGTCCGCGAGCGCGAGGAGGCGACGAGCGCGCGCCACTCTCTGCTGCGCCAATCGACCCGATCGAACATGACGTGGACGATGAGACCCTCAACATCAACGAAAGCGCGTCCAGCGCGCCCGGCGACATTGGCGAACTCCTCGCCAGTGATGAGTTTGCCTGCCCGGTAGAGCGCGGGGACAAGCAAGACCGCGGCGTTGAGATTGAGTCCCTGTGAGAGCGTCGGCGAGGCGACGATCACCTTCAGGACGCCCTCGGAGAGCAAAATCTCCAGCTCGCGCAGAAAGGGGCTTGGAAGGCGGCCATGGTGAATGGCGACCCCGGCTTTCAGGCTCGCGACGGCTGGATGGTCTTCTCCGAGCCACTCCTTGCCGACTTCAAGAGCACGGGCGATCGACGTCTCGTCTTCCAGCAGTGAGTCGAGGTATCCGCGCTTGCAGAGATCTACGACCTGCTTGCCGTATCCCTCCACCCAGTTAGCCTGCGTCGAAAAGATCAATGTTCGTTTTCCCTGAGCGGCAAATTCCCACGCAGCGAATAACGCCAGATGTGATGTCTTCCTGGGGTAAGGATTCGTTTCTCGCCCCCGGGCCGCCTTCTGAACCACGAACTTGTCGAGGAAGGGACCGTTGTTGGTCAGGTCGAGCGTCAGGCGCGCGTTGGGCGCGCGCCAGGTCAGCATCCCAAAGCGTTGGCGCGTCGGACGCCAGTCGGAGCGTACCGGATCACCTGGCTCGTCGGCGCGGATCCATGCCGTCAAGTCGTCGAGCTCGTCTCCGCTGGGCAAGATTGCCGAGAGGCAGACGATCCGCCGCTCGGCCGCATCCGCGCGTCGTAGCAGCCGTTGGACGAGCGTCTCGTATCGAATCTCCCGCTCACTCGGTCCGATCATATGGCCCTCATCGAGCACGATCAGCCCAACGTCGTTGATCAGCGCTGGGTCGGTTCGCAGGGCGAAGTCGAGTTTCTCAGGCGTCGCGATCACAATCTCGCGCGAACGCAGCGCGTCCTCGTCACCGGCCGATAGTCCGCTGGCGCCGTAGAGCGACGAGACGCTGAAACCGAGGGGCGCGAAGGTCTTGCGAAAGGATCGTTCCGTCTGAGCCGAAAGGGTGCGCAACGGCGTCACGATCAGGACCCGCCTCGCCGACGACAGCGTCATCAGGGCGGCGATCTCCGCAACACGCGTCTTGCCCGCGCTGGTCGGCAGCGCGACAACGAGATCATCCTTCACGTCCGTCGAGCGGCCGGCTGCCTCGCGTTGTGACGGCCATAGCTCCACTTCCGAGGTTTTCCGCGCGTAGAGCGAGCTGATGAACAACCGGCGCAGGTCGGGATATTGCGTCTCCGCCCCCTCGGGTGGTTGCGTCGGCAGGTTCTGGTGCAGCGAATGTTGCCACAGATCATCGATTAGATGTCGGCACAAGTTGGCCATCCACCACAGGGGAACATTCTCGGCATTATCCGCCAGGCTGACGGCACTTTCGAGAAGCGATCGAGCCGCGTCGAGCGGCTCCTCCTCGCCGGTCTCGAGCGCGAAATCGAAGAACGCCAACGCCCGACAGATCGTCGTGTTGAGAATTACCGCCAGAACCTCGTCAAGATCGGCGTCGTCGCCAGATAAATCGGCCGCCAACCGACCATCGCCGTGCGCTTCGTCGTTCAGCCAGCCTCGAACGAACGTCCGAAGGCCGTCGAGGTCCCGAAGGATCAGACGCATCACCGCCAGTTCGCCGGGCGTCAGATTCAAGTCTCCTGCCGCCTCGTTGAATAGCGAGTAAGCGACGGCGGAGAAGCCCGCCAAATGATAGGCTGCGGCTGCGACCGTCCGACGGAAGCCACGATCGGCCGCTTCAGGATCTGCATTCCGGATCAATGCCTCGAATGCATTCCCAGCCCGTTCGAATGCCTTGCTGGCCAACTCCGTGGAACCTTCCCGGGCTCGCAACGCCATAGCCGCGCGCAGAAGTGCAAATCCATAGTTGGCGAGATCGGTGGCAATCGTGGCGCCGAGGGCCGGCGCGCCATCGGGGAGAACTCCATCGGTTTGCATCAGCGACCAGGCCGCGCCGCGGTAAAGCAGCCGCCCCTGTGCGCCTTCCCGCGTCGCTTGCGTCAGGAAGGTTTGAAGTTCATCAGTCGTCTCCAAGGTCTTCCGCCTTCTCGAACATGTCCTTGATGAAGTCCTGATGATCCTCGATGTGGAGGTTCACCACATAATGGTCGCGGTTGGTCCCTGAAGCCGAAAGGTCTTCCTTCAGTGAGGCGTGCGGCCCGTTGCCCGACATGGTGAAGAGCATGTGGTCGATGCGGTCGGCTGGCACGGCCTTCAAGCCCAGCTCATCGCGGATATTGCGCCCCAGCTCCACGTCGTCGTCGTCAGCGCTCTCCAGCAAGCGATTTGCCACGAACGCGAGTGAGTCCGGCGTGCATCGCCCATTGTCGCGATTGAGGACCTTACGGGCGCTCGTGACCGTGGCCTTGCCGAGAACCTTATTGCTCTTTGCTTCGCCCTTCAGAAACCATAGATCGGTGCCATCATTGTTGTAGCCTGCGCCAATGAAATCATCGCCTCGCATCGCCATGTTCCGCCCGTCCTTGTAGCGTAGCCGGCGGACAGGAACGCGAAGCCCAATCTCTTCCTCGACGAGTTCGGTAGCCAGGATTTCGCCGAGGTCTCCCGATCTGCCTTTCGCAGTCTGAGGAAGCTGCGTCCGTAATATTTCCGCCGCAACCTCGTAGCCCAAGCGCTGAACATCATCGGCGATACGGTCGAGGCGGTCGTAGTGAGAACGCATGGTTTCAGCGAGTTCTCCGCTGATTTCATCGCGGCCACCCTCCTTTTCGACGTACGTCCAATATCGCTTGCGCTTGTCCTTTTCCTTGGTGGCGTCACACCACTTCTTATAAAGTCCCATGTAACCGTCTCCCGTCGTTCAGTCGAACAGTCACCGGATATCGGCGATCGGCCGAAACGGCTTCATCCGCTCGTCTGGAGGACTGTCGGTGCATCGGTCTCAGAGTCTCGTCGCATCAACCGCGCACAATGCAACTTTCGTTGTCCCCCAATCCAGCCGGAATTCGTCAGTTCACTGCTCATCGATCTGGTAGAGAAAGCTTATGCTGAACCATGGCATGCCTTAGCGGCGCCGCGCAGCGAAAATTGAACGCCGCGCGTCGCGGATACTTGAGGATCAAAAATCGAAAGCCAGGACGCAGGCTGCGGCTTGGTTTGCGAGCTTTTTGCGGGAGGCGGAGCTCCTCTAATTGGAGGTTTAAGTGCTAATAGTCGAGTTCATATTGTTCGGCCTTCTAGCCTGATCTGCTCACAATGATGCAAAGCAAAGAACTTACTTTTGATATAGTCGATGACCTCGTCGCTGCGTACCGACGGGGCAAGACGCCCGCTCCCAATGGGAACGACAGATTTTCCGCGGCTTCTATTTCTCCTCTTGTCGAACTTGCCTTTTCTTCAGCGCAAGCATCGCTGCTTGCCACACCCTGGCTTGACCCGTTCACACAAGCTGATCTGCGGAGCGTCTTGCGTGGCACGCAATCGCTCTGGTTCGATACGCTCGGGCTTCGCGGTGTGATGAGGACAATTTTTGATCCGCTCAAGAAAGAAGACGATGTGCCGAGGACACGGTTTTTGATGACGGCGCGGAAGTCGGCTGAGACGGCGGGCCTCCCCGCCACGGTGGCTCAATATATGGCCGCGGCTTTGAAGGAGATGGAATCTAACATCAGAGAGCATTCGGAGCGGCCTGAAACCGGTTTGCTGGCGTTTCAAGCGGCGCATGGGAGTTTTGAGTTCGTGGCCGCAGATCGCGGTGTTGGCGTGCTTGCCACCCTCCGGGAGGCCGACGAGTTTAAGAATCTGACCGACCACGGGCGCGCTCTGCACCTCACGCTTCAAGAAGGCGTCTCGCGGCATGGGCGTGATCCCGGACATGGAAACGGTTTTCGCGACCTATTCGCGGGCCTGCAAAGCTTGAGCGCCGATCTGCGGTTTAGGTCAGGAGATCATGCGCTGTTGATCAGTGGCGCCCGCGCCGACCTGAAGCAGGCGCGCCTCGCTCAGAAAAGTCCGATGGATGGGTTCCTGGCAGCGGTTCACTGTCATGCGCCGACACCTTCGCGCGCGCATCACTGACGAGACCCTCAATATGGGTGCGCATGGTCTTGATGTTGTGCCTGAGAAGGCTATCCACACCTGCGCCCGCCTTTGTCGGATCGGCGATACCGAGGACACCCCCATCGTTACCGGGGAAGAGGCGCTGCCGGTAAAGTGCCTTCATGAAGGCGGTCGTGTCGACGAAGGTGATCTTGCCGTAGGCGGGAGCAAGTGACGGGATGGCCGCAAGGCCGCCCATCATGATCAAGCGGAGAGGCCGCTTTGCATTGCGCGCTATTCTCGCCAAATGCCGATGATGGAAATCGCGCCGGCCGCGCCATGCGCCGCCGGTCTTGAACTCGAAGGATACGTCGGTGATTTCGGGCCGCTCCTGAATGAAAGCGGCGAGCCGCGCGTAGTCTTGATCGGTGCGCGCATTGAGATGAATCGCGCTCGGCAAGCCTTCATCGGTGGCTTCGTACCACGCCCAGGCGATGCGCTTCATATTGTAGAGATTGTCGTGGCGCGGGACATCGGTGAAGAGGCTGTAGTTCGGCGACGTGACCAACTCGATGCCAAGATCGGCGAGCGCTTGGAGAATGTCACGGCGCCGCGTGCTCAAGCCCCACCACCCTTCGATGGGCTTATCGCGTCCGCTGCCGATCAGCATGATGCGTGTGGTGCGCTTGATACGGAAGGTTGCTTCGATTTCGGCGCGGTTCTTGTAGCGGAGATCGCCGCCGCGACGGCTATAGAACTTATGCAGTGGGAGCGCGACGACAGGAACGTCAAGCAATTCGGTGCGTCGGTTGCGGTGAAAGATATAGGGGACGTATTCCGGCAGGTCCGGCGGCAGGCAAGGCGTGGCGCGCGGGATATTGGCAAGGTCGAAACCATCAACCTCGCGGTAGAATTCGACATAGCGGTCGAAGTTGCGGGGGCAAACGGTGTCGCACTCGCCGGGGTTTCCGCAGCAATCGCCAAGGCAATCGAAATCCCGCTGCTTTTTATGCATGCCGCCGCACAGGGGCCTGTCGGCGCAGCCCATGCAACCCAGCGGCAACTGGTGCACCTCGGCGTCATCCCAGCGGCGACGCTCACGTCGGAGATTGCGGCCCTCGCGCTTGGGATGAAGTGGTTTGGCTACTCGCAAAATCCAATCTCCACGGTTTGGCTGAGGACATGAACGGTCTTTACTTCCCCCTTGCCGATTCCGGCTCCGGCCTGAACCTGCTTCAGGAATTCCGGCGGCGGCGCAGGAAATTCCGCAACCACCACGTTGTCACGCTGTGCGACCAGCTTGTTGTTCAGAACGCGAAGGTGAAGTTTGTCACCGGCATTGAAACGCGAGCCGTTGCAAATCTCGGCGGAAGCCAGCCGCGTGATCGATGGCGTGTCGCGGTTGAACAGCGTCGGCGTGCGAAGCTCGATCGCGCGGCGATCAAGCATCTTGCGGAAGGAAGGCGCGGCCTTCTTGATGAAATCAAGTCCCATCAGGCCTTCTCCAGAACAGGACGGTATTTCTTCGAGCGGCCTTGGGGTAGCTCGACAATAAGACTCTTACTTGCCAATGCGGCGAGGCGGTTATTCCACGCGGTCGCGCCGATGGCGGAATCTGCCGAGTCGCTATGCAATTCTACCGCAGTTGTCTCGCCCTTGCTGCGGACAAGCTCCAGCGTTTCCAACAATTTCTGATCCAGCACCCCGACCAGTTCGGCCTTGGTCACGGCGCCTGCTTGGGTAGTCTCCACCGTCAGGAAGGCGTCGCCCATGCCGGAGAGAAGCATTTCAAGCTCTTCGCGGACCTTTTCGGCAAGATTTGCGAGAACAACATAGCCACCGGGACGGCGGAGACGCAGGTGATCGCGCAAGGGCGGCAGGGCTTCGTTGAGAAAGCTGGACGTGGCGAGTTCGACGCCCTTGAAGTCGAGCACGATCACCGTCGGCTCGGACAGCACCGGCAGTTCTTCCAAGGTGCGCAGAAAAAAGCGCTTTCCATCCAAGCGGCCCGCCAAAAGCGGGTCTTGGTCAGGCTTGAGAGCAGGGACAATGATTTGCTTCATTATTCTCACCAATCTCAGTGAGAATAATGGGAATCGGCAGAATTGCAATGTCGAAGATCAGATGCCGAGATTTTATATCGGACACATAAGAGGACATACATTCTTCCTCTTCTTTCCCCAAGATCAGGATAAATATTTGATTTTGAATGTGAAAATAATTAAAGATAGCGGACATGAAAGAGGACATAAAAGAGGCGCCAGATCGCGGAGAAAGCACGGGCTTGATGGAGCCCTTGCTGATTTCAGAGGACTCGCGCCATCGCGGTCCGCTTACCGACTTAGCCGTAGAGCTGTCGGGAAAGGCGTCCGGCTTCCGCGCCAGCCTGACCCCGAGCGTGCGTGCCGCGCTCGCTGAGCTCGTGCGCTCAATGAACTGCTATTACAGCAATCTCATCGAAGGGCATGACACCCACCCAATCGACATAGAACGTGCACTCAAAGACGATTACAGCCAAGACAAAAAAAAGCGCGATCTTCAGCTTGAGGCCAAAGCGCATATCGCCGTGCAGCGCTGGATCGATGACGGCAATCTCAGGGGCCGTACGGTGTCAGCCACCGGACTTTGCGAGATACACAGACGTTTTTGCGATCTTCTGCCCGAGGAAATGCTTTGGGTCGAAGATCCCGAAAGCCGCGATCGGCAGCGCATTGTTCCGGGTGAATTTCGCAAGCGCGACGTGAAGGTCGCGCGCCATATTGCGATCAGTCCAGGCGCAATTCCACGGTTTTTGGATCAATTCGAGCGTGTATATAGCCGTGTCGGGAAGACAGACGCTATCCTCGCCGCTGCTGCAGCGCATCACCGCCTGTTATGGATTCACCCATTCCTCGATGGCAACGGTCGCGTCACGCGGCTTATGTCGCACGCCATGCTTTTGGATGCGCTGGACACTGGAGGCGTTTGGTCAGTCGCGCGCGGCCTCGCGCGCAATGTAGAAAAATATAAGGCGCATCTTGCAGAGGCCGATTTGCCGCGTCGAAACGATCTTGATGGGCGCGGTAGCTTGAGCGAAGAGGCCTTGGCATCCTTCACGAGGTTCTTTCTAGAAACCGCCCTCGATCAGGTGAAGTTCATGGAAGAACTAGTGCAGCCTGACCGACTGCGAACGCGCATCCAGCTTTGGGCGGAAGAAGAAATCAGGCTCAATAAACTTCCACCAAAGGCCGGAAATGTGCTCGAGGCGGTCCTCTATCGCGGCGAACTGCCCCGGGCGGATGTCGCTAGCCTATTAGGAAGCACACCGCGCCACGCGCGGCGTATCGTCTCCGCGCTCTTGGATCGCGGCGTTCTCGCTTCCAAGGGAATCCGAGAACCGCTTGCTTTGGCGTTCCCGGCCGCGCTGGCCTCGCGCTGGATGCCGGGGTTATTCCCAGACAAAGTGGGCGGCGATGGTTGAGCAAACCGAAGCAGTCGGAGTTGATGCGCGCAAGCTGGCGCTTGAGGTGCTCGCAACGCTTGTCAATGTTAAGCGGATAGCGGCGGATCGTTTATTGCGCCCAGTAGGCATTTCGGATGCGCACGTCCGAATGTTCTTGAAGGGTAAAGACACGACAACAGGCGACGCCCTTACAAAACGGCAGGCGGGAGCTTTGATTCTCGAAGAGTTGGCGCAAGATGGAAATGAAGGCGCGGTTATCCGTAAACTAATAGATCTTGCATCCAGTTGGGACGCTTTCGATTTGGCGCAGGATGAATACAAGGCAAGAGCCGTCGTTCAGAAGGCCCGAGAGCTAAGGGGGATTTTGGCTGAGGCGGACGCGCGCGAGAAAGCCGAGCATGAGCGCTTGTCTAAGGAACGAATGGAGCGCCAACAAAAGGAACGCGAGGCAAACCTGCGCAAAGAATCTGGGTTGCTACTTGCGCAGTTTGATCATTTATCTACTTCGGGCGAACCACATCAGCGCGGTTATCTGCTTCAGGATGTGCTTCACCGTATGTTCGTGGCACACGCAATTCCAGTAGTTCGAGCCTTTCAGCGAAATGAGGGCGGCGAACAAATCGACGGTGCTTTCGAGCTTGAAGGTTGGCATTACATCGTGGAATGCCGCTGGCGCGAGAGGCTTGCTGATATTCGTCAGTTGGACGGTCTGTATGGTCAAATCGGCCGCTCGGGAAGGCAGACGATGGGGCTGTTCCTCTCAATCAATGGTTGGTCGGAAAACGTCGTGCCGCTTATGAAGCAAAATCCCGATAAGAGCATGATCCTAATGGAAGGATACGATTTGCGAATGGCATTGGCTCAAACGATTGACCTTCGTCGTTTGATCAAAGGCAAGTTGACGGCTCTTAATTTGGAGGCAGAGCCATACATTTCGGCCACTTCCATCCCAACTCGTTCAGCGAGTATGTGACGACGAAATATCATGAGGTTGTCGACATGGCCGGGGTGGGCAAATCGCACGCTGACGTCGGCCAACGCCTCCCCACGACTATTTGGAACGGTTTGCCACCGCTTACGTGCCGCGCCGCACACGAGCGATCTCTAGTATTCGCCCCGATAGACCGAGCGCAGGTGTACGTCCAGATCCGCTGCCGCTTCAAGCACCAGTAGACCGCAGCGAAGCAGTTTGGCATCCCGCTCTTCGGGCGAATGGTCCGTGTGCTTACCGCCATGAAAGAGATTGTTGCGGATGCGGCGTAATGTCTCGCAGACGCGACCGCCGTCCGTCACGCCGCGCAACGGCGCTGACTGAAATGCGGCTTTGCCGTCCTGAAACACCTGGACCTGCGGCGGATGCGTCAAGAGATAGGTCATGGCACGCGCAAGCTCGCTCTCGTCTAGCGGTTGGAGGCGCGACGCGAGCGTCGCCTCAAACTTCTTCCAGTCGGGCTCCGCACGGTTGTAAGGCCCACGGCGGCAGAAGTCTGTTTCCTTCATGGCGCATTCAAAGCGCGCGAAGCTCTCGAAGAAACGATAGGCGAGCGCATCTGAAATGGGTATTGGCATCAACTTTCCCTCGCCGCCGCCCTTCCCAACATTTCCGACCAGTGGCGCAATTGTGTGAGTGCCATACCGAGATCGAACGAGAGCTCGTGAATCTCGCCGGTGGCCCGGCTGATATAGGCGGCATCGACCCATTCTTGGTCGAGCTCTATCTCGCCTCTTGCGCGCTTTCGCTTGCTGCGTAGCGCCGGGCCTCCCGCTTGCATGAAGTCAAAGAGGTAAAGCGAGTGCACGATCTTGTTGCGCCGCGAGCCCTCGGCCTTGAGGCGTTGAATAACCTCGTCGAAGGATTTAACCCAATCCTTCTGAAAGGTGGCGCCGCTCGCGACGGCCGAGGAGTGCACGATAGACTGAGCGAGATCGATCTTCTGACCGTTGGACAGAAGGGCCACGACGCCATGGCTCACGTGCCAGCGCTCAAGGCCAATGGCGAGTTGAATGATCTGATCGAGCTTGGCTTCGATATCCTGAAAGACCACTACATACGCCCCGATGAATTGGAACAGTTGCACGACCTCCGCTTTGGCACTCGAATCTTCGGCCGCGGGTAATTCGGGAGCGGCTGCTCTTTCCTTAAAGGCGGGATCGCGTTCGATCGCCGCCATCAGTTTCTTCCACGTCACCACCATCCTGATCCCTGCTTTCTTACTGGGCGCATATATTAGACGCCCGTTTCCGCGAACTTGCGCGTCTGCCAGGAGGATTTGATCCCGTTCGCTGCGCATTGGGGGCAACTTTATCGTTCATTTCGAACGAAGGTGGAGGCCCATCGCCTGAACGCAGAGGTCCACATACCGCAGCGTGAGATTGCTCTGCGAAAATGATTAGAAGCATGGTGTGCGTCCCGCGAATCATCCCTGATCATGCCGAATTGATGCGGCGCTAACAGTCGTTGCGAAGAGGCAAGCCCGTATACGATGCAGGCGGATCGTTCTTGGCGAGCTGTCGCGCCCGAAGCGAAGCATCACACCCGGCATAGCCCGCTTTGAGCAGAAGATCGATTTCGTAAGGCGAGAACGGATTCAGCCGTGTGCGCATCGTCGCGGCGATGATGCTCTGTTCGGCTGCGAGCGGCAAGGCGTCGTGGATGCCGTAGTCTGGAATTGGCGTGTCGATGCTCCAGAATGCCGCTCTCCGCTGACCGAGGTTGTGCATGCCGAAGAGAATTCGCTTCCTCGAATTCTCAGCCTGTTGTTGCACAAGGTAGAGCGTGCGCATGATTTGGCCGCCCCATCGTCCGGTTGGAGAGCCGATCTCCGGCGTCGCGCGGCCGGCGTTGCTGACCAGGACGGTACGGCAGCGCCGCCAGACCCGTTCAAGTCCGAGGTTGTCGTACACGCCGCCATCGGTCAGCACCGCGACATCCTTGAACGGCGCCTTGTGAAGATCGGCCCCGTTCATGGGCTTTACAGTGCCGTATTCGAACTCAACCTTCACAGGAGATAGGAAGGGCGGGAAAGCCGACGAAGCCGCAACGACCCGTGCCAGTCGCAAATGCGGCCGGTCGATGCGTCCGACACGGTAATCGGCGGCATAGTCCTTAGCAAAGCGCCAGCCGCTGCCGGTCTGCAAATTGGTCGCCATGAAAGTAAAACGCGGTCGGTCAGGCAGGTCTTGCAATGAAGCGCCATTGAAAAGGTGACGATCGTAGGCCGCCGCTATGCAATCGGCCGCGGTCCTGCCGGGCAGTAAGCCGAGCAAGATCGACTTGGTATCGACGCCGACGGTCGCAAAGGTGAGGATGCGCTCGGCAACTTCCTCAACGAAATTGCCGGCGGTGCCATTCGAATTAAAGTGCAATCGTGGCCAAGCGCGGCCAAGCACTCCCGCGGTGATCGAGCCGCCTGAAACGCTTGCGATCTCTTGGATTTTCCGGAGTAAACCAAGCTCGTTCAGCCGGATCAGAACGCCGACGTGATAGATCATCGCTCGGTAGCCGCCGCCCGACAGGCACAGCCCGATCGTGTCGTCGATCTTGCCCGCCGTTAGAAAGTCGGCCTTCGAGGCGTGATTTTCAAAGAGTCCCTGCTCATCAACTGCGGGCATTGCGCGCTCGCTGCGGTTCGCTCAGTGGCGCTGCTGTCGTCGGCGGCTGGGGCTTTACGACCCATGTGAATTGGCCGCTTTCACCGGCAATCGCCATGAGCGCGGGCAACCCTTCGGCCTCCAGCTCGCTTTGCAACCAAAGAAGCTGCGCGATATCCGTCGTGCTCGGCCACATTGACGACAAATCCGGGTGTGAGTGCCATTCGCCGACGTATCGCAATTGGAACATCGATGCTTCAATCGCCTGATTGAGGGCATCGGCGAGTCCGACCACGCCGCGTTCGAAGCCTGTTACCGATCCCTTGCTGTCTTCAGGCTGCTGCAACGCGTTCACGACATGGATTTCCTTCCGCATCATGTCGCCAACGCCAAGCAGGATGCCTCCTGTTTCGTTGGGTAGCTTGCTGGTTCTCAAGGCGGCAAGCCGATCGAGCAATCCCTCATCGTAGTGAACGCTCCAGTCGCCGAATTTGATGCTGTGAACAGCCCATCCCTCGCGACGCAGGACCGTCACGCTTCCATCCTCATTGCAATTCCAGATTCGGATTTCGGC
This sequence comes from uncultured Hyphomicrobiales bacterium, assembly GCA_964641065.1. GTDB lineage: Bacteria > Pseudomonadota > Alphaproteobacteria > Rhizobiales > Xanthobacteraceae > Pseudorhodoplanes. The sequence continues at coordinate 15,401 of CAZXJZ010000003.1, read as the reverse complement.
GCCCGAAATGGCCAAGCTGTCCTGTATCCCGCGCGCGGCGAGTGCGCTGAGAAGTGCCGCACGGCTGGCTGGGATACGGTTTGTGAGCGTCCGACAGGACCCGCTATAGCGGATGCCTTGGCTGTCGGCGTGCAAATGATTTGAAAGGGTTGGCTCCGTCTGAATAAGCCGGTGATATTGCGCTTCAAGGTCGCGCAAGGTGATGGATCGCTCCTGGTCCTCGACAAACAGGACGACCGAGGTCCCGGAAGGATTGAAAAACGCGCATACGCGCCGCGCCTTGGCATTCGGCAAGTCGCTCAGATAACGCGATGCGGCAACCGACGCGGATGCGTCGATGATCATTTCTGCATCTGCGAGCGCTACGGTAAGGCCTTTTTCAAGAGCCGGGCCGGGATACATCACGTCGCATGGAAAGGCTTTCACTGGTTCGGCAAGGAAGTAACTGAGCTGGGCGGCGAGGGCAGTGGCTTTTGGCGCGGCCAGTGCTTCGTTGAGCAATCCATGGCGAGCGAGATTGTGCGGCAGCACGACGTCGCCGTCGACGACGCTCCAGTCGAAGCGGCCCTCACGGCCGAGATTGAGAGCGAGCTGAGAACCCAACGAACCGGCTCCAACGAGAACGGTGCGCCGTCTGTCTGGTGTGGCGTGACCGCTGATTATTGATGCCAGGTTACGATCGAGCGCGAAATGCACTTGTGCCGGCACGATCTGGAGATCCGGCGCCGTCGATGGCCCGACAACAATGCGGCGTACATAACCGGCCTTCGCGCCGACACCGCTTGTGTTGTTATCTAGGATACCCATGGCGACGCCGATCTCGCCCGCCGTCTGGAAGGTCATGAACGCGCGGACGTCATTGGCGGTGCGCCCTGCGCCGGTCGTCGGAAAGGAAACAACGATCGCCATGCGCGAGGCGAGCCGCCGTACCTTGTCGCCGGTCACCGCAGCCCAATCTTGCAGCCGCTCCTTGAGGGCATCCATCAGATGGATTCCGGTAGGTTCGAGCTCCGCGGCGAGCTGGCCCAAGGTCGTCGGCGCGCGCCGCAGTCGAGTCATGCCCTGCGGTGGCAATTCGAAGTTCAGTATGACGAATCCGATATGCCCAACCGGCGCTTCGCTGATCGGCCGAGCGATTACGAATTGTTCGTTGTCGGGACGGATATAGCCGACCAGCTCCACCGGTTCGCTGTTCGGAGCAACCGCACTAGGCGGCAGGATGAGACCGAGGGTGGAGACGAAGAATAGCGGGTCTGGCGGTTGGGCCGGGTCATGTAATTCCCCCCGCGCGGCCTTTGACAACCACAATTGAATACGGCGTAGCAGGTCGGCCGGTGTTGCGGCGAGCTTGGCTTCGGACCAAGGTCGGTCGTCGATGCACAACGAACACGGATTGCCGATGGGGCTCCAATTTTGGTGAGGCGTATCCGGAAAATCGTCACGGACGGCGAGAATTGCAGGCCGTGCATTCCCGGTGCCGAATACGACCGCGATCGGCTCGATTCGGCGAATCGGGTAGGCGAGTTTCTGCGGCCGTTGAACTTCGATGTTGAGCAAGAGAGCGGTGAGGTTCGTCCCCACCTCATGCCGGATTTCAACGAGTTCGATGGCGCTCGAATTGCGCAGGCTGATGGCCAGTGCGAGGTCCCTTGCGGGTCCCGACACAAGGTCGCTTTCGGCAATCACCTTGCCGAAGTTGCTCCACCACGGGTGAATCGGCATATCACCCCGCGCGCGCCGGCGTAGAGACGATTGCGGCCGCGCCGGCGGTCGAAGTCGCCACGAGAACCAGCTCCGCGCCGTAGGTCGTGATCTTGATCACGCTCGGCTTGGGCTTGGCCTTGTTGGGCAGGTCCATCGTGACCTTGTACTCTCCGTCCTTGTTATCTGCGACGCGCTTGTAATAGTTGGCGGCCTGACGGTGCGGGGGCTGAACGTCGTCATCCTCTTTGCTGCCCTTGACGGGAATCGACCAACTTGTCGACATCATGATGTGGCGTTCCTGTCCCTGTGTCTCGCAGAGCCATTTCACCTCGTCCGTCGGTTTCGTCTCGTCCTTGCCCTTTTCCGGACCAATCGCGCGGTATGAGCTGTGATGCGGCACCTTGAAGATGTCCCATTCCAGCCGGTGCTCGTTCTTATGCTTCTTCGACGTCTTCACGATCTGGTCGATCGAGTCGTAGTCGATGTCGGACATGAACAGCGCGCGCGTCGCGCGGCCGCCTTCCATGAAAGTCGCCTGGAACACGATGCTGTCGTTGTTGCGGTCGATAACCTCGTTCTCGTTGACGCGCCAGGCGAACGGGGAGTGGACGAAGAATTCCACGCTCTCGGGGCCGTTGATCGAGTAGTCCGGGACCAACTGGCCGGCGTCGACGATGAGATGCGCGCGGGACTCAAGGGTCAGGCCGTTCGCCTCCAGCCATTCTTTGAGTTGAGCCGGACGCGAGAAAACACGGATGCCGTAGCCCTGGCGCAGGCGGTGTCGGGCTTCCTGCCGGATGACGCGCGCGGCGTCTTCGCAACCCTCTTCGAGGATGGCGCCGGCCGGCACCCATAGTGTCTTGATCTTGATGCGTCCTTCGCCCTGATACTTCTTTGCGTGGTCGAACCAGAAGAAGCTGTCAGAGCCGCAGCAATGATCGTTGTCGAGGTGGGTGTAACAGACGGTATCGTAGTAGTCCCGCTTGATCGCCCGGAGGTCAGACTTGAGCTCGGTCGGCAGATCGATCCGCGCGTCCCAAGGGTCGGTGGCATTCCGCATGTCGGCGTAATCGACCAGGATCTTGCGACCGTCGGCCAGGTCGATGCGGGTGCAGTCGGCATTGCCGAGCGGGTAGAAGGTGAGTTTCGCAGTCATAGTCCGGATCTCCGTTTCAATTACACACAATAGTTGTATTATGACTATGCTGCTTCTTATGAGGGCATAGGCATACTGAGGCGCGAAGCCACGACTTTTGGGGGCCTCCCGTGTGCGAATCCCGACCTCCGAAGACTAAAGCTCGCCAAAGGGCTGCTAGCGGACACGGGCTTCGATGTCCGCAACCCGGTATTCCGCGAGCTAGATCCGTAGAGGATGGTCGAGCTTGAATAAGCCGGTTCCGGGAAATGTACGGGCGGCTGCATTAGACGCCCTGAACGAAGACCAAAGGAAGCAGTTGGCGGCCTATGCCCGAGTTATGTCCCGCGGTACCGGAGATGAGGGCGATGACCTTCTACACAGCGCTGTCGCTCGCTGGCTGGCGTCCGACAAACCGGTGGAAGGGCCAGAGCAGACCTGTGATTTTTTGCGTGGCGCGATCAGCAGCGTCCGCTCGAATATTTTTCGTCACAAGAAAGTGGTGCGCCGCATCGAAGGCGAGCGCGCATACAAGGAGGAGGACGAAGAAGACGAGCCGGTCGACCGTGCCGCCGATCCCTCCGCTTCGACGGAAGGCACTACCTTCGTGCAACAGATTTACGATCTTTGCGACGACGGAGACGTCCAACTTTTGTTGATGGCGCAGGCGGACAGGGCGACGCCGGAACAGATCAAGGCTGAATTTAGTTGGGACGACAAGAAATACGCTACCGTGCAGAAGAGAAAGAGACGTCTGGTAATACGGCTGATGAGCGAAGGGAAACTCGTATGACCGACGATCGCAGCTTGGAGCTAAGAAAGCAGCTGATCGACGAGATCTGGGACGAGATCGCTTCGTTGAAAGGCAAGGAGCTTGATAACTATTTGGCGAGCATTGGCCTCAGCCCGCAGGATCTCTTGCGTGACTATTCGCGGGCGCGGGATACCGCAATCGCCACTCCAAGACGCGCTCAGTTCGAGGAGGCACGCCGCTTGGTGCAGCAGAAGAAGGTTGCCGATTCCGGTAACGTCCTCTCTTTTGATCCGGTGAAAAAGAAGCAAATCATGGCCGCGATTAGAGATCGCGCGGACAGGACGAACGAAATGACGATTGCTGCGCGCAACCGCAAGATCGAAGATGAAAACGATCTCGACGTGTTTCTTGAAGCGTGCCTACGGCTCGGCATGATCGACAGCGATGGAAATCTCAAGGAATAGATCACGTGCGCCCTGCCGAAGAGCTTCTCGCGGAGCTTGGGATCTCTGATCCGGCGGATATCGAGCTGGAGGCGATTGCACATTGTGTAGGCGTCGAAGTTGAGTACAGGCGACTTGCGAACTGCGAAGCGCAGATCATCGGATATCGGGACCGCGCCGTTGTCTACGTCAATACTGACACGCGGCCTCATCGCAGGCGCTTCAGCACTGGGCACGAGCTCGGGCATTGGCACCATCATCGCGGCCAATCCTTCGTCTGCCGTTCGAGCGATATAGGCCAGCCGATTGACGATAAGTCGAAGAATGCTGAAAGGCAGGCCGACGCCTATTCGGGCGACCTAATCTTACCGCCGTTCATGGTCGGACCGAGGCTTGACCGGTTGGGCGAAATCTCGCTGGACGGAATTGCCGACCTCGCATCGAATTTCAAGGCGAGCGTTACCGCCACGGCAATCCGCGCCATGAGGATGACGAGACAACCGCTCATTCTCGTTGCACACAATCTGTTCGGCCGCACTTGGCAGTGGCCATCCATCACGGCAGGACGAATGCGAGTACGCGACGACTTGGATTCGAGGTCATCGGCATTCGTTGCCATGACCAGCGGCAGCAAGGCGACCGCCGCGCGGAAGGAACCGGCGAATTATTGGTTTGACAGGCGGCATGTCGAGCAGTTCGACTTGCGGGTGCAATCGTTCCGAACCGTCGAAGGCGAAGTCCTGACGCTCATTCGTGTGCTTGATCCTCGAATGATCGAAATTTATGGCTGACGCCCAGGCTCGCCGCGCGCTCTAACTTAATTTTCCGAAGCGCGGCTGGCACCACCGAGCGCGATGCGAACAGATCGCAGTGAGCGTAAGACTCTGTGAGTAACAAAGCGGAAAATCAGAGTGAGAGTCTAGCCGGGGTTCTGTGACGGGTAGGAAGTCGCGAGAGAGACTCGCGGTGCCCGTCATGGAGAACACCCATGACTCATACGAATATTGCCGCTCGCGCTGAAGCTGGCAGCTACAAGGTAGATGTAAGCCGCGGTGAGCGGATAGGTCGCGTGTCCTCAGAGTGGTTCTCGCGCCCGGCGGACGAACGGTATCTGTCACTGTCAGAGCTTTTCGCCGCCGTGCGCGGCCGCGCAGAGCGCAGTCGGACCCGAACCGCGGAGAGCGCGGCAATACGGGTGGAAGCAAACAGCGACGACGCGGAAGGGCTAGCGCTGCTGCTGCCCGGCGAAGATGTGCCGCTCGTGCCAACCCACTGGAGTTTCGGGCAACTTGCGAGCTTTGTCGGTGCACCAGCTACGTATCTGCGTCAGTTGCCTGCACGGCTCGCCGGGATCAACCTTCAATACGGGCTGACCTCGCATCGGGCGGAGTTGGTCAAAACGCTTGAGGTTGACAACGGACGCGTCGAACTGCGCGCAGTCACCGGTCCTGACTATGGCCGCATATACGACCACGAACTGGTCGCTGCCGTACAGCGGATCGCGGGCAACGGCACCGGCGATACGCGCTGGAAGGTGCCCGGGGTGCTCGACTGGTCGACCGGCATCTACAATCCCCGGGTCGACGTCACCAAAGATACGACCACGCTATACGCCTCGGACCGCGACGTCTTCCTGTTCTTGGTTGACGACCTCAATCCGATCGAGGCGGGACGACTGTCGGACGGCTCGCCCGACCTCTACTTCCGCGGCTTTTATTGCTGGAACTCGGAGGTCGGTGCGAAGACTCTCGGGATTGCAAGTTTCTATCTGCGAGCCGTCTGTCAGAACCGCAATCTATGGGGCGTGGAGGATTTCGAGGAGATCACCATCCGTCACTCGAAGTTCGCCGCCTCACGTTTCGCGCATGAGGCGGAACCGGCGCTGAATCGCTTCGCCAATTCCTCGCCCATGCCGTTCGTCGACGGCATTAGGGCAGCACGCCAACGCATCGTGGCGCGTACCGACGAGGAACGAACCGAGTTTCTGCGCAAGCGCGGGTTCAGCAAGTCGGATACGGCAAAGATCGTCGAGACGGTCCTGGCGGAGGAAGGCCGCAAGCCCGAAAGCATCTTCGATTTCGTGCAGGGCATCACGGCCGTCGCCCGCGACAAGCCGCACCAGGATGCCCGTCTCGATCTGGAGACGCGGGCGAAGAAGTTGCTCGACCGGGTAGCCTGACGCCGATCCAGCGTAGACGCCGGTTTCTAAGTTTCAAATTTCATGCTTTGGCGCCGCCCTCGAGAGGAAGAGGGCGGCGCTGCGTCTCGTGACGGGTTTGAAGGTTGAGAGAGAGGCTCTCGGCGGCCCGTCGCGGAGAAGCCGCAATGGCAAAGTCTGTTCAGAAAATCACGCTCAGTCAGTCCCGCGACATTCCATTTAATCGACTGGTGCTGAGCCAGGCGAACGTGCGCCGCATCAAGGCGGGCGTCTCGATCGAGGAGCTTGCAGAAGACATTGCGCGCCGGACGCTCTTGCAGAGCCTCACGGTGCGGCCCGTCCTCGACACCGGTGGTGCCGAGACCGGGATGTTCGAAGTCCCGGCCGGCGGGCGGCGCTATCGCGCGTTGGAACTCCTGGTGAAGCAAAAGCGCCTCGCCCGAACAGCGCCGGTTCCGTGCGTTGTGCGCACCGAAGGTCTCGCCGAAGAGGACTCGCTTGCCGAGAACGTGCAGCGTGCACCGCTCCATCCGCTCGACCAGTTCCGGGCCTTCCTCGCACTGCGTGAGAAGGGCATGGGTGAGGAGGAGATCGCGTCCGTCTTCTTCGTCAGCGTCCAGGTGGTCAAGCAACGGCTCAAGCTCGCTTCCGTCTCGCCGAAGCTGCTCGACGTCTATGCGGAAGACGGCATGACGCTCGACCAGCTCATGGCTTTCACGGTTAATTCCGACCACGAACGGCAGAAGCAGGTCTGGGAGGCCCTGCAGCGTTCGCATACCAGGGAGCCATACTACATTCGCAGGCTTCTGACCGAGGGCGCCGTGCGTGCCTCCGACAAACGCGCGCAGTTCGTCGGGATCGAAGCCTATGAAGGCGCCGGCGGCGCCATCATGCGGGACCTGTTCCAGCAAGACGACGGCGGCTGGTTGCAGGATCCGGTGCTGCTCGACCGGCTCGTTGGCGAAAAGCTCGAGCGCGAAGCCGATGCGGTCCGAGCCGAAGGCTGGAAGTGGATCGAAGTCGCGATCGATTTTCCGTACGGCCACACTTACGGGCTGCGCCACATCTCCGGCGAGCCGGTTGCGATGAGTGATGAGGAGGCCGCGACGGCCGACGCCTTGCGGGTCGAGTATGAGAAGCTTGAGCAGGCCCATTCCGATACCGACGAGCTTCCGGAAGAGGTCGACCACCGGCTAGGCGAAATCGAAACCGCACTCGCGGCACTCGACGAGCGGCCGGTCATGTACGATCCGGAGGAGCTCGCGCGCGCCGGCGCCTTCATCAGCATCGATGCCTCAGGCGCACTGCGCGTGGAGCGCGGTTACGTCCGGCCCGAGGATGAACCGGCCGTTCCTGAGCCCGAGCCGGTAACCGACCCGGAGTCGGATATTGTCGACACGGCGTCGGCGGACGGTGCGGAGGCGGAGGGAAGTGGACCCGCTACTTCGGAGGAGACGGAGGAGGACGAAGGGCCGAAGACAATTCCCGATCGGCTGCTGACGGAGCTAACGGCGTATCGCACGCTCGCGTTGCGCGACGCCGTCGCTCAGAACCCCGAAGTGGCGTTTCTCGCGGCGCTGCATGTTCTCTGTCTCAAGCTGTTCTATCGGTACGCGACGGAGTCGTGCCTCGAAATCGAGGCGAAGAGCGTCGTGTTCGGCAGTCAGGCGCCCGGTCTCAACGACACCGCCATCGCCAAGGCGGTCGATGAGCGCCATCGGCGATGGTCGGAGCAATTGCCGCAGGAGCCGGGCGAACTGTGGGAGGTGCTCGCCGCATTCGATGCTGACAGCCGCGATGCGCTGTTTGCGCATTGCGTCGCGCTGAGCGTGAACTCCGTACATGAAACCTGGAATCGGCGTCCGCGCGCTCTTGCTCACGCCGATCGCATCGCCGAGGCCGTCAGCCTGGATATCGCTGCGGCAGGTTGGTCGCCGACGGTCGAGAATTATCTCGGCCGTGTGACCAAGGCGCGCATCCTTGAGGCAGTACGCGAGGTGAAGGGCGAACAGGCCACGCAGCTCATCGACCGTCTCAAGAAAGGCGAGATGGCAGAGAGAGCGCAAGAACTGCTTGCCGGCTCTGGCTGGCTGCCGGAGCCGTTGCGCACACCCGGCGCGGCGACCACCGTAACCTCTCGGACGGCCGAAACTGTCTCGGACTCACCGATTGACGCGACCAGCGAGGAATCGGCGACCACCGGACATGAAACGGCCATCGGCGATTCTGGGCGTTTGGCCGAAGATGAGCCGCTCGCGATAGACCCGCACGCTGTCGCGGCCGAGTAACGAAGGTAACGCGTCACTCGTGGGCCCGCCGGGCAACGGCGGGCCCTTCTTCTTTTCGGAGGCTGGTTATGCCAACGCAAGCTTCTGATCTTGCCCGTCGCCTCGCCGAGCAAGCCGAAACCGCGTGCCGGCATTATCTGTCGAACGGGCGGCGTGTCGGCCGTTACTGGATCATCGGCGACGTTCACAACACGCCGGGACGGTCCATGTTCGTACGCCTGAAGGGCCCAGCGTCCGGCAAAGGCGCCGCGGGCAAATGGACCGACGCCGCAACCGGCGAGCATGGCGATCTGCTCGATGTCATCCGCGAAAACTGCGGTCTCATGGACTTCCATGAGGTCGTCGAAGAGGCCCGTCGTTTTCTCAGTCTGCCCAGGTCTGATGTGCCATCAGAGCCAACGCAGCAGGCAATTCCGGCTCCTGTTGGTTCACCCGAATCCGCGCGGCGGCTATTCGTCATATCAAAGCCGATCACAGGTACAATTGCTGAGACATATCTCCGGAACCGTGGCATCACGGTCCTGCACGCCACCGGAGCTCTTCGGTTTCATCCCCGCTGCTACTATCGCCCCGACCGCCACTCGCCGACCGAGGCCCGGCCGGCAATGATCGCTGCCGTTACCGCTCTCGATGGTACGATCACCGGCGTGCACCGCACCTGGCTCGATCCATCCGGCGCTGGCAAGGCGCCGATCGATACGCCTCGCCGCGCCATGGGTCATCTGCTCGGTAATGCCGTGCGCTTCGGGTTGGCTGACGATATCATCGCCGCTGGCGAAGGCATCGAAACCATGCTGTCGCTGCGCATGGTCTTGCCGACAATGCCGATGCTTGCCGCGCTTTCAGCGGCGCATCTCGCCGCCATCCTATTTCCCGCTACCCTTCGCAGGCTCTATATCGTTCGCGACAACGATCGGGCAGGACGCAGGGTGGCGGAAAGTCTGTCGCGCCGCGCCCGCGATGCTCGGATCGATGCGGTCGTCTTGGCCCCTCAAGATGACGACTTTAACGCCGATCTGCGCCATTCCGGCATCGACGCGCTGCAGGCGACGATCAGGATGCAACTGGTTCCGGAGGACGTTACGCGGTTCATGCGCATATGACGGCCTTTCAGCATTTCAGTTGTCTGACTCCGGGCTAAAGCCGGCGGCAATATTCTTTCGAAGCGTGACGTCGTTCTCGCCCAACGTACAACAAGCAGCGCTTGGCGAGCCAGAAATCCCTTCCTCCAAGGAATCAAAAGCTGATCTTTCCAGGGGGCGCGGCGGTGGATCACTCATAGAGAAGACAAGCATTCCACTCTGAACTCAGGATCAATCAGACACCGGGATTAGCTGTCACCGTAAACCAAACCCACAACTCAATATTTTTTTGTCTCGGTTCGTGCGCATTCGGCATCACGTTATGCCCAAAGCAGATCGCCGCCGTGCGCTTTGCCAAGCAAACGCGTTGCATTCCAACGATAAGAAGCTCTGCGCGGCTTGATGTTCATGCGGTATTGCGTGCTTTCCATATCACTACGAGCCGAATCAGCGAGCCCGTCCGTTCGGCATTGCGTGATGCGTGCTTGCTATCACCGCTTCGAGCGGCCCATCTTGTTGGATAGGATGCTCCGTGATAGCGCAACGTCTGCGCGGACTTGAGCACGTTCCTCCCAAGACCTTGGTCGCTCGCAATTGCGAGCGGCCATTTTTATTGAACGCATGTCTGTTCGCGCGATTTTGGGCCGCTATTGTTTCTCGGCGTTACGCGCCGCTACGACGCTTGTGATTTCCATATTGCCTCAACGAATGCACGGCTCTTAAGTCGCTCCCGGTTCGCATCGGGGCATCTCATGAAACCCAGGATCTGCGTCTACATTTCAGAAGAGGCTGCGTCGCGACTCCTGGCCGAAGCGCGGCGCCGTGGCGTCTCTAAGTCTTTCCTCGTTCGCGCCGCGCTCGACCAGCTTCTGAGTGGTCCTGACTGTGAAGCGATAGACCACAGCGCCATGATGCGCCGGCTCAACTGGATGAGTCGCCAGCTTGAACATCTCGACCGCGATCTGCGCGTCGTCAATGAAACCGTCTCGCTGCATGCCAGATACCACCTCACCGTGACGCCACCGCTATCGCCGCCAATAAGACAAGCCGCCTGCAAGCTCGGCGCGGCACGCTTTGACGAGTTCGCGGCGCAGGTCGGCAGACGCGTTCATCTCGGAACGCCGCTCATGCGCGAGACAATGGATCGTGTGAGCGAAACGAGTCCGCACCTTTTTAGTGCCCAGCAGAGCTGCGCTGAGCCCGATTCGCACGCGGCGCACGATGGCACCGATGACAATGTTGTTGCCATGATGCCAAGCCGGCCCGCTGCCGCTCCGGAGGGCGGCAGCGATGACGGCTTTTCAGCAGCAAACGCGAATCGAGGACCCTGTGTCGAACACGGGCCGCCAGACCGCGCCCCATGATGTTGCGATCGTGAGACGCTTCTTTGTGCCGGCTTGCCGGGTAAGGGTATCGCACGCAATCGAAGCCCTGGCGCAGAATTGGCGTGTGATTGCATGCGTCTTTCTGCCGTTCGCGGCGGGATTCTATCTGTCCTATCTGTTCCGGAACATTAATGCCGTCATTGCGAGTCCGTTGACGGCGGAACTGGGGCTCGACGCAGGTCAGTTCGGGCTGCTCACATCGGTCTATTTTCTGACATTTGCTGCCGCGCAGCTCCCTGTCGGCATACTGCTCGATCGCTATGGGCCGCGACGCGTTCAAAGTGGTCTATTCGTGGTCGCAGCTGGTGGCTCGGCCCTGTTCGCGCTGTCGGAGAGTTTTGCGCAGCTTGCTCTGTCTCGCGCGCTGATCGGTCTTGGCGCTGCCGCGGCTCTCGCGGCCGGTCTGAAAGCGATCGTCCTATGGTTTCCAAAAGAACGACTGCCTCTCGCGAATGGCTGGATGGTCACGCTGGGCGCGCTTGGTGCGGTGACCGCAACGACACCGGTCGAGGCGCTGCTCGCCACGACCGGGTGGAGAGAGCTTTTTCTGTTCCTGGCTGCGGTGACCGCCGCATGTGCGCTCATCGTCTACCTGGTCGTGCCAGATGCCCCGGCCACTGAGCGGGTGGTGAGCAAAGAGACCGCGCTGGGCTTGCGCGCCGTCTTCACCGATAGGCGGTTCTGGCGGCTGGCGCCGCTGTCAGCGACATCGATCGGCGGCGCCTGGGCGCTGCAGGGCTTGTGGGGGGCGGCGTGGCTCACCGACGTGGAGCGTTTCGACCGCGCCTCTCTCGTGCAACACCTGCTCGTCATGGCCGTCGCGCTTTGCTTGGGCGCGCTTGCGATCGGCTGGGCCGCTGACTGGCTCCGAAGTCGTGGTATCAGTCTGAGGACGCTTCTCGGATCTCTCGCAGCGATATTCATCGCGGCCCAGCTCGCACTGATCTTCCGCTGCTTTTCCTCATCATACGTCCTGTGGGCCATGATTGCAGCCGTTGGCTCTGGCACCGTGCTCAGCTTCGCGATCCTGGCCGAGTATTTTCCGAAGGAACTGACCGGACGGGCCAACGCGGCGCTGAATGTATTTCACATGGGGGGCGCCTTCGCGCTGCAATGCCTGACAGGTTTTGTGATTCAGGCCTGGGCGAAGGAGCATGGGCATTATCCGGAAGTCGCCTATCAAACCGCCTTCGCCATCAATCTGCTGCTTCAGGTCATAGCACTTTTCTGGTTCTCGCTGCCGCGGCTGCGATCTCTGGCGTCGACCCTCGGAGCCTTGCGCCACTCCGTCGCCAGTGCGTCTGAATCAGTCATCCGATTTGGGATGAACAGGCGCGCCACAATGAATCACGCGCCGCATCCGCAAACCCCGTTCATGCGCTGCCTCACATGTGGATCGATCCGTCCTTTGGGGGAGGGACTGATGCCGATGGTCGCGCGTCCAGCAATCTAACACGCAAAGGAGGAGAACATGTACAAGCGTGCCTTGATCGCAACGAGTCTGTTGCTCGCCGGCAGCGCTGCTATTGCGCAACAGGCTGCGCCGCACGGCGTGAAAACTCTATCGCCGATAGGCGCCATCAAGCCGACAGGGACCTGGAATCTCGCAACGCGCGCAGGCGACTTCCTGTTCGTCGCGGGTATGCGAGGCATTGACCCGCAGACAAACACCCTCGTCGAAGGCGACGAGGCACGGGTTCGCCAAGCCTTCGTCAATATGCGACTCATCGCTCAGTCCGAGGGCGCGTCGCTCAACGACACGGTCCGTCTGGTCGTGTTTGTGACGGACATGTTTCGCTTTCGCCCGATCGTCAACAAGGTGCAGGCCGAACTGTGGGGCAGGGCGCCTTATCCGCCCCGCACGATCGTCGAGGTGCAGCGGCTCAATCAGGATGACATCGTCGAGATCGAAGGCACCTTCTACGCCCCGAAGCCCGGCAAATAAATCGGCGACCAGGAGATCCCGCGGCCTCAACTTTCGAGGCAGGCGATTTACCGCTCCTCGGCATCGGGATGATGCCGACTCTGCATCTACAACGCCGGTGCTCGCCGATAGGGAGCGTCCAGCGCTCCGCTAATGTTGTTGAGGCCGTGGTTCCTCGCGGTGATCCCGCGCGGTCGCGCTTCGTCCTCGAGGGTCGGCCTGGAAACTCCGTCGAGAAGGCCGCGCCCGCGGCCTTCCTGGAGAGGCGACCTTGCGGCAAGCGGCCCGGCTCCCGCAATGGCTGCGGCCGGCTATTTTCCGCCGCGCGCCGCCGAATATGCGCTCACATTATACATAGGGCTACGGCGCGCTTTGCATCGCGAGGCAAAATAGCCGGCCTCCGCCATCCTCCGCTTCGCTCCGGCCGCTGCGCTTCGCTCCGCGGTGCGGGACCGGTCCGCCCGCCGCCTTTGGTCGCCGTGAAGGCCGCGATGGGCGCGGCCGTTCCGACACAGGAGCATCCCATGACGACCGACCGCGACGACACCAGCTATGAGCCGCACGCATCCACCACGGAGCACGTCCTCACCGAACTGCAACTGCACGGCTATCGCCCGTTTCAGGACGAACCCGACCCTCGGCCTCTGCCCGACACGCGCCATGTCGTCGGCGCCGTCGCCGACATCTTCGACGCGCTCACAGCGACCCTGACGGATACCCGCCTCGAACCGGACCTCGAAGACCTCTTGTGGTCGACCGTCAATCTGTTCCATCGCGCCAACGGCCGGATCGAGCGCCGGCTCGACGACAACGAGCAGGCGCAACGACGCTGCCAGCGCGAGCAGGATGGCTCCGAAATCCGCTCCGTCGAGCTCGAACGCCTGACTGCCGAGGGCATCACGCTGATCGAGCGGCGCACCGCCATGGAGTTCTTCCGCGACCAGGCGGCCGAGCACTTCGCACGCCATACCGGCTCGCACTGGCATCCCCGCACGGGCTCGATGGTCAACCATCGGACATTGACCGCAGCCGTCATCGACAGTCGCGACTTCATCGCAGCCAAGCGCCGGAACGAGACCGAGATCATGCTACCGGCCGGTCCGAAGGTCGCCTTCACCGGCGGGCTCGACTTCAACGATCACCGCCTGATCTGGGATCGTCTCGATCAGGCCCACGCCAAGCATCCGGACATGGTGCTCCTGCACGGCGGATCGCCCAAAGGCGCCGAGCGCATCGCCGCCCGTTGGGCCGATCACCGCAAGGTTCCGCAGATCGCCTTCCGTCCCGACTGGACGAAGCACGCCAAGGCCGCGCCGTTCAAGCGCAATGACGCGATGCTCCAGGCGCTGCCAATCGGCGTCCTGGTCGCTCCAGGCTCCGGCATTCAGGCGAACCTCGCCGACAAGGCGCGCCGCCTCGGTATTCCGGTCTGGAAGCTCGGCCATGGTGGCGCATGAGCGCTGCCGTCCGATCGCAGACGACAAACAGCGACGGACTCGATCTGTCGCTGTTGCCGCTGCGCAAAGTCCGCTATTCTCACGGTCGCGCCGTGGAGGTGGTGGAAGGCGCAACCCATGCAATTGTTGTCACGGGAGTATCCACCATGCTCGCACTCGGCATCGTCCTCAACATCATTGGCCTCGGCTTCTTCTGCTGGGTGATGTTCACGCTCGCAATCTATGCGCTGCCCTTATTCGTTGGCATGAATGCTGGTCTTTACGCGCACGAGTCCGGCATCGGACCGCTCGGCGCAATCGGACTTGGCATCGTCGCAGCCGCATTCGTGCTCGTCATCGGACAAACGATCTTCTGGTCCGTCCGCGCGCCGATCCTGCGCATCGCAACCGCGCTGATGTTCGCGGTGCCGGCCGCGCTCGCCGGTTACTATGCGACGTTCGGCCTTTCCGGTCTCACCATGACGTCTGACATCTGGCGGCAGTTCTTCGCCCTTATCGGCGCGGTCGTGATCGGAGCCACGGCCTGGGCGCGGCTTGCGGCATCCCCGCCCGACGAACCGGGCATGCCCGGAAGGCCGGCGCTATCGTAGGCTTGGTGACGCCGCGACCTGATGATACGCGCGTGCGGCGCCATTCCATTCGTCACAGGTTCGATCGGAGCAAACTTGAGCCTCGGATTCGTCAAGCGTGATCTCGCCGAAAGTGCGCGTTCGATGGATCGCCTGTAACAGCGGCGCGCCAGGCCCGGCCGACTGAAGTTGCAATGTCAGGGCGCTATTGGCGCTTGTCTGCGGAGGGTGCGACGTTGCCTAGAGATCGGCGGGACGATTTCAACGTTCTGCGCTTTTATGGTCTCGTGATGGTGACGTTCGCTGACGTCTCCTTGTGTTGTCCCTGTTCCGAGCAGCACGTCCATTCGGGTCTCTATGATGGCCTGACCTGGCCGGACACCGGCTTCGCCTCGCCCGACTAGCCGCAATGCCGGCGTTCAACTTTCTTCCCCTGGCGGCAACGCCGCCATTCCTCGCGAGACAAGAAAGTTGCCCGCCTGGCATCCTCCGCTGCGCTTCG
>CAZXJZ010000002.1:0-77614 GCA_964641065.1 uncultured Hyphomicrobiales bacterium | reverse complement strand
ACATCCGCTGGGGCAAGTTCGAGCCGTCGACCGACATCAGCGGCCTCGACAGCAAGGTGAACCGCGAAGACCTGTGGCGCGAAGCCGCCAAGCAACTCTCGGTCGCGGCCGCCGATATCCCGGCATCGCCCTCACGCGGCAAGGAGACCTTCTTTGACGGCAAGGTCTTCGATCCCGCCGACCCGCAGGCCTACCTGAAGTCGCTCTCCATCAAGCGCGTCGAAGTGTAGTCGCGCCAATGATCGCGTACGGCGCCGCGCAATGCCGCGGCGCCGCTTCCCCTCGCGGAGATATTGCAGATGACGATGACCGTTCTGAAGACAGAGCCCAGTGTCGCAACGACCCTGCCAACGGCTGATGTTCTGCGCATCACGCCGCCCAAGCCGAGTTTCGTGCGCGCGAAGCTTCTCCCCGCGTTGCGTGACATCGCCGCCAATGTGATCCCGCCGCTGGTGATGCTCGCGCTCATCCTGACGGTCTGGCAGATCCTCTGCATGAAGCCGGGCGCCACGCTCCCCTCTCCCACCAAGATCTGGAGCGAAGCCTACGACCTGATCGTCGATCCGTTCTTTGTGGCCGGTCCGCAGGACATCGGGCTTGGCTGGCGCGTGTTGACGTCACTGCAGCGTGTCGCGGTCGGCTACGGCTTCGCCGCTGTGATCGGCATCCTGCTTGGCACCATCATTGGCCAATCGGTCTGGGCGATGCGCGGTCTCGATCCGATCTTCCAGGTGCTGCGCACCATCTCGCCGCTTGCCTGGCTGCCGATTTCGCTGGCAGCGTTCCGCGACAGCCAGCCTTCCGCCATCTTCGTAATTTTCATCACTTCGGTGTGGCCGATCATCATCAACACCGCGGTCGGTATCCGCAACATCCCGCAGGACTACCGCAACGTCTCGCGCGTTCTCCGGCTCAACCATCTTGAGTTTTTCTGGAAAATCATGATCCCGTCTGCGGCGCCCTACATCTTCACGGGGCTTCGCATCGGGATCGGCCTCTCGTGGCTCGCCATCGTGGCGGCGGAGATGCTGACCGGCGGCGTCGGCATCGGCTTCTTCATCTGGGATGCCTGGAACTCGTCGCGCCTGTCCGACATCGTCGTCGCGCTCATCTACATCGGCGTCGTGGGCTTCATCCTGGATCGCATCGTCGCGATGCTCGCCAATATCGTCACCCGCGGCACGGCTGCGAATTAGGAGGTTACGATGAAACATTATTTGCAGATCGAGCAGGTCAACAAGATTTTCAAACGCGGGTCGCAGGAGACCAACGTCCTCAAGGATATCGACCTCAGCATCGACAAGGGCGAATATGTCTCGATCATCGGGCATTCCGGCTGCGGCAAGTCCACCCTGCTCAACATCGTCGCCGGATTGACCGATGCCACATCCGGCGGCGTCTTGCTGGAAGACCGGGAGGTCAACGACCCCGGACCCGACCGCGCCGTCGTATTCCAGAACCATTCGCTGCTGCCGTGGCTCACCGTCTACGACAATGTGAGTCTGGCGGTGAACAAGGTCTTCTCCGGCGTCAAGTCGCGCACCGAGCGTCATGACTGGGTCATGCATAATCTCGACCTGGTGCAGATGACGCACGCCAAGGACAAGCGGCCGGGCGAAATATCCGGCGGCATGAAGCAGCGCGTGGGTATCGCGCGCGCGCTCGCGATGGAGCCGAAGGTTCTGCTGCTCGACGAACCGTTCGGCGCGCTCGACGCGCTCACCCGCGCCCATCTGCAGGATTCGGTGATGGCGATCCATCAGAAACTCGGCAACACCGTGATGATGATCACCCACGATGTCGACGAGGCGGTTCTGCTCTCCGACCGCATCGTGATGATGACCAATGGCCCGGCCGCCCGCATCGGTGAGATTCTCGACGTGCCGCTGCCACGGCCGCGCAAGCGCCTGGAGCTCGCAGCGAACCAGACCTACCTGAAATGCCGCCAGCGCGTGCTGGAATTCCTTTACGAACGACATCGCTTCGTCGAAGCGGCGTGAGGCAACGGTGAGCGAGTCCCTCGTCATCGTCGGCAATGGCATGGCCGCGGCAAAGCTCGTGGAGCGGCTGTCCGCGCACGCGCTCGGGCGCTACGCCATTGCCGTGATCGGCGAGGAGCCGGCGCTGGCCTATAATCGCGTGCTGCTCTCGTCGGTGCTGGCCGACGAGGTCGCGCAGAGCGATATCGAACTGAAGTCCAGGCGCTGGTGGCGTGATCGCGGCGTCACCGTGCTCTACGGCCAAGCCGCGACTGCCATCGACCGCGACATCCATCGCGTCAGGCTCGCGAGCGGCGCCACCATTCCCTATTCGAAGCTTGTCTTCGCCACCGGCTCGCGTCCGATCGTGCTGCCGATCCCGGGACGCGAATTGCCGGGCGTGATGACCTTCCGCGACCTGCGCGATGTCGACGTGCTGAAATCCGCCGGGCGATGCAATGCCGTGGTGATCGGCGGCGGCCTGCTCGGGCTCGAGGCCGCCTACGGGCTAGCAAAGGCCGGCGCCAAGGTCACGGTCGTGCATCTGATGGACCGCCTGATGGAGCGCCAACTCGATGCGGAAGCCGCGGAGATGCTGAAGGCTGCGGTGGAGATGAAGGGCATCGACGTCCTGCTGAAGGCCGAGACCGCGCGGTTCGCCGGCAACGAGACCGTCGAGCATGTCGAACTGAAGGATGGCCGCATCATTCCAGCCGATATTGTGGTGATGGCGGCCGGCATCGCGCCGAATGTCACACTGGCGCGCACGGCCGGCGTGTCGATCAATCGCGGCATCGTCGTCGATGACGGCATGCAGACCGATATTCCCGGCCTCTACGCCATCGGCGAATGCGCCGAGTATGACGGACGTTGCGTCGGCCTTGTCGAGCCGGCCTATGAGCAGGCCACGGTGCTGGCCGACCGCCTCGGCGGCGGCAGTGCGAGTTATATCGGCAGCACTCCCGCCACCAATCTCAAGGTCACCGGCGTCAACGTGTTTTCGGCCGGTGACTATCTCGGTGCGCCCGGCACCGAGCAGGTGTTGCTCCGCGATCCCGGCCTCGGCGTCTACAAGAAGCTCGTCATCAGGAACGACCGCCTCGTCGGCGCTGTGCTGTTCGGCGATACCGCGGACGGGCTCTGGTATCTCGACCTGATCCGCACCGGCGCACCGACGGACCGCTTCCGCAACGAACTCGCGTTCGGTCGTGCCCTGGCCGAACGCGCAACCAGGCTGGACCAGCACAATCCGGACGAGATAAGGCAGGACAGGACCAGACAGGACAAGATCAACCGGGACAAGACCGAACAGGACAAGACCAAACAGGATCTGGCGGCCTGACATGTCCGGCGATTTCACCCCCGATCAGAAACGCTATCTGGAAGGCTTCGTGTCAGGCCTTTCCACGGCGCGTGCTGCCAGAGGCGCGGGCGGCGGGGGAAAAGGCGAGCCGACCGGCCCGGACGCGATCCACATCAAGGCACAGGACCGCACCATAGCGGCCGGCGGCAAGCTCGCCGATCAGGAAAAGTTCAAGCGCGAGTTGCATCCCTTCGATGCGTATCCGAAGCTGCGCGAGCAGGCTGAGAAGAACGAGCCGCCGAAGCCCGCCGATAATTTCCGCTGGCGCTATTTCGGGCTGTTCTATGTCGCGCCGGCGCAGTCCTCGTATATGTGCCGGCTGCGGATTCCGAACGGCATCCTGACGCACTGGCAATTCGCCGGCCTTGCCGATGTCGCGGAGAAATATGCCGGGCCCTATTCGCACGTAACCACGCGCGCCAATCTCCAATTGCGCGAGATCGAGCCTGCAAACGCCACCAATCTGGTCGAAGCGATCCAGGACCTGGGGCTGTGTTCGCGCGGCTCCGGCGCCGACAATATCCGCAATGTCACGGGCACGCCGACCGCCGGCATCGACCCACAGGAACTGCTCGACACCCGGCCTTACGCGCGGGAGTGGCACCATCACATCCTCAACGACCGTTCTCTCTACGGACTGCCGCGCAAGTTCAACGTCGCTTTCGACGGCGCCGGCCGCATCGCGGTGCTGGAGGACACCAACGATATCGGCTTCCAGGCGGTCGTGGTGAAGGACGGGTTCGGCGCCGAGCCCGGCATCTGGTTCAAGCTCACGCTCGGCGGCATCACGGGTCACAGGGATTTCGCGCGCGATACCGGCGTGATCGTGAAGCCCTCGGAAGCGACCGCGATTTCCGACGCCATCGTTCGCGTCTTCATCGAGCACGGCAACCGCACCGACCGCAACAAGGCGCGGCTGAAATACGTGCTGGATGCCTGGGGCTTCGACAAATTCCTGTCCGCGGTGGAAGACAAGCTCGGCCGCCCGCTTACCCGTGTTCCGGCCGACGCGCTGGAGCCGCGTCCGGTATTCGACCGGCTCGCCCATATCGGCGTCCATCCGCAGAAGCAGGACGGGCTGTTCTGGATCGGTGTTGTTCTTCCGGTCGGCAAGATGACGGCAGAGCAGATGCGCGGCGTCGCGAGGATCGCTCGTGAGCATGGCGATGGCGATATCCGCCTCACCGTCTGGCAGAACCTGCTGCTCTCCGGCGTTCCGGCGGACAAGGTCTCGCAGGCCGAGATCGAGATCGCGGCGCTCGGCCTGTCCACGCACGCCACTTCGGTCCGCGCCGGGCTTGTCGCCTGCACTGGTGCCACCGGCTGCCGCTTCGCCGGCGCACATACCAAGGAGAATGCCGAGGACATCGCACATTGGTGCGATGCGCGCGTATCGCTCGATACGCCGGTCAACATCCATCTCACCGGCTGCCATCACTCCTGCGCGCAGCATTATATCGGCGATATCGGTCTGATCGGTGCGCGCGTTGCGATCAACGAAGACGGCGACAGTGTCGATGGCTATCATGTCCACGTCGGGGGCGGCTTCGGGCCGGATGCCGCTATCGGCCGCGAAATCTATCGCGATGTGAAGGCGGAGACCGCCCCGAAGGTCGTCGAGCGCATGCTGAAGGGCTATCTCGCGCATCGCGCGTCGGCGGATGAGACTTTCCTGGCTTTCGCCAAGCGCCATGAGGTCGACGCACTGAAGGGGATGTTCGACGCGGAGGCGGTAGAATGAACGCCCTGCCGCCTCCCATCCCTAACCTCATTCCGGAGACCGCGCCGTTCTCGCCGGAGCAGCGCGCCTGGCTGAACGGATTCTTCGCCGGCCTCGTTTCGCTCGACGGCGCGGGGGTCACCGCGCTGTCGCCCGAGCAGAATGCGGCGATGATGGCGGGCGGCGCGACAGACGGCGATGACGGTGAAGCGCCTTGGCACGACCAGACCCTGCCTATGGCCGAGCGGATGACGCTCGCCGAGGGCCGTCCGTTGCGGCGACGGATGATGGCGGCGATGGCGCAACAGGATTGCGGCCAGTGCGGCTACAATTGCAGCGACTATGCCGACAAGATTGTCGACAAGTCCGAGGAGCGGCTGAATCTTTGCGTGCCCGGCGGCAAGGAAACCGCCCGCATGCTGAAGTCGCTCTACGAGGAGATGGATAAGGCGCCGGCCGTAGCGAAAGCCCCGGCAGAGGCCAAGCCCCCCGAAGCCCCGCAGCCCGCAGGAGACGCCGGCCGCTCACGCGACAATCCTGCGACCGCGACTTTCGTCGGGCGCTACAGGCTCAACAAGCCGGGCTCCGAGAAGGACACCTGGCACCTCGATTTCGATCTCAGCGCGGCGAAACTCGATTACGTCGTGGGCGACGCCTTCGGGCTGTTCCCGAAGAACGATCCCGCCCTTGCGCATGCCATCGTCAAGGCGCTTGGCGTTTCGCCCGATTTCGACATCGGCGGCCGAGCATTGCGCGATATCCTGATCGAGACGGTCGCGCTATCGCCCGCACCGGACTCGCTGTTCCAGCTGTTCTCCTACATCACCGGCGGCGAGCGGCGGCAGAAGGCCAAGGCGCTCGCCTCCGGCGAAGACCCGGATGGCGACGCGGAAACGCTCGACGTGCTGGCCACGCTCGAGAAATTCGCAGGGATCGCACCCGATCCGGAAGCCTTCATCGAGGCGCTCGAGCCGCTGCAGCCCAGGCTCTATTCGATCTCGTCGTCCCCCAAGGTCGAGCCCCGCCGACTGTCGCTGACCGTCGATACGGTGCGCTATCCGATTGCGGGTCGCACGCGGCTCGGCGTCGCCTCGACCTATCTCGCCGAGCGTATCGGGCCGGGTGCGCCGATCCAGGTCTATGTGCAGAAAGCGCACGCCTTCGGCCTGCCCGCCGATCCGTCGGTCCCGGTCATCATGGTCGGCCCCGGCACGGGAGTCGCGCCGTTCCGGGCCTTCCTGCACGAGCGGATGATCACCAAAGCTCCGGGCCGAAACTGGCTGTTCTTCGGGCATCAGCGGCGCGACCATGACTATTTCTACGAGGATGAACTCGCCGCGATGAAGGCCGCCGGCGTGCTGACGCGGTTATCCCTGGCATGGTCCAGAGACAGCGATCAGAAGTTCTACGTCCAGGACCGGATGCGAGAGGTGGGGCGGGATCTGTGGTCGTGGCTCGCCGACGGCGCCCATGTCTATGTGTGTGGCGATGCCAAGCGCATGGCGAAGGACGTCGAGCGCGCGCTGGTCGATATCGTTGCTCACCACGGCGCGCGCTCGACCGACGAGGCGATTGCCTTCGTCGCCGACCTGAAGAAGCGCGGACGCTATCAGCAGGACGTGTATTGATGGTCGTGGTGGCTCAGCGGCCGAACCTAACGTCATCTGAATACGGCGCGCCATGAACGCGCCCTCAAACACGCCACCCGTCATCCGCACCACCTGCCCTTACTGCGGTGTCGGTTGCGGCGTGCTTGCCTCGCCCGACGGGCGCGGCGGCGCGATGGTCTCCGGCGATCCGGATCATCCGGCGAATTTCGGGCGGCTTTGCTCGAAAGGCTCGGCGCTCGGCGAAACCCTCTCGCTCGGCACGCGGTTGCTGCATCCGATGCTGCGCCAGCCGGACGCGACTTACATCCGCACGGACTGGGACACAGCTCTCGATCAGGCCGCAGACGGTTTCCGCCGCATCATCGCTCGCGACGGACCGGATGCGGTCTCCTTCTACCTGTCCGGCCAATTGCTGACCGAAGATTACTACGTCGCCAACAAGCTGATGAAAGGCTTTATCGGCACAGCCAATGTCGACACCAATTCCCGGCTCTGCATGGCCTCCTCTGTCGCCGGCCACCGCCGTGCGTTCGGAGCGGATACCGTGCCCGGCTGCTATGCCGATCTCGATTGCGCCGATGTGATCGTACTGGTCGGCTCGAACGCCGCCTGGTGCCACCCGGTTCTGTTCCAGCGCATGGTGAAGAACAGGCGCGAACGCGGCGCCAAGATCGTCGTCGTCGACCCCCGCCGCACGGTCACGGCCGAAGAGGCGGACCTGTTCCTCTCCATGGCACCCGGCATGGACACCGTGCTGTTCGCCGGCCTGCTCGCGAATCTCGCCGACAGCACCGCGATTGACTTCGGCTATATCGATTCTCACACGTCCGGTTTCGAAGCCGCGCTCGAGCGATGCCGCGCACTGGCCCCGAGTCTGGATGCGGTTGCGGCGGCCACCGGTCTCGACCCGGCCGACATCGCGCATTTCTTCGATCTGTTCCGCACCAACGAACGCGTCGTCACCTGCTATTCGCAGGGCGTGAACCAGTCGGCGCAGGGCACCGACAAGGTCAACGCCATCATCAATTGCCATCTCGCCACCGGCCGCATCGGCAAGCCCGGCATGGGACCGTTCTCGCTGACGGGTCAGCCGAATGCGATGGGCGGCCGCGAGGTGGGCGGGCTCGCCAACCAGCTTGCCGCCCATATGGGCTTCTCGCCTGACGAGATCGATCGCGTCGGCCGCTTCTGGGATGCGCCGAACATGGCGCTGCGCCAGGGGCTGAAAGCGGTGCAGATGTTCGAGGCAATCGCCCGCGGCGAGATCAAGGCGCTGTGGGTGATGGCGACGAACCCGGCGGTGTCGCTCCCCGATGCAGGCGCCGTACGCTCGGCATTAAGCCAGCTCGAATTGTTCGTCGTGTCCGAGAACGTTTTGTCAAACGATACGGTCGCATGCGGCGCGCACATTCTGCTTCCGGCTGCAGCCTGGGGCGAGAAGAGCGGGACGGTGACGAATTCGGAGCGCCGCATTTCGCGCCAGCGCGCCTTTCTGCCGTTGCCGGGCGAAGCGAAGCCCGACTGGTGGATCGTCACGCAGGTCGCGCGGCGGCTCGGCTTTGGCGACGCCTTCGCTTACGAAAGCGCGGCGGATGTTTTCCGCGAGCATGCCGCCCTCTCCGCTTTTGAAAACGATGGCAGTCGCGATTTCGATATCGGCGCCTGTGCGGATCTTGACGACGCGGCTTTCGATGCCCTCGCGCCGTTCCAATGGCCGAGAGCCTCGCCAGATACAGCCGCGGAAACCCGCTTCTTCGCGGAGGGCGGATTCTTCACACCGGACCGACGGGGTCGCTTCGTTGCACCGGAACGGCCGGCGCTGCGATCGGTGACCGATGCCGCGTTCCCGTTCATTCTCAACACCGGTCGCATTCGCGACCAATGGCATACGATGACACGAACGGCTCTGAGTCCCCGGCTCGCCTCGCATCTGCCTGAGCCATTCGTCGAAATTCATCCCGATGACGCGGTGAACGCCGCACTAGCGGACGACGATTTCGCCAACGTGACCACACCGTACGGAGCCGTCGTGCTGAAGGTGCGCGTCAGCGACGGCCAGCAACGCGGATCGTTGTTCGTGCCGATCCACTGGAGTGAGGCGAATGCATCTTCCGCACGTATCGGAGAACTCGTCACTCCGGCGACCGACCCGTTCTCCGGGCAGCCCGAATCCAAGGCCACACCGGCCTCGATCGCGCGCGTCGATTTCCGTTTCGCCGGGTTCCTGCTCAGCAAGCAGTCCGTGAGCCTGCCGAACCACACGTGGTGGGCGCGCTCCTCCGTAGACGGCGGCGATGGCATTTTGTTCGCCTGCAACGATGGCCCCGATCGCTGGCGCGGCTGGATGCATGACAACGCTCCGCCCGATGTCTCTTTGTCGGAATATCTCGACGAACCACACGGCATCTACAGAGCCGCAAGCTTCGCCGATGGACGGCTTGTGTTCTGCCTGTTTGTCGGACCGGCCTCGCGGCGGCCGAAATGGGACGTCGCAAAAGCACAGCTCGCCGCGGAAACACTGGAAGAGCGACAGCGCCGCATTCTCCTGTCCGGACAATCGGCCGATGGCATGGTGGACGCCGGACCTGTCGTCTGCGCCTGCTTCGGCGTCGGCCTCAACACCATTCGCAACGCGCTCGCCACCGGCGCAGCGGTCGACGTCGCAGGCATCGGCAGAGCACTACGCGCGGGGACGAATTGCGGCTCCTGCCTGCCCGAACTGAAGAAAATCGTGGCTCAAGAAGGACATCGTGACCGGCATGCACGACAAGACTCGCTCGCCCTCTGAGAGCCCGCCGCCGCGCATGAACCCGCTGGCACGGTTGCCGGTATTCTTCTCGCTGCATGGCAAGCGCGTGTTGATCGCCGGAAGCAACGCGGCTGCAGCCTGGAAGGTGGAATTGCTGGCGGCGGCCGGCGCTCACGTCGAGGTCTATGCCACCAACCCGAGCGACGAATTGCTCGCGGTAGCAGCCACTCCGCCTTCGGGCGAGATCACGCTGCATCGCAAGCCCTGGACTCCTGATGCGATGGAAGGCCAGGCCCTTGCCATCGCCGCTTGCGACACCGATGAGGAGGCCCGGCAATTCCAGGCCGCTGCGCGTGCCGCGGGCATCCCCTGCAACGTGATCGACAAGCCGGGCTATTGCGATTTCTCGTTCGGCGCCATCGTCAACCGCTCGCCGCTCGTTGTTGCGATCTCGACCGATGGCGCGGCCCCGGTCTTCGCGCAGGCGATCCGCTCGCGCATCGAAGCAATGCTGCCCGCGGGCTTCGCGCGCTGGGCAGAGGCCGCACGCAACTGGCGCGAAGCGCTGAAACAGTCGGGTCTGTCGTTCAATGGCCGCCGCCTGTTCTGGCAGGTCTTCACCCGCACCGCCCTGCAGAATCCGAACGGCGCGCCCTCTCCTGCCGAGTTCGATGCGCTGCTGAGTCAAACAAGAAGCGAGGCCCCCGCTGCCGAGCATGGATCGGTGACCCTCGTCGGCGCCGGCCCCGGTGACCCGGAATTGCTCACGCTTCGCGCCGTGCGCGCACTCCAATCAGCCGACGTGATCCTGTACGATGATCTCGTTTCGAATGAGGTGCTGGATTTCGCGCGGCGGGAGGCCAAGCGCATGCTGGTCGGCAAAGCCGGGCACGGCCCATCATGCAAGCAATCCGAAATCAACACGTTGATGGTGGGACTCGCCAAGTCGGGCCGCCGGGTGGTGCGGCTGAAGGGTGGCGACCCTATGATCTTCGGGCGCGCGGGCGAGGAAATCGCAGCATGCCGCGAGGCTGGCATCGCGATCGAGGTGGTGCCGGGCATTACCGCCGCACAGGGCGCCGCGAGCCGACTTGGACTGTCGCTGACGCATCGCAGCGCCGCGCGTCGCGTGCAATATCTCACCGGCCATGGCGAGAACGGCTTGCTGCCCGAGGACATCGACTGGCGCAGCGTCGCCGACCCGGCTGCGACCACTGTCATCTACATGCCGAAGAAGACACTGCGGCAGTTCGCCAATCGCGCGCTTGCGGCAGGACTCGATCCGACGACGCCTGCCCTCGCGATCGCCAATGCGACCCGACCGGAGGAGCAAGTCGTGACGGCAACGATCGGCGCGCTCGCGGACGCGGTGCTTCCCGAGGGACCAACGATCGTCATGATCGGGGCGGTCTGCGGAGCTGCAACAAACTCCGTTCATTCCCGCGAAAACGGGAATCCGGATACTCGGTCCCCGCTCTCGCAGAGACGAACGGATGGAGATGCAGTCAGGATCAACTGACGTAAGCTCAGCGCCCTATACCGTCACATAGCGGTGCACGAGATCGGCGTCACGATCCATATCGGCGCTGGTGCCGCGCCACACCGTGCGGCCTTTCTCGATGACAAAATGGCGGTCGGCGATGCGCTTCAGCACCGACAAATTCTTGTCCACAATCAGAATCGACTGCCCGCGCGATTTCAGCAGCGAGATGCAGTTCCAGATTTCGGACCGGATTACCGGTGCAAGCCCCTCGGTCGCCTCGTCGAGAATGAGCAATTGCGGGTTGGTCATCAGCGCACGCCCGACCGCGAGCATCTGCTGCTCACCGCCTGACAACGTGCGGGCATACTGATTGCGCCGCTCTTCCAGCCTCGGGAACAGCCTGAAGACTTCTTCCAGGGTCCAGGGATTCTTGCGCTTCAGGCGGTTGGCCGCGGTCGCGACCAGATTCTCGAACACGGTCAGAAGCGGAAACACCTGCCGCCCCTCCGGCACGAGACCGATGCCGCCGCGTGCGATAACTTCCGGCGCACGCCCGGCGACCGACTGTCCTGCGAATTCGACGCTGCCGCCGGCGGGCGGCGTCAGCCCCATGATCGACCGGATGGTCGTGGTCTTGCCCATCCCGTTGCGACCGAGCAGGGTCACGATCTCGCCGTCGCCGACCGACAGGTCGATGTCGAACAACACCTGGCTGCGGCCATAGCGCGCCTGCAGCTTCTCGACCTTCAGCATCATGCGTCGCCCTCACCGAGATAGGCGACCCGCACCGCCTCGTTGGTGCGGATGTCTTCAGCGGAGCCGGTTGCAATCCGCTCGCCGTTGACGAGCACGGAGATCCGATCGGCCAGCGCGAACACCGCGTCCATGTCGTGCTCGACCAGAAGGATGGTGACTTCCGTCTTCAGCACTTTGAGCAAGTCGATCATTCGCGCACATTCGGCCGTACCGAGGCCGGCCATCGGCTCGTCCAGCAGCATCATGCGCGGCTTCGTCGCCAGCGCGATCGCAAGCTCGAGCTGCTTCTGTTCGCCGTGCGACAGCTCGGAGACCACGATGTCCGAGCGGCCGCCCAGGCCCACACGATCGAGATGCTGGCGCCCCTCGTCGCGGACATCGGTGACGCGGCGCGCATCGACGAAGAACTGGTACGAATGACCACGCCTCGTCTGTACTGCAAGTGCGACATTGTCGAGGGTCGTGTAGTCCGGAAGCAATTGCGTGATCTGGAACGAGCGGGCGAGCCCATGCTGCACGCGCTCCGGCGTTTTCCAGCCGCTGATCTCCTTGCCGTCGAAATGGATGGTGCCGGAATCCTGATGCAATTCGCCGGCGATCTGCGAGATGAATGTGGTTTTGCCAGCGCCGTTCGGACCGATCAGCGCGTGCAGTTCGCCTTCCACGACATCGAGCGAAAGACTGTTGGTTGCGATCAGGCCGCCGAAGCGCTTGGTCAGGCGATCGACCTTGAGAAGCGGCTCACTCACGTTTGCGGCTCCAGCCTGAGAACAGCGACATCAACCCACCCGAGGAGAACAGCACGATCACGATCAGGATCGGGCCCAGGAAGAACTTCCAATGTTCGGTCCACGAGGTCAGGACCGTCTCGAGCCCGATCAGCAACGCCGCGCCGAGCGCCGGACCAAGCAGCGTTCCCGTGCCGCCAAGGATGATCATGATCATCAGGTCGCCCGACTTGGTCCAATGCAGCATGTCGGGCGATACGAACTTGGAGTAGTTCGCCATCAGCGCGCCGGCAAGGCCTGCGCCCATGCCGGCGATCACGAATGCGGTGAGCTTGTATCGATAGGTCGATACCCCGATCGCAGCCATGCGCCGTTCATTCTGGCGAATGCCGCCGAGCAGCATTCCGAACGGCGAGCGCACCAGCCGCGCAAAGACCACAAAGTAAACCACCGCAATCGATATCGTCAGATAATAGAAGGTCGTGTCGTCGGCCATGTTGAGGTCGAAGAGAACGTTGCGGCGCCGCACGATCAGCCCATCGTCGCCGCCATAGGCCTTCAGCGACAGGAACAGAAAGAACAGCATCTGCGCGAAGGCGAGCGTGATCATGATGAAGGGCACGCCGCTCGTTCGCAACGAGAGGGCGCCAAGCACAAGGGCACACAGGCCGCTGATCGCGACCGCCGCGATCACGGTGATCAGAAACTGGTTGGTACCGGGGATGAAGCCGAGGAACGGGTTGCCGTCGACATAATGGTGATAAAGGATGCCGACGACATACCCGCCGACCCCGAAATAGGCGGCGTGTCCGAAGCTGACCATGCCGCCATAGCCGAGGATCAGATTGAGACTGGCAGCGGCGATCGCGTAGATCGTGATGCGGATGGCGAGGCCGATCAGCGACGGATCGCCGATCGACTTCGCGACGGCCGGAAAGGCCGCGGCGCACAGGATGAAGACGATGGTGCCAGCAACCGGCCACCAGTTGCGGTGCGGCGGCGCATCGGCCTGCCCCACATATTTCTCGTCAACCTTGAGCATGGAACAGCCCCTGCGGCCGGATCAGGAGCACCAGCGCCATCACGAGATAGATGCCCATGGACGAGAGACCGGCACCGAGCGCGTCGGCTTCCGACGCGTTCATCACGGTCTTGAGCATCCCCGGCAGAAAAGCGCGCAGCAGGGTATCGGTGACGCCGACGATCAGCGCGCCGTAGAAGGCGCCGCGGATCGAGCCAAGCCCGCCGATCACGACCACGACGAAGGTAAGGATGAGGATCTGCTCCCCCATCCCGACCTGGACCGCGAGCAACGGGCCGGCCATCAGCCCGGCCAGCCCCGCGAGCAGCGCGCCGAGCCCAAAGACGACAGTATAGAGAAGGCGGATGTCGACCCCGAGCGCGCGGACCATTTCGCGGTGGGTCGATCCCGCACGCACCAGCATGCCGATGCGGGTCTTGTTGACCAGGAGATACAGCCCGAGCGCCACCAGGAGGCCGACCACCATGATCGCGATGCGATAGGTGGGGTACGGCACGCCGGGAATGATTTCGACCGAGCCGGAGAGGAACGGCGGCATGCCAACGAACAGCGGCGTGCGGCCGAACAGCATCGTGGTGCCTTCGTTGATGAACAGGATCAGCCCGAAGGTTGCCAGCACCTGTTGCAGATGATCGCGATCATAGAGCTTGCGGATGACCACGAACTCGATCAGCAGGCCCGCGACCGCGGCCGCCAGCAGCCCGGCCGGCACGGCCAGAAGAAAGGAGCCGGTCTTTGCCGCCACCAGCGCCGCGCCGTAGGCTCCGATCATATAGAGCGAGCCATGCGCGAGATTGATGACGTTCATGATGCCGAAGATGAGGGTCAGTCCCGCCGCCATCAAAAACAGCATGATGCCGAACTGAACGCCGTTCAGAATCTGCTCAAGCGCGAGCGTCATACCGGGCAACACATCATGTCGGTCATCACCTCAAACGCGGAAAAGACCGGGAGGACAATGTCTCCCGGTCTTCGGCTTGCTTCTTACAGCTTGCAGTCCTTGGAATAGAAGTCGCCCTTGTCGGTGAAGACCTTGCCGACCGTCTTGATCACCGGAGCGCCGTCCGGACCTTTTTCCACCCGGATCGCAACCCAGTCCTGGATCGGATGCTGGTTCGGGCCGAACTTGAACTTGCCGCGGACCGCTTCGAAATCCGCCTTCAGCATCGCCTGACGGAATTTCTCGGTGTCCTTCAGATCGCCGTTGACCGCCTTCAGCGCAGCTCCCATCGCAAGCGCCGTGTCGTACGCCTGGCTGGCATAGAAGGTCGGCAGACGGCCGGGATATTTCTTAGCCCAGGCGTCCATGAACTTCTTGTTGGCCGGATTGTCGAAATCCGCGTTCCAATGCGTGGTGCCATTGGTGCCGACTGCGGCGTCGCCCAGTGCCTTCACGATATTCACGTCAACCGAAGGAGCCGCCACAACCAGGGGGATCGTGCCGAGCAGACCCGCCTGCTGATACTGGCGCGCGAAGGTGATGCCGAGGCCGCCCGGATGGAAGTGGAACACCATGTCCGGCTTGGCAGCGCGGATCTGCGCCATTTCCGGCGCGAAGTCGGTCTGGTCGAGACGCGTGTAAGTCTCGCCGACGATGTCGCCCTTGAAATAGCGCTTGAAGCCCGCGAGCGCATCTTTTCCGGCCGGATAGTTCGGCGCCAGGATGAAGGCCTTCTTGTAGCCGAGGTTGGTCGCGTTCTGGCCTGCGCTCTCGTGCAGGGTGTCGTTCTGCCAGGACACCACGAAATAGTTCTTGTGGCAGTCCTTGCCGGCGAAGTTCGAGGGCCCCGCATTCGGGCTCACATAGATGCCGCCGGCATCGAGGACGTCCGGCGCGGTCGCACCGAGCACGTTGGAGAAGATGATGCCGGTGAAAAGCTTGATGCCGTCCGTCTTCATCATGCGATCGGCGATCTGCTTGCCCTGGCCGGGCTTCAAACCGTCGTCTTCCACCATCACCTGCACCGGAACGCCGCCGAGCTTGCCGCCTTCCATCTCGACCGCAAGGTTGAAAGCGTCGCGGGCATCGGCTCCGATATAGCCAGCCGGTCCCGACAGCGTCGTGATAAATCCGATCTTCACCGGCTGCTGCGCGACTGCACCGGTCGCAAGCAATGCCGACAACGCCACTCCGGCGCCAAGCTTGGCTAATCTCACTGTACCCTCCTGTTGTCACTCATCCGTCAAAAAATCCACGGTCCGGTTTCATGTCACGGGATGGAGCCTGTAGCCCGTCCCCGATTTCACAATCTGCCCGAACACCGGTGGCGGAAAATGATAGGTTGCCACGATTGTCTCTGTCCCGGCGCAGGCGTCAAGCAGTCTGCGCCGCGTGGCGCGTGCCTGCGCCCGATCGACGCAGAAATTGGATGTCAGATCCGGCGTCGCGAGCTGGATCGGACTGTGCAGCACATCTGCCAGAAAAACCAGCTGTCCGCCATCGCCGACCAGCCGAACCGTCGCCATTCCGCCGGTGTGGCCGGGCGCCGGCTCGAGCCAGAGGCCGGGCAGGATTTCCGCGGGCAGCTCGACCGGGTCGTACTGGCCGGCATCGATGATCGGTTGCACGCTATCCGCGTATGCGCCATGCAGCGTGTGCGCATCCTCGGCAAAACGCGACCGCCAGTGCGACAGCTCGCGCTCCGGCACCACGTAACGGGCATTGGGAAATGTCGGCCGCCAGTCGGTGCCGCCGCCGATCGTGTTCCAGCCGACATGATCGGCGTGCAGATGCGTGTTGATGACGATGTCGAAATCTGCGGGCTTGTAGCCGAGCGCCCCCAGCCGCTGGAGGAAGTCACCGTCGCGGCGGTGCCATGCGGGACGATCCGGCCGCTCCTTGCCGTTGCCGACGCCGGCGTCGATCAGAATCAGATGGTCTGGGGTCTGGACGATGTAGGAATTGAAGGTCAGCGCCAGCGTCCCTGCCGCCGCATCGACGGCGCCTGGATAAGACGCCGCCGCTTCATGCAATGCATCGCCGGTCAGGTCGCGAAAAACCGCCGTGACCGGCCACCCGATCCGCTCGATGTCCGCCAGCCGATGGATGGTGGCGGTCCCGAGTTGCAGGCAATCGGGACCGACCAGCCGCACGGTGCCGGCAACCACCGTCACAGTTTGCAATCCGCCGCGTAGGGATCACCGTAATCCGTCAGGATCTTCTCGCGCGTCTTCAGCACGATTGCCCCGGACGGATCCTTCTCGACCTTCATTGCGTACCAGTCCTGCACCGGATGCTGGTTCTTGCCGAACTTGAAGGCGCCGCGCGTGAGCTTGTAGTCCGCCTTCAACATTGCCGCACGAAAACCGTCGACATTGTCGATCTTGCCGTCGATCGCCTTGAGCGCAGCGCCGATCGCAATCGCGGTGTCGTAACCCTGCGCCGCATACATCGTCGGCGTGCGGCCGTATTTCTTCGTGAACGCCTCCACGAAGGCCTTGTTCACCGGGTTGTCGAAATCGGCATTCCAGGCGCCCGACACATCGGTGGCGAGTGCGGCTTCACCGACGGTCTTGAGCAAGGTGTGGTCCATCGACGGCTCGGCCAGCACCATCGGAATCGTGCCGAGCAGGCCCGCCTGCTGATACTGCCGCATGAAGGCAATGCCGAGCGCGCCCGGATGGAAATGGAACACGACGTCCGGCTTTGCGGCGCGGATCTGCGCCATCTCGGCCGCGTAATCGGTCTGATCGAGACGCGTATAGACCTCCCCGATCACCTGACCCTTGAAGAAGCGCTTGAAGCCTTCGATCGCGTCCTTGCCGGCGACATAGTTCGGCGCCAGCACGAAAGCGCGCTTGAAGCCGAGCGAGTTCGCGTTCTGGCCGGCGCTGCCCTGCATGGTGTCGGTGAGCCACGACATCACGAAGTAATTCTTGTGGCATTCCTTGCCCGCCAGATTCGACGGGCCGGCATTGGCGCTGACGAAGATTCCGCCATTGTCGACGATGTCCGGCACGATCGCGCCGGCGACATTGGAGAACACCACGCCGGTGAACAGCTTGATGCCGTCGGTCTTCATCATCCGCTCGGCGGTCTGCTTGGCCTGTCCGGGCTTAAGGCCGTCGTCCTCAATGACGAGCTGGACCGGCACGCCACCGAGCTTCCCGCCTTCCGCATCGATCGCAAGCTGAAACGCATCGCGGATATCCTGGCCGAGATAGCCGCCAGGACCGGACAGAGTCGTAATGAAGCCGATCTTTAGAGGCTGCTGCGCCGCAGCCGGTGTCAGACCAAGCACCGCCAGTAACGCCACACACACAAAACGCATCATTGCTAATTCTTCTCCTTCGCCACGCGGGCTTTGACTTTGGTCGTATCGGGCCCTACGCAGCGGAGGACTTCAACGCACCGGAATTGTTTGCAAGTTTCAAGCCACAGCCGTCGAGCGCGGCACGGATTTTGGCCTTCTCGGCATCGGTGAGTTCCAGCATCGGACGGCGCACCGGGCCTGCCGCCTGACCGAGCAGCGACTGCCAATATTTTGCGTGCGCATGGCCCTTCTCCGGCGGACGCGACTTCTTGAACGCTTCGCGTACCGGGTTGAGGCTGTCGCGGACCTTGCGCGCGCCGGCGGCATCGCCCTTGAAGGCCAGATCGGTGTATTCGCGCATGCGCTTGTCGACCGCGGTCTGGTACAGATAGGGAGGATTGGAGCAGAGATAGAGCCGCCAGTTGAGCTCCAGGATATTGTCGAGCCACTCCTCTTCGGAGGCCGTTGAAACCAGGATCTTGTCGCCGGCAAGCCTGGTCAGCTTGGCGTACATCTCGCGCGGGACCGAGTACTTGATCGCGACGATGGTCGGCAATTCGGCGATGCGCGCGCACAGCTCCGGGCTCATCAGGTAGCCCGAATCCGGGTGGCTCCACATGGCGATGCCGATATTGGTCTGCTCGCTGATGTATTTGTAATATTCGTAAAGCGTCTCGTCCTGCGACTTGAGGAAATGCAGGACCGGTGCGTGCACCACGATGTAATCGGCGCCGACCGCTTCGGCATGCTTGGCGAGGTCGATCACGACGTCGATGTTCTGGTCGGAACAGGACATGATGGTCTGGAAGCCATGTTTCTTGGCCGCATCGACCGCGATCTCAAAGGTGCGCTTGCGCTCCGGCACCGACATCGAGAAGAACTCGCCCTGCTTGCCGGCGATGAACACGCCGTCGATGCCGAGGTCGTTGTGCCAATGCGCGAGATTGGACGCCATGCCCTTCTCGTCGATCTTGTAGTCCTGCGTGAACGGCGTCAGACCCGCGGCCCACACGCCCTTCATATGTTCGCGGGAATAGGCCTTCGCATCGTTTCTGCCGTATTTCATCGCTTCGTTCCTTTTTCCGTCATTCCGTGTTTCATCGCCGACCAGAGCTTTTCACCGGTCAGTGGCATGTCGAGATGCGTCACCCCGAAGGGCGCCAGCGCGTCCACCGCTGCATTCACGATCGCGGCCGGCACGCCGACGCAGCCGGCTTCGCCGATGCCCTTGGCGCCCAGCGGGTTGAACGGGCTGGGCGTCTCGATCTTGCCGAGCACAAGCTCGGGCATGTGTCCGGCGCGTGGTATAGCATAATCCATGAAGCTTGCAGTCACGAGCTGACCGTCCTCGTCATAGACGATCCGCTCCAGCATCGCCTCACCCAGACCCTGGGCGAGTCCGCCGATCATCTGGCCTTGCGCCAGCATGGGATTGACGATGGTGCCGGCGTCGTCGATCCAGACGATACGGTCGACACCCAGCGTCCCGGTATCGCGGTCGATCGAGACCTGCGCGATCACGCAACCACTCGACCAGGCCTCGCCTTCGGCCTCATGCACATAATGGGTTCGAAGGCCCTTGCCGAACTCGGCGGCAATCTCCGCATCGGCCTGCGCGATCCGGGCGAGATCGCGCCAGGTCAGCGCGCGGCGCACCGGAATCGCGGTCTCGAATCCACTTTCGGTCAGCGCGAGATGATCAGGATCGGCCTGCAACAGCCGCGCGGCGCATGACCGTGCCTTCTCGCGGAACCGCTCGGCCGCCTGCAGAAGGGCAGAGCCGCCGATCGGCGTGGAGCGGCTGGCCAGCGCACCGATCCCGGCCGGGCAGCTTGCGGTGTCGCCATGCGCGACCGTGATCCGTTCCGGACGCGTGCGCAGCACATCGGCGACGATCTGCGCATAGGCGGTCACGCGCCCCTGCCCCTGCGCGCTCGATCCGGTGGCCGCAATGATGCTTCCGTCCGGATCGAGCCGGACCTCCGCGCTTTCCCAGCCATGCCCGCATGGCTCGGTGTAAACCGCGATGCCGACCCCGCAGACCTCACCGTCAACGCGACGCCTGTCGCGCTCGCGCAAGGCATCCTCGTAACCGGCCTTCTGTTTCGCCATCTCCAGCAGTTGCGGATAATCGCCGGAATCCAGAACCGATTCTGTCGCCATGCGGTAGGGAAAGGCGTCGGCCGGAATGAGATTGCGGCGGCGGATCTCTGCGGGATCGAGGCCGAGTGCGAGTGCGGCCTTGTCGGCAAGCCGCTCCATCAGCATCGCCGCTTCGGGACGCCCGGCGCCGCGATAGATGCCGACCGCCGCGGTGTTCTCGGCACGCCCCTCGAGGACAATGTCGACATTCGCGCAGACATACGGCCCTGGCAGACAACGCGCCGCGTTCTTGCCCGGCACGGCCGCACTGTAGGGCAGCCAGTGCCCGAGCGGATAATCGAGCCTGGCGCGCAGACCCAAAAACTTGCCGTTCGAATCCAGCGCAAGGTCGCCTGCAATGGTCGCACCGCGGCCCTGCGAAGCAGCGAGAAAATCCTCGGTGCGCGAGCCGCGCCATTTCACCGGCCGCTTCAGCTGCAGCGAAGCAAGCGCGACCAGCACATCCTCGGGATAGATCGAAGCCTTGCCGCCGAAAGCGCCGCCGACATCGGGAGCGACCACGCGGATTTTTTTCTCCGACAGGTTCAGGATCGCAGCGAGATCGGTGCGCGCACGATGCGGGGTCTGGGTGGAGAGCCAGACATTGAGCATCTGCGCGCCTTCGTCCCAGAAGGCCATCGCCGCGCGCGGTTCGAGCGCAACCGGCGCCAGACGTTCGTGTTCGACCACGACACGCACGACATGCGCAGCCGAGGCAAACGCCGCCTCGACATCCCCTGCCTTCCAGTCATGGCGATAGATCGGCTCTTCATCGGCCCAGAGCGGCAGCGGCTCGATCTCGGCCTGGATGGCCTCCGCCGCATCCACCGCGATCGAAGCGCGGGTCGCCACCACCGCGGCGATCGGCTGGCCGACGGCGTTGATCTCCGCCACCGGCAGCACCGGAAAGGGCAAAATGCGAAGGTCCGGCAGCACGCGATTGACCGCGGCATGGCCCAGCGTGCCCGGTTCGGGCGCCGTCAACACCGCAACAACGCCCGGCATGTTCTCGGCGTCCGCAATATCCAGGCTGACGATTCGCCCGCGGGGATGGTTGCTGCGGGCAAACTCCAGAAACAGCGTTTCCGGCAAGCGAAAATCGTCGACGAACTGGCCCTTGCCGGTGACGAGCGCGGCATCCTCGAACCGGCGCAGCGGCCGGCCGGTCCATTGTGTCCGTAAGACCTGGTCTCGCGTACCATCCATGGCGTTTGAACGGATCCTGCCGTGTCCGGGGGCGTGCGCAGAATAGTGTCGGCCCAGCCCATTCATTGAGCAAGATGACATTATCATATCTATTGATATGATTGGGTTATGAATATCACGCTCCGCCAGATCCAGGCGTTCAAGACCGTCGCCGAATTCGGCTCCTTCACCCGCGCCGCCGAGCGGTTGAAGGTGGCGCAGCCCGCGCTTTCGCTCTCGATCCGCGAACTGGAGCGCGAATTGAATTTGCGCCTGTTCGACCGCACGACCCGTAGAGTCGAACTGACCGCGGCCGGCCGCGAATTCCTGCAATCGGCGGACAAACTGCTCGCCGATCTCGACCGCGCCGTGCGCGATGCCCGCGACCTGTCCGACAAGAAGCGCGGCCGTATCGTAATCGCCGCGCCGCCGCTGCTCGCTGCCATGATCGTGCCGGCCGCGATTGCGGACTTCAACGCGGCGTTCCCGGGCATCGATGTCGGGCTGGTCGATGCCCGCAACGACCAGATCCTCGACCGGCTGCGGGCCGGCGACGCCGACCTTGCCATCGGCACCTTCGATGAGCGGGCCGACGGCATTCGCCGCGAGGTGCTGGCGCAGGATGCGCTGGCGCTGTTCTGTGCGCCGTGCTCGGCGCTCGCAAAAAAGCGGCGGCTGAAATGGGCGGACCTGCATGACCAGAAATTGATCATGCTGACGCGCGATTCCTCCATCCGGGCACTGACGGAGCGAACCCTGGCGCAGGCGGGTCTTGAGGCCGGCAAGCCGCTCTACGAGGTCTCGCAGATGACCACCGCGGTGATGCTGGCCGAGGCCGGCCTCGGCGTCACCGTGCTGCCGGCCTATGCCTGGTCGTTCGCCCGCAGCCGCGATGTTGTGTCGCGCCCGATGGTCGATCCGCAGGTCAGCCGCAATATTTTCCTGATCCAGCCGGACGGCCGGTCGCTCTCACCGGCCGCGGAGAGTTTCGCGCGGACCCTGCGGCAGCAGACTCGCGCTGCGATCGCCAAGGTCGTGTCGCGATAGAAACTTATAGGCTCGCCATATCAATCCATAACATTTTGTCGGCTTGCAGAATGAATGGGATGGCGGTGAGATAGCGCTCTTTCGCCTTTGCGGAACTCCGGAGACCTTATATGGCCCGCATCGAACTCGCCGACCGCAATGCTCTGCCGGAAGAGTTCAAGGAGCGGTTCGACGTCATCGAGAGGTCGAACGGCTATATCCCGAACAGCTATATGCAGCTCGCGCACCGGCCGCCGATCCTCAAGGCGCTGATGGATCTGTCCAAGGCCGTGATCCGCGACGAGGGCACGCTCGACCGCGGCTTCCGCTTCCTGATCGCGTATATCTCCAGCCGCACCGCCGGCTGCCAGTTCTGTCAGGCGCACAACATTTCCAGCGCCGCGCGCTGGGGCATCTCAGACGACAAGCTGAACGCGATCTGGGATTACGAGACCTCGCCGCTTTTCACCGATGCCGAGCGTGCCGCGTTCGACTACGCGCGGGGCGCGTCGGTGGTGCCCAATGCGGTGACCGACGAGATTTTCGCGCGCGTGAAGCAACATTATTCGACACCGCAGATTGTCGAGATGACCGCAGTGATCGCGCTGTTCGGC
Source organism: uncultured Hyphomicrobiales bacterium (assembly GCA_964641065.1). Taxonomy (GTDB): domain Bacteria; phylum Pseudomonadota; class Alphaproteobacteria; order Rhizobiales; family Xanthobacteraceae; genus Pseudorhodoplanes. The sequence goes on along the minus strand of CAZXJZ010000002.1, from coordinate 54,964 downwards.
TGGCAGAACCGCTTCAACGACACGCTGCATACCGATCTCGATCAGCACACACTCGACTGGGCCGCGCAATTCGACCTCGCCGACAAGACCGGATGGGATCCGTCGGATCACATCCCTGGTTCACCCGACAAAGCCGCCTGAAGGAGCCACCCCATGGCACAAGCCGCAACCGTCCAAGCCACCGAGCAATCGTCTGGCCCCACCGCGTTCAACCTGATGAAGTGGATCGCGGAAAATCCCGACAAGCTGAAGCCGCCGCTCGGCGCCAAGACCATCTTCCGCGAGGACGACTTCATGGTCACGGTCGTCGGCGGGCCGAACGCGCGCACCGACTATCACATCAACCAGACCGAGGAATTCTTCTTTCAGCTCAAGGGCACGGTGAAGGTTCGCATCCAGCATGAGGGCAAGCCGCACGACGTGGTGCTGCCGGAAGGCTCGATCTATCTCCTGCCGGCGAATACCCCACACGCGCCGATGCGCGGCCCCGATACGGTCGGCCTGATCGTCGAGCGCATCCGCAAGAACGGGATGACCGACACCCATCGCTGGTACTGCGAAAATTGCAACAACGTGCTGTTCGAGAAGACCGTGGTGATCGAACTGCTCGAGCGCGACATGCCTCCGGTGTTCGAAGCCTATTACGGCGATCCGGAAAACCAGCACTGCAAGAAGTGCGGCCACATCAATCCGGGCCGGCCGGCCAAGGGGTAACTCGATCTCGTATCCCGGGCGCAGCGCAGCACGCAGTGGTGCGCTGCAGAACCGGGACGACCCATCGCCTTGCACGAGAACATCTTGGGTCCCGGATCAGCAGCGCACCATTTCGCTTCGCTCATGCTGCGCCGCATCCGGGACACGAGTCTGACTAATGCCTCGCGCGCTTCACCGTCTCGGAGGGCTTTTCCCGGAACCGTGCCGCATAGGCCTGCGCGAAGCGGCCGAAATGGTTGAAGCCGAACGCAAGCGCAGTCTCGGTCACGCCCTCCCCCGCGCGCAGCGCCGCCCGCGCCGCATCGAGGCGGAGATCGCGCGAAAGCTCCAGCGGCGTGCAGGCGCGATGGCGCCGGAAGGCCTGCTGCAGCGTGCGCTCGCTGACGCCCGATACCGCAACAAGCTCGCCCATGCCGACGCTGCGCCCCGCATTGGCGTGGATATGCGCTTCGGCGCGCCGCAAATAGACCGGCACATCGTCCGCTTCGGCGGGTTGTATCGCGACCAGCGCCGAGAGCAGCAAATCTTCCAGTTCGCGCCGCAGGCCCGCATGTCCCGAAAGACCGCGCGGATTGGCAAGATCGCGGCACAGATGCGCGATCAGGCCGACGAAGCCGTCCGCCTCATCCATGTGAAGCGGAACCGGCGCGAACAGGATCGGTCGCGCGGCATGCGCGGCGAGCCGCTGCCGCGGGATCTTGATCATGAGCTGATGTGCATCGCGGCTCCAGGTCTTGCGATAGCGCAAGCCCGGATTCATCACGAACAGGGTGCCGGGCTTCAGCGCGATCTCGAACCGGCCGGTACGGAATCCAATCTCGCCGTCGAGCGTGAGTTGCGCCACGTAGAAATCCAGCGCCGGCGCCACGACCTCGACTTCGGTGCCATACCGCAGCATGCCGAGCGAAGTGTCGCACAGCCGGGCCTGGCGGTGACTGAAATCGACACGCCCCGCAGAGAGCCGCAAATCGTGATCGGCGAAGATCGCGGCGAGATGCGAGCGGGCGATATCCGGCCGCGTTGTGCGCGTCGCCGGGAGCAAAGCGTCGAGCTCGCGCAGATGCGGAATGTCGTAGGCCATGGTCTCGATCGTCCCAGGATGTCTGGGGGATCATGCCTGCGGAATCCGGACAAGTCATGCGGCTTTCGGCTAGCAGTCCGCCGGTTCCGGGGCTCTGATGGGGCAAACCGCCATCGGGAGCCGCATATCATGCTCAAATCCGGCAAGGACTATCTGGAAGGCCTGCGCGACGGCCGCACCGTCTATATCGGGCGCGAACGCGTCGACGACGTCACCACGCACCCTGCGTTCCGCAATCTCGCGCGCGCCTTCGCCGACTTCTACGACCTGAAGTGCGACCCGGCGCAACGCGACGCCCTCACCTATGAGGAGGACGGCGACCGCCACTCGATCTATTACATGAAGGCGAAGACGAAGGCGCAGCTCGCACAGCGTTCCAACGCCCATCGCATCCTGGCCGAACCGAACTTCGGCCTGCTCGGCCGCTCGCCGGATTATATCGCGAGCTTCGTCACCGGCATGAACCTGAAGCCCGAGCTGTTCGGGCAATATGCCGACAATGTCCGCAACTATTACAAATTCATGCGCGACAACGACATCTTCGCTGCGCACGCGATCGTGTCGCCGCAGGCCGCGCGCGATCCCGATTTCTTCCAGAAGAAGAATCTACCGAATCCGGCCTGCCGGGTGGTCGCGGAGAAGGACGACGGCGTCATCATCTCCGGCATGAAGATGCTGGCGACCGGCTCGGCCGTCGCCGACGAAATCTGGATCGGCAACATCCTGCCGCTGTCGCCGGAAGCGAAAGCGGAATCGATCACATTTGCGGTTCCCTGTAACGCCAAGGGGGTATCGCTATGGTCGCGCAAGCCGTTTGCGCCGGCAGCGCAATCTGAGTTCGAAGCGCCGCTGAGCTACCGCTTCGACGAAGCCGACGCCATGGTGATGTTCGACAACGTCAAGGTGCCATGGGAGCGGGTGTTCGTGCACAACGACCCCGCCTTGTCACGTGGCCTCTATATCGAGACCGCCGCGCATTCCTACGGCAATCACCATTCCAATGTGCGGCTGATGGTGAAGATGCAGTTCCTGGTCGGCCTGTGCAGCCGGATCGCACAGGCCAATGGCGCATCGGAGGTGCCTGCGGTGCGCGAAAATCTCGGCCGCCTGGCCGCGCTGGAATCGCTGCTCGAAGCCATCGTCGCCGGCCAGATCGAGGCCTGCGAGGAATGGCCGGTGAAGGGTTACGTCACCTTCAACCGCCGCATGATGTATGCCGGGCTGAACTGGGGCGTGGAGAATTACTCCGCCGTCATCGATACGCTGCGTGAACTCTGCGGCGGCGGCATGCTGCAAATGCCGGCGGACGGCGCGGTGCTGGAGGACGCAGAGCTCGGCGAGCAGTTCCGCACCTATTGGCAGACGCCGCATATGAGCGCGCTCGAGCGCATGAAGCTGTTCCGCCTCGCCTGGGACATCGTCGGGTCCGAACTCGGCGGGCGCCATCTGCAATACGAGAAATTCTTTCCGGGCGCATCCTTCGTGGTGCGCAACCACAATTATCGCGAGGCGCCGTGGAAAGCCTGGCAGGATCGTATTGACACGATCCTGCAACGCATGACACCGCCGGGCGAACTGAACCAGGCAGCGGAGTGATCATGAACGGACGGTTGCGTGTGATTTTCATCGGGTTCGGCGCGATCAATTCACGCGTCGCCGATCTGCTGAAGGCACGCAAGGCGCCCGTGGACCTCGTGGCGGTTGCCACCAAAGACGACCCGGCCGAACGCGCGCGCATCCCGGCCGGCGTGCCGTTCCTCGCCGCCCCGACCGACCTGGCGGCGCTGAAACCCGACCTCGTGATCGAAGCCGCAGGACGCGCCGCGATCGATGCATGGGCACCGGCCGCGCTGGCCGCGTCGCCCGCGATGATCATCGCCTCCACCTCGGCCTTCTGCGACGATGCGCTGTTGCCGCGCCTCGCCGACCTCGCGGAAAAGCAGGGCAGCCGCATCCTCATTCCCTCCGGCGCCATCGGCGGCATCGATTCGCTGGCGGGCGCGGCCGTACTTGGGCTCGACGCGGTGACCCACCAGATCGTCAAGCCGCCGGTCGCCTGGAAGGGCACGCCGGCGGAAAAGCTGCTCGATCTTTCGGCTCTGACTAAGCGCGCCGTATTCTTCGAGGGCACCGCGCGCGACGCGGCGGGCCAGTACCCGCAGAACGCCAACGCAACGGTCGTCACGTCCCTGGCCGGGATCGGGCTCGATCGCACCCGCGTCGAACTGGTCGCCGATCCGGCCGTGCACCTGAACGGGCATACCATCACGGCGGAGGGCGGGTTCGGGCGGATGACCATCACGCTGGAAAACAACCCGCTCGCCACCAATCCGAAATCGTCGGAACTGACGGCACTCTCGCTGGTCCGCCTGATCGAGCAGCAAACCCGGCCGGTCGCGATCTGACCAACCTGCGCGCAAACATTGCGCAGCATCAAATCCGGCACGCCCGATCGGCGCTATTTCAACCGCTCCGGTTCAGGCCTATAATGCATTCAATCGAATGCATCGGATCAGTTGCGGAGGCATATCATGGCCCGTCTGCGTCATTTTGCGGTTTGTGTCGGCGACCTCGACAAGGCGGCGAAGTTCTATGGCGACGTTTTCGGTCTGAAGCGGCACGGCCGCGAAGACCTGCCGATCGGCTCGGCGGTCTATATGGGCGACGGCCGCATCAATCTCGCGCTGCTCAACTTCACGGGCAGCAGGGGTCACGATTTCGGCGACAAGCCGGAAGGCCAGATCGGGGCCAACCATTTCGGCTTCCAGGTCGAAAGCATGAAGGAGACGCAGGCGCTGATCGAGAAACACGGCGGCACGTTCTTCTTCGACCTCGGCGACGAGCGCAAAGGCAATTTCGAGCGCAAGTTCAAGGATCCCGAAGGCGTCATCTTCGATATTTCGGAAAACGGCTGGGTCGGCACCGACGGGCGCAAGATCAAGGCCGATCCGGCGCACGCTTTCCTCGACGAGACGCTGGTGCCGCAGGCCAACCTCAAGGGCCGTATCATGCACATGGCCCTGTTCGTGCGCGACCTCGAGAAAGAGGCCGCCTTCTATCAGGCGGTATTCGGGCTGAAGCATCTCGGATACGACCACCAGCCGATGGGCTCGGCGATCTATCTGACCGACGGCACCACCAATATGGCGCTGATCCGGCCCGGTATGCCCGAGGACAAGTATAAGCCCGGCGCCAATCATTGCGGCTTCCAGGTCGCCGACCTTCAGGCGGCAGAAGCCGACATCGCGAAGGCAGGCGGATCGTTCTTCTTCGACTTCGGCGATGCCAAGCACGGCAATTTCGAGAAGAAGTTCAAGGACCACGACGGCGTCGTGTTCGACATCTCGAAGCACGGCTGGGTCGGCACGCCGACCTACACCGCGAAGAAGGCCGACGCCGCCGAGATGCAGCCGGCCAAGTAGCTACGTCAAAGTTGAGCGGCGCGGCTCCGGAACCATGCCGGAGCCGCCGGGCCTCCGCCCTAGTTCGCTTTCAGGCCGGCTTCGGAAACCACCTTCTCGGCGGACTTGCGGCCGGTCACGATCAGGTCGCGTAACTCAGCGGCTGTGCCGGCTGTGGAAGCCAATCCGCGATCGACAACATTACGTTTTGCGAAAGCCGGATCCGATATGATCGTGGCAATCTCGCTTCGCATTCTGTCGACGATCGGCTGCGGCGTTGCTGCTGGAGCAAACAGTGCGAAGAACGGCCTCCCCAGATATCCGCTGTAACCAAGTTCCGCTGCCGTCGGCACGTTCGGCAAGCTGGGAAGCCGCTTATCGCCGTCGATAACCAGGGCGGTCACCTTGTTGGCTTCCAGCAGCGCCTGCAGGTTTCCGAAGCCAATGAACGCAAGCGGGGTCGCGCCGGTCAGCATGCCGTTGACCGCATCCCCGCCGCCGCGAAACGGAACCTTCACGACATCGCCGCCCTTCTGCTTCTTGACGAAAGTTTCGACGAACGCGGCATGCGCGACGCCGGGCGAGGCATAACTCATCGTGCCGGGCTTCGCTTTCGAGAGCTTGACCAGGTCGTCGACCGATTTGACGTTCAGATCGGCGGTGATCGCAAGCACCTGCGGCATGAAGAACAGGGTCATGACCGGTTCGATGCTTTTGTCGGGATCGTATGGCAGGTTCTTGAACAGATACGGATTGAAAATAACTGCCTCGCCGGGCAGTACGCAGAAAGTATAGCCGTCCGGATCAGCATCGGCACAGGCGCGCGACGCGATATTGAAGCCGCCGCCCGGGCGATTCTCGATGATGACCGGCTGCTTCAGGCGCTTGCTGAGTTCGTCGGCCACCGCGCGCGCGAAAATATCGCTGATGCCACCGGCGCTGGACGCATTGATGAAGCGGATCGTGGATTTGGGATAGTCGCTCTGTGCCAGTGCCGGCGTGGTGACGGCGGCACCCGCCAGAAGCAACAATGCTGCACTCAAGGCCTTCATAACTTTCCTCCTGGCTGCTTATTTTTTTGTTGGCGTTTTTGCGTTGGTCGAAAAGCCTACCGGGCGGGAGCAAGAACCTCCGCAATCCAGTCAGCCATATAATCGATCTGGATCGACATGTTGTCGACGCCGCAATGTTCGATGCCACCTTCAGTTGCATCGAAAACCTTGAGATCGCGTCGCGGGCTGTTGATGGCGCGCTCCACCATCGTGGTTGCCTGCTCGAGCGGCACCTGACGATCGTTCCCGCCATGAGCGACCAGCACCGGGCACCGGATGCGTTCTGCAACGCCGCCCTCGAGGGACATCGCGGCGATCGCCTTTGCCGTCTCCTGCTCCGTGCTCGTGCCGTAATACCACATCGCATGATCGAGCCAATCGGCGATCGAGCGCGCCGCACCCGGGTTCCGGAGAATGCGACCATGCGACCCGTCATTGTCCCAGCGTGCGCCATGCGCCACCGCGCAGGCGAGACGGGGCTCGAATGCGGCCGAGCGAAAAGCATAATAGCCGCCGAGGCTGGGCGCGATGATCCCGATCCGCTTCGGATCGATCTCGGGGCGTTCCGAGAGCCAGTCGACGCACGCGGTGGCGGCACGCTCGATATCCGCGATCGCCGACAGTTTCAGCTTTCTCAGCGCCGCGCCGCAGCCAGGATGATCTACATGCAGGCAGCCAATATTGCGCGCGCTCAGTTCCGTTGTCAGGTCTGAGAGAAACGCCCATTCTTTCGAGACATCGAATCCGTCGAATACGATCATGCAGGCGCCGGGCTCGGACGTCGGCGGTGCGACGTAGAGCGACGGCAGCACTGTCTTTTCGTATGGCACATCCACGAACTCGACCGGATTGCCCGACAACTCCATGCTGAGCCGGAACGCATCCAGCATCGCATCGTAGCTTTGCATCTTGCGTGGATCGCGATGACTCATCTGGCGTTCAGCCGCCATGTAATACAGGCACGCGCGGTGATATTTCCGCGCCGCGCTCCGGCTATGGCCGTTGGCGCGATCCCGGTCCGCCAGTCCGCGAACCCGATCGGCAAGCTTGCACCAGGATTCGAACCACTGAACCTGTCGCTCCTTGGACGACGCTCCCTTGGGCGCATCATCGCGAAGCGGCCGGCAGGCCTCCTCGATTTCCGACATCTCCCCGCCGACCTGAACCGTCATCAGGACGGCCATGTTCCAGGAATAATTGTCTGGAAAATACTCGAACACCTTCACGCTTGATTGCATGTCAGCCTTGGCCTCCCGACGCGTGGTTTTGCTCTTTGTTGGCAAATCCGGGGCTCATTTTTAGAGCCATACGAGAAAAACGCTCGCACTTATCGGGCGCAGCAGCCGCGCAGTCAGCGCATGTCTTAGGTCCCCGTCGGCACGTGCCGTGCCGTCTTGGTCCGCTGCGCGATCAGCCACTTCGATTTGCCGGCCAGCGTCAGGAACGCGCGGCGGAGCGGCGTCGGCCAGGTGGTCGGCAGTCCGAGAAACACCGAGATACGCTGGGTATGCTCGGTCAGCGGCCGTTCGTTCGCTTCCCATACCTTCAACGCCGTCGCCATGTCTTTCTCGCGGTCGAGATAATAAGCGAGCGACAATCCGTTCATCATCGAACAGCCCGCGCCCTGCCCGATATTTGGCGGCAGCGCATGCGCGGCATCGCCCAGCACGGCGACGCGGCCGGACGACCACGACTTGAGACGGATATATTCGAAGCGGTCGTAGCGGGCATCGTCGGTGATCCGGTCGATCAGGTCCGCCCAGTGGGGGAAGGCGCGCTTCCAGTCCGCCTTGTCGATCGGCGTCCGCTTTCCGATCTCGTCGGAATGCAGCATGGTGAGCGCGATATAGACCTCGGTCTCGCTCACCGGCGTATAGAGAATGCGCCGGCTGCCCGACCAGTTCTCGATCGTGGTGCCGCCGTCGCCGGACGCCATTTCTTCCGCTGTTTTCGGAATCAGCACACGGATAGCGCCGTCCGGCAATCCCTTGCGTTTCGCGACCAGGTTCAGCGAGTCACGGATTTTCGAATTCACGCCGTCGCCGGCCACGATGAGGTCGGCCTTGTGGCGCGTCCCGTCGGCCATGATCAGTTCGCCGTCCGGCGTTGCCGCGACCGCTTCGGAGCCCAGCACGATCTCGACGCCGTTCCTGCGCGCGGCATCGGCCATCGCATTGATCACGCGCTGGCGCACCACCGAGAACACCCGCTTCGACGGGTCCCAGCGATGCACCGAGAGCACCGTGTTGTTCTCGTCGCGCATCTCGCGGGTATGCGCGAACGGCGCACCCTTGACCGCCTCATCGTAGGCGCCAAGCTTTTCGAGTACGCGCAGGCCGTTCTCGTAGATGTAGATACCGGCGCCTGACGGCCGGAGTTCGGGCGAGCGCTCGTGCAGCCGCACGCTCCAGCCGCGTTGCGCCAGCGCGCCTGCGGCGGCCAGTCCGGAAAAGCCGCCGCCCACGATCTCGGCGTGTCGTTTGGTTACCACGTGCAGGTGCCTCCGCCGCCGGACTGGCGCATAGCCATTCGAAGAACGGTTATGCGCGGCCGGCCATGACGCAAATCAAACGGGCGGGTTACTTGATGAACTGGTTGCTATAGAGTTCCTCAACCGGGGTCTTCTTCTGGATGAAGCCTTTCTCCAGATAGAAGTCCTGCAGCTTCGCCAGCCGTTCCGGATTGATTTCGCCAAGCTTCTTCTGATCGACATAAACGTGCTTGGCGTAATAGTTGAGCGCGTTCTTGACGACGTCTTCCTTGCCCTGCCAGGTCGGCACGAACTTCACGAAGTCGGCCGCCGCCTGGTCGGGGTTGTCCATCACGTCCTTCATGCCGCGCATCGCCGCGGTCACGAATTTCTGGATCATCTCCGGGTTCTTCTTGATCATCTCGTCCGAGACCGCGATGCCCTGCGCGAGGTGCGGGAAATACTGATCGGTCGGAATCACCTTCACCTTGGTCCCAGTGGCCTGAACCAGCGCCAGCCAGTCAGGAACGCCGGCCATGCCTTGCGACTTGCCGGTGGCGACCGATTCCCACACGCCGGTCGGGCCGGCCTGCTGCACATTCACGTCGTTCTGAGTCAGGCCCGCACTCGCGAGCAGACCAATCAGCGCATAGAAGGTGGTGTCCTGAAAAGACAGCACGGTCAGCGTCTTGCCCTTCAGGTCGGCCGGCTTCTCGATGCCGGCATCCTCGCGCACCACCGTCTGCATGAAGCCCTTGCCGCCGAACAGGGCGACGATCTTCACCGGCACGCCATTGGCGCGCACCATGATCGGGCCGTCACCGACGATACCGCCGATCGGCGCATTGCCGGCGCCGACCATCTTCGCCACTTCGACGCCGCCGCGCGCGACCTGAAAGTCGACGTCAAGTCCGGCATCCTTGAAATAGCCCTTGCCCTTGGCAAGCTGCAGCGGAGCGAAAGCCGGAAGGATCGGCGGCGCGGGAAACAGATAGGTCACCTTTTCCTGCGCCAGCGCCTGGGGCGCGGCGAACCCGGTACCGAGGGCTGCAGCCAAAGCGGCGATGGCCAGCCTTCGGGTGATGGCGGATGATCTGGAAGCGGTCATGAACTGAATATCCCTCACGGTGGTGCTTGTGTCGTTGTGCCCCATTCCCGCGGGCGTGACACCCTCGGATAAGTCTTACTATACTCGACAGTCTCGTTGTGCGCTATGCTGCCCACAGCCCAACAATTGGTCCGAAGTTTGCTCCCGGTGTCACCCATGCCGTCAATCCGCCAGCCGAAAGTCCCCGCATGAAGCGGCTCGAATATCGCAAGGTTACGATGCGCTTTGCGGGCGCAAAAGGCGCCACTTTCACCGCCATCGAGGATGTCGACTTCTCGGTGGCCGACGGTGAGGTCGTATCGCTGATCGGCCCGAGTGGCTGCGGCAAGAGCACATTGCTCAATATCGGGTCAGGGCTCTATTCGCCGAGCCTTGGCGAAGCCTATGTGGACGGCGAACGGGTCGAGGGGCCCAACGATCACGTCGCCTTCATGCTGCAGAAAGACTTGCTGCTGCCGTGGCGCACCATCGAGCAGAACGTGATGCTGGGCACCGAAATCCGCAACCTCGATGGCACGGAGAGCCGCAGGAAGGCGCGCGAACTCCTTCAGGCCTTCAAGCTCGGCGAATTCGCCGAACGCTACCCGCACCAGTTGTCCGGCGGCATGCGCCAGCGCGCCGCCCTCGCCCGCACGCTCGCGGTCGATCCTTCGGTGCTGCTGCTGGACGAACCGTTTTCCGCCGTCGATGCGCAGACCCGCATCATGCTGCAGCACGACCTGGCGCAAACGCTGATGAAAGCCAGAAAGACGGCGCTGCTCATCACCCACGATCTGCTCGAAGCCGTGATCCTGTCGGATCGCGTGCTGGTCATGAGCAAGCGCCCCGGCCGCATCATCGACGAGATCGTCATTGATATCCCCGAACGCGATCATCCGCTGAAACGGCGGCGCGATCCGAAGGTTGCGGGCTATGTCGCGCGACTGATGGACAAGCTCGATATCGGCGAACACGCCGCGCAGGAAGATGCGCAGAAGGAGCCGGCCTGATGGACGCCGACCGCTCCGCCCTCGTCCGCCGCGGCACCATCGCGAGCGTGGCGATGCTGATCGTCTTTCTCGTCGCCTGGGAATGGGGGCCGGGATTACTGAATATCCCGCCCTATATCGTGCCGCCGATGTCGGCGACCTGGAATGAATTTCTGCGGATGTGGGGCGTCGCAGCGCTGCCCTATCACACCGGCATCACCGCGTTCGAGGTGCTGGTCGGTTTCATCCTCGGCAGCCTGCTCGGCGCATTGATGGGCTATCTGCTCGGCATGTCGCCGACCGCGGAATTCGCGCTCTCGCCCTATATTCTCGCCCTGCAGATCGCACCCAAGATCGCGTTCGCGCCGCTGTTCATCCTGTGGATGGGGTTCACGATCTATCCGAAGATCCTGGTCGCGATCCTGATCGTGTTCTTTCCGGTGATGGTCAATGTCCTGACGGCCGTGCGCGGCGTCGATCCCGACCTGATCAATCTTGCGCGTTCGTTCAAGGCGACGCGCTCGCAGATTTTCTGGAAGATCGAGTTTCCGGCCTCGCTGCCGCCGCTGTTCGCGGGCCTCCGCATCGGTTCGACGCTGGCGGTGATCGGCGTCGTGGTCGGCGAGCTGGTCGGCGGCAATTCGGGGCTGGGCTACCTGCTCTCCTTCGGCGAGGGACAGGGCAACACCGCTATGGTGTTCGTCACCATCATCATGCTCACGCTGGTCGGCGGCGTCGCCTATCTGCTGGTGATCCTGGCCGAAATGCGCGTGCTGCACTACATGCCGAAGCGCGCGGCGGGCGGGATCTGACGCGTCATCCCCGCGAAGTTGGTCTCGTGTCCCGGACGCGGTGCAGCATGGAGCGTAGCGGAATGATGCGCCGCTGAGCCGGGACCAAGCGCGCTTCTGCATGTGGGTCCCGGTTCTGCGGCGCACCACTACGTGATGCGCCGCGCCCGGGACACGAGACCGGCTTTACACCATCACGTGCCGCAGCGCCGCTTCGATCCGCGCCTCGATGTCGCGCGCGCTCGGCCCCTTGTCGATGGCGAGCAGCATCTTTAGGTGCGAATAGCCGCGCAGCAATTCCAGAAACTCCTCGGCCGCGCGATGCGGATCGCTCACCTTCAACGACCGATCGTTCCTGTGCCGGACGAAAAATGCCTCCAGCGGGTCGATACAGGCCTGCGGTCCGGTCTCGTAGAACAAGCGGCCGAGCTTCGGAAAACGGCGGCACTCGGCGATGACGATGCGATGCAGTTCCGCGGTGTCTCGCGCGAAGAAGATATCCGTCATCTTGCGCGCATAAGCCCGCAGCGCATCCCGCACCGGCAGGGCGAAAACCTCCTCGATCTCGCCGCTGACCAGTTGCTGGCAGGATTCGGTGATGACGCCGGCGAACAGGTCTTCCTTGCTGCCAAAATGCCGGTACACCGTCATCTTCGACACGCCGGCAACCGCCGCGACCTCATCCATGTTCGCGTCGCCGAAGCCGTGCTTGAGAAAGACCGCTTTGGCGCCCTTCAGGATCGCCTCGCGCTTCTTGTCCGAGAGACCGCCTCGGCCCGGGCCCGCGGATTTATCCAGCACGAGTGTCACGATGGGTCGATTCCCTGCTTGCCGCAAACGATACTCCGCAGTATCGTTTAGCCCAATTCCAATTCCAAACGTCCGGAGGCTCTATCGTGCCGACACCGAACGACCTCGCCTCAGCGGTACAGCCCGCGCGCGTTCACCGCAAACTCTACACCGATCCGGAGATTTTCAAGCTCGAGATGGAGCGCATCTTCGGGCATGCATGGCTTTATGTCGGCCATGAAAGCCAGGTGCGCAATCCCGGCGACTATTTCCTGACCCAGGTCGGCCGCAAGGCCATGGTGGTGACCCGCGACGAGAGCGGCCATCTGCGGGTGCTGCACAATCAATGTGCACATCGCGGCGCGATGGTGGTGGCGTCGGATTGCGGCCACGCCAAGGAATTCCAGTGTGTCTATCACGGCTGGACCTATCACCTCGACGGCCGGCTGAAGGCGGTGCCGCTCAATCACGGCTATCCGCAGGATTTCGACACCAAGAGCCCGCGCACCGCGATGACGCAGGTGCCCCGGGTGGAGAGCTATCGCGGCTTCATCTTCATCAGCCAGGCGGCGGAAGGCAAAAGCCTGAAAGAACATCTCGGCTATATGGCGACCTCGATCGACGACATGGTCGACCGCGCGCCGGACGGCGAGATCGAGATGGCCGGCGGCGTGTTCCGCCATGTCTATAACGCCAACTGGAAGCTCTATCTGGAAAACCTGTGCGACGCCGCGCATCCGTGGTTCACGCACAGGTCCTCGATCGACGCCGCGCAGCAGCAGAGCGACGAGGTCTATTCCGACGGCACCGGCGAGATCGCCATCCGCCAGATGCGCCAGAACGGCGCGCCCTACTCGTTCTGGGAGAACCAGGTCGGCATCTGGACCTACCCGAACGGACATTCCTATCTGGGCGACTATCACGACGACAAGAAGCTGATCGCGTCGATGGAAGACCCGCTGTTTCGCGAATACATCGCGATCCTAGAAGCGAAGAAGGGCAAGGACGAGGTCAAGCGCATCCTCGAAGTCCGGCGCTGGAATTCCAACCTCTATCCGAATCTGTCCTTCATGAGTTCGTTCCAGCAACTACGGGTGATCCACCCGCTTGCGGTCAACCGTACGCTGGTCTGCACCTACAACTTCAAGCTCAAGGGTGCGCCGGAGCAGATGTTCCGCAACACCGTCGCCTTCGCCAATATCGTCAACGGCACAGGCTCGCTGGTGCTGACCGACGATCTGGAAATCTACAACCGCGTCGGCATCGGGCTTGCGAGCGAAGGCGCCGAATGGATCGAGATCGGCCGCGGCTATACCAGCGACGCGCGCGACGAGCATGGCGGCCTGAAGGGCAAGAACTCGACCAGTGAAGTCTATATCCGCAACATGTTCGACGCCTGGCGCGGCTATATGCTGGGCGAAACGGCCAGTGCGAACGAGATGAAGGCCAGCGCATGACCGCAACCGCCCGCAAGACCGCAAGCGGCCTGTCCCGCGCCGATGCCGAGGATTTCCTGCTTCACGAGGCGCGCCTGCTCGACGAGGCGCGCTACGACGAATGGCTGGCGCTGTTTACGGCCGAAGCGCATTACTGGGTGCCGAGCGAACCCGATCAGAAGAGCGCGCTCGATACCATCTCGCTGATGTATGACGACCGCCGCCTGCTGGAGACGCGGGTCCGCCGCCTCTCCTCGCCGCGCATCTATTCGCAGGAGCCGCGCTCGCGCACGAGCCGCATCGTGACCAACGTCACGATCGAAGGCGGCGACGGTAACTCCACCGAAGTCCGCTCCAAATTTATGATCGTGGAATATCGCCGCGAGGAGCAGCGCATCTTCGCCGGCACCTACCGGCACACGCTGGTTCAGACCGGTGGCGATATCCGTATCGCCTTCAAGCGCGTCGACCTCGTCAATTGCGACGCGCCCATGGACGGACTGGTGGTGCCGTTCTGAGCGGTCGTCCCCGCGGAAGCGGGGACCCCTAACCGCCGCTCTGGAGTATCGGCCCCCGCTTACGCGGGGGCCGTAGGCACTTACGGCAATACCGGCTTCTCCGGCAGGAAGCCCGGCGCGAAGATCTGCTCCGCCGTCAGCTTCTCGCCCGGCACCTCGATATTCTTGTTGATGAAATCTACCGTCTTCTTCATCCGGTCGAGTGTGATGTAGCCGAGACCGTTCTTCTGCACCTCGGGCGTGATCGCGACGCGCTTCAGGATCTCGATCTCCTCGACCACGATCTGCGGGTCCAGCGCCTTCACATATTGCAGCTGGATCTTCGCGGCTTCCTGCGGATTGTCGAAGGTATCCTTCCAGCCGCGCAGCGCCGCGCGCACGAATTTCTTCACCACCTCCGGGTTCTTCTTCAGGTAGTCCTCATGCACGCCGATCGAATTGGCGTAAATCTCGAGCCCGAGATCGCCCGCAAACAGGCAGACCGGCTTGGCGTCCGGCACCGCGCGCTTGATCGCCGGTTCGCTCATGATGAACAGGTCGATGGACGGCACCTTGCGGGCGGCCAGCATCGGCACGCGAGCCGGCGCATCGATATTGACGATCTTCATGGTCTTGGAATCGACGCCGTTCATCTCCATCACCGCCTGCCAGATTTTCGGCAGGAACGACGCCGAGCTTGAACCGAGCTCGATGCCCTGAAGCTTCTTGGCGTCGTCGATATTGGCGCCGGGATTGAGGCTGAAGATGCAGTATGGCGGCTTCTGGTAGTTCGCGGCGACGATCCGGATCGGCGCACCGGCGCCGCCCGCGGCGACCAGGCTCGGCACGTCGATGAAGCCGATTTCTGCCCCGCCGGTCACCACCGTACGGATCGCGTCGGCCGTGCCCTTCGACGGCAGGATGGTGACGTTCAGCCCCTCGTCTTTGAAATAGCCTTTGCCGAGCGCGACATACCACGGTGCGTGGCGGCCGAGGCTGATGAAGTCGAGAATGAATTTCACGTCCGTGGTTTGCGCCTGCGCCGCGACCGGCAGCGCAAGACAGGCTGCGACGGCAGCTCCGATCAGTTTCTTCAGCATTGGCATTGCGACTCTCCCCTCACGATCCGGACGCGCCGCGGGCGGACCAAATTGACACTTCAAATATCATAAGATATTTCACCAGATATGCACAAGCGCCCTTTAGCGGCACGCGGTGCGGGGCGATGGCGGAGCGCCAAAGCCCTCGTCGAAAAGCAAGAACCGGGCCGCACAGCCGCAATTTTCAGCATCAAGGGCGTTCACAGCGACATGGCCTTCGGCACGATCAGGAATGTGAGGAAAGTGTTCGCCGCCAGCGAGCTGGCCTCGGGCTCGACAGAACCTGTGGTTGCGCTCGACGATGCAAGCTTCGAATTCGAGGAGGGACAACTGGTCGCCCTGCTCGGCCCCAGCGGCTGCGGTAAGACCACCCTGCTCCGCATCATGGCAGGCCTGATCCAGAAAACCTCAGGCTCGGTGATGATCGGCGGCCGGGAGGTAACCGAACCGCTCGGCGATTACGGCTTCGTGTTTCAGCAGCCCAGCCTGATGCCGTGGCGCTCGGTGCTGGACAACGTGCTGTTCACCATGGAAATCCTCAAGCGCAACGACCTCGCCGCGCGCGAGCGCGCCACGCATCTCCTCGATGTCGTCGGCCTCTCCGGCTTCATGCAGGCGCGGCCGCATCAATTGTCCGGCGGCATGCAACAGCGCGTGGCGCTGTGCCGCGCGCTGATCCATCAGCCGAAGCTGCTGCTGATGGACGAGCCGTTCGGCGCCCTCGACGAACTGACGCGGCTCGAAATGAACGATCTGCTGCTGCGCATCCGCAAGGAAACCGGCGCCTCAGTGGTCTTCGTCACCCACTCGATCTCGGAAGCAATCTATCTCGCCGATAAGGTGATTGTCTTCAGCCGCCGCCCGGCCCGCGTCGCAACCGAAATCCCGATCGACCTGCCTTATCCGCGCAACCAGCAGATCCGGTTCACACCCGCCTTTACGCAGGCCGAACGCCTCGCCAGCATTGCGCTGGGCGTTATCCCGCCGGTCGAGAGCGCTGCCTGATGAACCGCCGGATCGCAACGCAAATCGGTTATCCGCTCGCCGGCACATTGCTGCTGATCGCGCTTTGGACGTTCGTCTGCGTCTATGCAAACCTGCCGACCGTGGTGCTGCCGACACCGGACAAGGTGCTGCACGCCTTCATTGCGCGCTTCGACCTGATCGTGTCGGAAGGCTGGGTCACGCTGAAGGAGACGCTCTACGGTTTCATCCTCGCGCTGGTGGTCGGCATCCCGATGGCTGTCGCGGTCGCCAATTCACGCGCGATGAACCTGATGTTCTATCCGCTGCTGATCGGCCTGCAATCGGTGCCGAAGGTGGCGCTGGCGCCGATCATCCTGGTCTGGCTCGGCACCGGGATGGAGTCCAAGCTGGCGATCGTCTGGCTGGTCGCGTTCTTCCCCATCATCGTCGACACCGTCGCCGGCCTGCGGTCGACGCCGCGGGAATTGCTGGAACTGGCGCGGTCGCTGCGGGCGTCACCGATGCAGGTTTTCCTCAAGGTCCAGCTCCCGGCCGCCCTGCCCTTCATCTTCACCGGTGCCAAGGTCGCGATCACGCTTGCCGTCATCGGCGCGGTGATCGGCGAATTCGTCGGCTCCAGCGAAGGCCTCGGCTTCCTCCTTCTCAGCGCGACGTCGCAGCTCGATTCCCCGCTCGCTTTTGCGGCGCTGTTCGCGCTCTCCTTCCTCGGCATGTTCGTGTATCTGCTGGTCGAACTGGCGGAGCGGCTGGCGGCGCCCTGGTTGCCGCCGGCGCCGCAAAGGCATTGAGCCATGGCCAAAAAAGCTGTGACAAGAAAGGCCGCAAAGAAGCGGGTTGCGGCAAAAGGCACGACCAAGAAGGTCCGCGCGGCCCCGCGCAAGATCGCATCGCGCGCGCCGCGCAAGTCCTCGCTTGCCGACATGGCGTTCGAGGCGATCAAGGAAAAGATCCTGAAGCTCTATTTCCTGCCCGGCCAGTATCTGAACGAAGGCGCGCTCTGCGCGCTGCTCGATATGGGGCGGACGCCGATCCACCAAGCCTTGCAGAGGCTGCAGCATGAAGGCCTGGTCGAGGTCATGCCGCGCAAGGGCGTGATCGTTCAGCCCGGCAGCATTTCCGAAATCCTCAAGATCCTGGACTCGCGCGCCACCGTCGAGGCGGAGCTGGCACGCAACGCGGCGCAGCGGGCGACGTCAAAAGACGTCGATGAACTGAAAACGCTGGCGCGCGCCGGCGCGACCAACGGCAAGATGTCGGAGCTCGATAGCTTCATCGGCGCCGACCGCGACTTCCACCGCAAGTTCGCGGAGCTCGCGGAGAATCCCGTGCTGAGCGATTTTGCACGGACGCTGCATGAGCGCTCGATCCGCTACTGGTATCTGCATCTGTGGCAGACGCTGGACGACAAGGCGACCATCAAGCAGCACACCGCCATTGCCGACGCGATCGCACGCGGCGACGGGGATGCCGCAGCCGAAGCCGTGCGCACTCACATCGAAAGTCTGCGCACCCGGCTGATGCGTGCGCAGGAAGCATCCAGCGGGCACGGCCCGCTGCCGCTGAAATAATGGGACGAAACGTCAGGGAGCGTCGAACATGTCCGCCTATTCCGGGATACCCAAGCTTGGCGAAGGCGCCATGCCGAGCCTCGATGAAGTGCTGCTGCAGGCCAACGATCTGCCCTGGCGCGAGAAATCGCTGAAGGGCGTGTCGGAAAAGATGCTGTGGCGCAACGAGGAAACCGGCGCCTCGATCGCGCTGATCCGCTTCGAGAAAGGCGCGGGCATCCCCGCGCCGCACAGCCATGCCTCCAACCAGTTCATGTTCTGCCTGGAAGGAAAATACGAATACACCAGCACCGGCGTGACGCTGACCGCGGGCAGTTTTTACTGGAACCCCAAGGGCAACGTGCACGGCCCGGCGATCGCGCATGAGGACACCGTCGTGGTGGAGGTCTATGACGGGCCGCATTATCCGATCCGGCCGTCCTGGTACACCAACGACGAGGACGCGCGCTGATGTCCAATGCTGCCGCAAGCGCCCTGCCCGATCGCGTCCTGGTCGACGCCAAACGTCTCGCCCAGACCGTCGCGCGCATTTTCGTGGCGCTTGGAATCGCGCCGGCCGATGCGGATGTGGTCGCCGATGACCTCGTCCGCGCCGACCTCGAGGGCGTCAGCTCGCACGGCGTGATGCTGATGCCGATGTATGTCGAGCGCATCCTCAAGGGCTCGGTGTCGAAGCGCAGCCAGGGCAACGTGGTCAGCGATATCCGCACCGCCATCGTCGTCGATGCCGATAACGCGCTTGGCCAACTCACGGCGCATCAGGCGGTCAAACTGGCCACCGCGCGGGCGAAGAACGCCGGCATGGCGATCGTCGCAGTGCGAAACGCCTTCCATTTCGGCACCGCCGGCCGCTATGCGCGCTTGATCGCGGAGCAGAATTGCATCGGCATCGTGATGTCGAACACCCGTCCGCTGATGCCGGCGCCGGGCGGCGCCGAAGCCATCACCGGTAACAATCCGATCGCCATCGCGCTGCCCAGCGCAGGCGATTTTCCGGTCGAGGTCGACATGGCGATGAGCGCGACCGCCATGGGCAAGATCAGGCTCGCGGCTGCCGCAGGCCAGAGCATTCCCCCGGACTGGGCGATGGCCGCGGACGGTCAGCCGACCACCGATCCAAATGAAGCGATCAAGGGCATGCTGGCGCCCGCCGCCGGCCCCAAGGGGTTCGGACTGGCTTTCATCATCGACCTCCTGTGCGGCGGCCTGTCGGGCGGCGCCATCGGCTCGGATGTCCGCCCGCTCTACGGCGATGCCGCCGAGCCTTATCGCTGCAGCCAGACATTCATTGCCATCGACCTTGGCGTGTTTCCGGATGGCGCTGCGTTCCCGCAACGGGTGCACGAACAGGCGCAACGGGTCAGCGCATCAAAACGCGCGCCGGGCGTCGTGCGGGTCTATGCGCCGGGCGAACTCGTCCATGACACGCGGGAATCCAATGCCGGCCGCTGCACGCTCAGCCGGCAGACCCTGAACGCTCTCATCGAGTCCGGCCGGCGCGCCGGAATCGATATCGATCACGCAATCTGAAGAGGCCGCACAATGAAGAAACAGATCACCTCAGGCAAGCTCCGCCAGCCGAACGGGCATTTCTCGCACGCGACAGCGATTGCCGCGAAAGGCACCTTCGTCTTCATCTCGGGCATGACGGCACGGCGTCCGGATGGCTCGATCGCGGGGCTCGGCAATGTCGAGGAACAGACACGGCAGGTTTGCGAGAATGTGAAGGCGGCGGTCGAGGAAGCCGGCGGTACGCTGGACGACATCGTCCGCGTCGATGTCTATGTCCGCAACATGGAGCATTTCGACACCATCCATAAAGTGCGGCGCGAGTATTTCACCGGGATCGCGCCCGCCTCCACCATGGTCGAGGTCAACAAATTTACCTCGCCCGACTATCTGATCGAGATCAACGCCATCGCCGTCCTGCCGAACGGCTGACCGATGAAAGCGCGGTTCGAAGCGGACGGAGACGTGGTCGTCATCACCGGCGGCGCCAACGGCATCGGCCGCGCGCTGGCCGATGCCGTGGTGCGTGCCGGCGGGCGCGTGGTGATCTGCGATGTCGATGACAATGCCATGGCCGAGGCGGAAGCGGCAAATGCGCTGATCGCAACGCGCCGCCTCGATGTCTCCGACCGCGATGCGGTGATGACGACCTTCGCGGACATCGAGAAGAGCTTCGGCCGCATCGATGGACTTGTATGCGCCGCCGCCATCCAGCCGCGCAACCCGGTGCACGAGACCTCGCCGGAGGAATGGCGCCGGGTGCTCGCCATCAATCTCGACGGCGTGGTCTGGTGCTATCAGGCCGCGATAACCGGTATGATCGCGCGCCGCCGCGGCAGCATTATCGCCTTCTCATCGGGGCTTGCGCATCAGGGCTGGCCGGACGCCTCGGCCTATGCCGCGACCAAGGGCGCGCTGATTGCGTTCGTGAAAAGTGCGGCCAAGGAAGTGGCGAAGCATCGCGTCAAGGTGAACCTGATCGCGCCCGGCGTGATCGATACGCCGCAATACCGCGCCGCCAATCAAGGCGCCGACCACGAACGCTGGAAGAACTCGACCGGTGTCGGCACGCCGCAGGATGCCGTCGGCCCGTTGATGTTCCTGTTGTCCGATGCCGCGTCGATGACGGCCTCCGTGCTGTCGCGCGACTTCGCCTATTCCGCGGAGGATCAGTGAAGACACCGAAGCCGCTTGCGAACATGAAGCCGGTGCTGGTCGTTGGCGGCGGCCCGGTCGGGCTGACCACGGCGCTGGGCTTGGGCTTTTACGGCCTGCCATTCCAGCTTTTCGAGGAAGACGCCGGCCTCTCCAGCGACACCAAGGCCGGCACGGTGCTGACCCGCACGCTGGAGGCGTTTCGCCGCTATGGCGTCGCCGACCGGGTGCTGGCCAAGGCGCTGCGTGTCGACGAGATCGGCGACGTCGAGCGGGCGACCGGTACCGCCCGCCCCTCGGTCCGCGCCGACCTTTTGGCCGACGAAACGCGCTATCCCTTCGTCATCAACATGCCGCAGCACCATCTCGAGCCGATCCTGCATCGGGCTCTCGACGAGCAGTATCCCGGACAGGTGCATCTGCAGCACAAGCTCACCGGCTTCCGCACATCCGACGACGGCGTGGTCGCGAGCTTCGACACGCCGGACGGCCCGCGCGATGTCGAAGGCTCGTATCTTCTGGCCTGCGACGGCGGCCGCAGCTTCATCCGCGGCGAACTCGGCATTCCGGTCGAGGGCGAGTCGCTCGACGTGCTCACCATCCTGGTCGACGTTAAAGTCGACCTCGATGTGCAGAACCCGCGCGACTATCCCTATCTGGCCTATTTCGCCGACCCGACCGAATGGATGATCCTGGTGCGCCAGCCGCATTGCTGGCGCTTCCTGTTTCCGTTTCCGGCCAGCCAGCCAGAGCCGTCGCGCGAGGAGATGCGCGAGAAGATCCTGCGCTTCATCGGTCCGGTCCAGGACATGGAGATCCTCAACACCATCGTCTACCGGATCCATCATCGGATCGCGACCGAATGGCAGCGCGGCCGCGTCTTCTTGATGGGCGATGCCGCGCATCTGATCACCCCGATGTGGGCGCTGGGATTGAACACCGGCATTCTCGACGCCATCAGCCTGCCCTGGCGGCTGGCCTGGGTGGCACGCGGCCTCGCCGATCCATCGCTGCTGGAAAGCTATGCCCGCGAGCAGCGTCCGGTCGCCGCGCATGGTTCCGGCGAGATGGCGGAAGCCGCACGCAAATACATGCTCGGGCAGAACGACGCCGTGCGCGCCATGTCGGGCGGCGCCTTCGCCAATGCGCTGACCCGGACGATGCTTGGGGTGCGGCTTGACGTGGACCAGTCCGGCGACTGGTCGATGGTGCGCACCGAACCGGGGCCGCTCCGCGTCGGCGAACGCATTCCCGACGTGACGCTGCATGATGGCTTCGGGCGCCCGGTGCGGCTCCACGATCTGGTCGATGACTCGTTCGTTGCGCTGTATTTCACCGACGTGCGGCGGCGCCCGGTCCTTCCCGCCGACGGTCCGGGCCTCAAACATCTGATCGTGTCGCGCCGCGATGCGCCGATCGATTCCGGACTGCGTGAACGTTCGCTGTTCGATGTCGGCGACAAGTTCCGGCAGCGCGCCGGTTGCGAAACCGACACGGTGATGCTGGTGCGGCCCGACGATCATATCGCCGCGATCGCGCCGATGCGCGAGGGCCTGGTCGAGGACATCTACCGCAAGATCACGCGAAGCGAAGCGCCCGCCGCAGCAAAAGCAAAGGCCGACGCATGAGCGAACCCATTGCGCTGGACGTGCATGCGCATCTGGCGCCGGTCTATCCGGATGATATCGACTCGGTCGAGGGCGTCAGCTGGAACGCCGGCACGAAGACGCTCACCGTCGACGGCCACGCCGTGGGTATGAAGCCTCTGTTCGATCCATCGGCATTGGTCGCGTGGATGGAGCAGAACGCGATCGCGCAGGCCTGGATCTCGATCCCGCCGCCACTATATCGCGCGCATCTGCGCGGCGACGACGCCCGCCACTGGGTTCGCTACGCCAATCGCGGCTTGCAGCGAATTTCGGATGACTATCCCGGCAAGCTGTCGCCGCTGCCGCATCTGCCGCTGCAGGATCCCGAGATCGCCACTGACACCGCACGCGACTGGATCGCGCGCGGCCATCGCCGCTTCGGCGCACCGTCCGGCGGCCATGGCGAACAGGTGCTGTCCGACAAAGCCTATGAGCCGCTCTGGCGGGCACTGAACCAGGCGAAGGCCTTCGTCTTCTTCCATCCCGGCGAATGCGCCGACGGCCGGCTCACGGCGTTCTATCTGTCGAACCTGCTCGGCAACCCGTACGAGACTGCTGTCGCCATCGGGCATCTGACTTTCGGCGGCGTGTTCGAGCGTTATCCGGACATCCGATTCTGCTTCGCCCATGGCGGTGGCGTGCTGCCGATGCTGGCCGGTCGCTTCGAGCGGGGTTTCGACACCGCGCGTCCCGGCATCGATACCAAGGCGGCGGCGCCGCGCATGACATTCCGCAATGTCTGCGTCGACTGCATCGTCCACGATCCCGACGCGCTTACGCTTGCCGAACGGGTGTTCGGGGAAACGCAGGTCATGTTCGGCTCGGACTGGCCGTTCCCCATGGGCGTGATCGAGCCGCATCGGCAGATGGCCGCGCTCGAGCCGGGGCGACGCAAGCGGATATTCTGCGACAATCCCGAGCGGCTTATCAAGGAGACGACATCATGAGAGGTCCCTCACCACGCGGCGACAAGCTTGGACCGCTCGGCGACAAGATCCTGTTCGAGAACGAATACGTGCGGATCTGGAGCGTGAAGCTCGATCCCGGCGAACGGCAGGCCTGGCACAAGCACGATCTCCCTTACGTCATCGTGCCGATGACCGAAGGCAAGAACATCATGTATTTCGAGGACGGCCGCGAGAAGGAAACACAGGAGACCGTCGGCGGCGTCTTGTGGCGCGAGCCAGGGATTCCGCATGAATTGCTCAACATCAGCGACTGGCAATACCGAAACGTGCTGATCGAGATCAAGACCGGTGCCGCACCGGCGGACCATTGACCAGGAGCATATCGCGATGATCCGCGGACTCGTTATCGGCCTTGCCACGCTGTCTCTGGTGGCGGGCGCACAAGCACAAACCTTCCCCTCCCGGCCCGTGACCATCGTGTCGCCCTATCAGGCCGGCGGCACCAGCGACATCATCGCGCGCATTCTGGCGCAGAAGCTGTCGGAGCGGTTCGGCCAGAGCGTCGTCATCGAAAACAGGCCCGGCGCCAACGGCACCATCGGCGTCAATCAGGTCGTGCGCGCCGACCCGGACGGGCATACGTTGCTGGCGGTCGCCTCCAGCGCGCTGACCCTCAATCCGATCTTCTACAAGTCGCTGAGCTATGACGTCGCGCGCGATCTGGCGCCGATCACGCGAACCGGTCAGGTAAGCAATGTGCTGGTGGTCAACCCTTCGGTGCCCGCGAAGGACCTCAAGGAACTGGTCGCACTTGCCAAGCAGAAGCCGGGTGAGTTGATTTACGCGTCACAGGGCGTCGGATCCAATGGCCACCTGATCGCCGAACAATTCGCGCAGCGCGCCGGCATCGACTATCGGCATGTGCCCTACAAGGGCTCGGCACCCGCAGTGCAGGATCTGCTCGGTGGCCGCGTTCAACTCATGTTCGACAACCTGCCGTCTGCCCTGCCCCAGATTCAGTCCGGCAATCTGCGGGCGCTGGCGGTCACCACAGCCGAGCGTTCGTCGCTGCTGCCGGATGTCCCAACGATCGCGGAGATGGGTTATCCCGGCTTCGATGCACCGGCCTGGTTCGCAATTCTCACCGCGAAGACGGTACCGGCTCCGATCCGGGCCGAGCTGGAAAAGGCGATCGTCGAATCGCTCGGCGCTCCGGATGTCCGCGCCAAGCTGAACGCAGCCGGTGTCGAGGTCGCGGCGGACGGCGCGGCCAGCCTGAACGATCGCATCGCGCGGGAAACCGCGGTCTGGCGCGATGTCGTCAGCAAGGCCGGGATTGAAGTGAAATAGTTCAGCCGCGTCCCCGCGAAAGCGGGGACCCAGAGCCGCGAAACACTGGATTCCCGCTTGCGCGGGAATGAACGGAGTGTGTCGCTGCTGTGATGCTACGCTGGCACCAGCGCCAGCACCCGTAGCGGGCTTCCCGATCCCTTCTCGATCTTCAGCGGCGCGGTGATCAGGATCGCGCCGGTTGGCGGAAGCTTGTCGAGATTGCACAGGCTCGCCAGCCCGAACTTGTTGGCGCCGTGCATCAGGTGATGCGCCGGGAATGCCGGCTCGAAGGCGAATGCCTGGCCGGCGTCGGTACCGACCGCTTCCACGCCCCAGCCATTGACGTTGCGCTGCTGCACGAGGAAGCGCACCGCGGCGGCGGACGGCCCCGGTACGTGCGGGCCGTCTTCCTTCATGTTGAGGAATTTCGCCGGATCGCCCTCGCGCTTCGACCAGTCAGTGCGCATCAGCACCCAGGCGCCGTCGGGGATGCGGCCGTGCTTGGCTTCCCAGGCCTCAAGATGCGACGGCTCGACCAGGAATTTCTCGTCGGCCGCGGATTCCTTGCTGCAATCGATCACCACGGCCGGCGCAATGAAGCGCTGCACGTTCACCGTGTCGGTATAGCCGTCGGGATAGTGCTGTCCCGTCACCCAATGCGCCGGCGCATCGAAATGCGTGCCGGTATGCTCGCCGCAGGCGATGTTGTTCCAGTACCAGCCCGGACCGCGATCGTCGTAGCGCGAGATTTCCGAAATCCGGAATGGATCGGACGGCGCGAAGGGCGGCGGCAGCTGGATCACCGGGGTCGACGGCTTCAGCGTCTGGGTCAGGTCGACCACGCGGATGCTGCCATCGGCGATGAAAGAGGCGAATTTCAACAGGAGGTCGGACACGTTGTCATCCTCTTCGTTTTGCTCGTCGTTCCGGGCCAGATAGCCTACCGGCGCGGTCGAGTCCTTGGCAATGGATCCTGACGGCGCGCCCTTGCCGGTGAAGGTGTTCATGGCGCGTGTGAAGCCGCCCGCCACGATATCGATATCGTTGGCCACGACCACGATCGGATAGCCATCCTTGCGGCGCGCCATCGCGGCATCGACATTGAGGGTGAAGATGCCGCAGGCGACGCCGGCTGTCTTGCAGGCCTGCAGCACGGTGGCGCAAGCCTCGCCGTGCCGGGCATCGACATGCGGGAAGCCGCCGAGCGAGATTGCGAGGTCGCCGGTCCCGATCAGCACGAAGTCGACGCCAGGCGTATTGGCGATAGCCGCGGCATTGCGCACGCCGCGCACGGTTTCGATCATGACGCCGACCACGGTGCGGCGGATCGAGTCGAGATAATATTGTCCGAAATTGCGGCTCAGCGGGCGCACGCCACCGCCCGATCGCGTGCCCTCGGGCGGAAACCGCGCCGCTGCGACCGCGGCCGCGGCCTCTTCGTCGGTCTCAATCAGCGGCACGATCACGCCTTCGGCGCCGGCATCGAGCGCCTGGCCGATGGCGAGCGGCGAATTCTCCGCGACCCGCACCAGCACCGGTGCCGTGCTCGCCACCACGCCAACCGATTGCTCGAGGGATGCGCGGTCCCATAGCCCGTGCTGGGCATCGATCACGACCGCATCCGGCTTCGCCTGCGCCGCAAGTTCCAGGACGGTGGATGAGCCAAGCGTCATCCAGAATAACCCGATCGGCTCACGCTGCCCGATCCGGTGACGCAACGGACTGCCAGACATCCTCAACTCCAACTCAAGGGCGCCCGCATCAGCGGTGCGCCCTCTCCACTCTGTTCGCGCCTGCTCTTCTTATTCTTGCAGTGTACCCATTTGAGCCCGCAGATGTTCATTTTGTATTGCAGCCATCAGCGCCACAAAGCCTTAAGGTTAATCACGCCCTGTAACGCTCGCCGCGGACCGACACGGTGCGGAACGGATAATGCGCCGCGGCGCCTTCGAATTCGGGAAAGTTGTGAAAGTCCTTGCGCAATGCTGCGCGCACCGGGCTCGCCATGGCCGCATTCATCGCTTCGGCGTTGTCCCACGCGGTCTTGTTTCGTTGCATGCTTCGCCGCACCCCGAACGGCAATGCGGAGATGACGGTGGCCGGCGTGTAGATCTCGATCTTGCGGATACCGGGAAATTTTGCCAGCAGCGGCGGATGCCCGGTGACATAGAAAAGATGCCACGCATTCTCATCCTTCGCCGGACCCGCATATTCGACCATGTAGCTCAGGAGTTCGCGCGATGCTCCGTCAGGAGGCTCCGCCACCGGATAGCGGCGCGTCAGCATCGCGTGATGGCTGGCGACCGTGCCGTGCAGGCTCGGCAGCAGATCGTCATGCGCCAGCGCCTGCAGATAACCGTGCGGCCGCAGCGCCTGTTCGAGATCGGCGATCTCGGCGAATTCGAGTTGCAGGATCAACGCCGGAGATGCGTGTAGATCGGCCGCATAATGCGGATCATGCGCCGCGACGGGCGTCATGATGTGTCCTTCGATCAGACGAGGAACACCGCGGATCAGCGCGACCAGACCCTGGTGGTCGTGTTCGTCGAGGACGGGCTTGGCGCCGTCCTTCGTTCCGGCGCCAGCGTCCCATTGGCAGAACCAGGATATGGCCATGACTAGTTCATCCGTCATGCGCGGGCTTGACCCGCGCATCCATCGAGAAAAAATAAACGTTGTTCGGAGCGATAGATTGTCGGGTCAAGCCCGGCAATGACAGCGGGGACATTTGCAACATGATCGAGTTCACCGCTTCAACTTGATCCCTGCCGCCTCGCGATCCCACGTCACCGGGGATCGGCCCTGTTCACGCAGCTTGAATTTCTGCACCTTTCCGCTTTCGGTGCGCGGCAGTTCTGAGACGAAGTCCACGAAGCGCGGGATCGCG
This sequence comes from uncultured Hyphomicrobiales bacterium, assembly GCA_964641065.1. Lineage (GTDB taxonomy): Bacteria > Pseudomonadota > Alphaproteobacteria > Rhizobiales > Xanthobacteraceae > Pseudorhodoplanes. The sequence goes on along the minus strand of CAZXJZ010000002.1, from coordinate 27,562 downwards.
AAATACGACAGCCGGCCCTCGCAGAACCTGATCAGTTCGGCGCCGTCGAGCGTGGCGCCGTCCTTCACCACCACCGTGGTCATCACCTCGTCTTCGGCGAGATCGGACGGCACCGGAAACACCGCCGCGATCTCGACCGCGGGATGCGACATGATCACCCGCTCGACCTCGAACGAGGAGATGTTCTCACCGCGGCGGCGGATCGAATCCTTCATCCGGTCGATGAATTTGTAATAGCCCTCTGCGTCGCGCACCACGCGATCGCCGGTATGCAGCCACAAATTGCGCCAGGCCTCGACGGTCTTGTCCGGCATGCCGATATAGCCGGTCGCCATTGCAAACGGTTCGTCGGCGCGCAGCAGCAATTCGCCGGGCGTGCCGTCCGGCACTTCATTGTCGTCCTCGTCGGCAACGCGGGCCTGAAAGCCGTCGAACAGCTTGCCCATCCATCCCGGCCGCCGCGTATCGATCATGGTGCCGATCGTCGCGTTGCTTTCAGTCGCGCCATAGGCATCGAGCAGATAGATGCCGGTGCGCTCGGTAAACACCTCGTGCAGATGCGCCGGCACGCCGGGCGCAAGCGCCACGCGCACCTTGTGCTGCTTTTCCTCGGGACACGGCGGACGCGACAGCAGCATCGGCACCATGGCGCCCAGCACATACGTCACCGTCGCGCCTGACGACACCAGCGCGGGCCAGAAGTTGGATGCGGAAAAGCGCTTCTCCGCAATCAGCGTGCAGCCATTCAGCAGCGCCTGGAAGAAGGCGGCCATTGCGTTGACATGGAATAGCGGCAGCGTGGTGTGCAGGACGTCGCCGTCGCGCAGGGCGAGCTGACGCAGCACGTTGAAGCCCCACCAGAAGAATTGCGCATGCGGACAGCACACGCCCTTCGATGGTCCGGTCGTGCCGGAGGTGAACAGGATGGTGAGCAACTCATGTGGCTTGAGATCGGCGGGCGCTACCGGAGCGCCGCGGGCGGGCAGTCCGGCAATCGGGACATCCTGATATCGGTCGGGCGTATCGCCGTCGGGATCGATCACCCAGATCGCCTCGACCTGCAGCGCCGGGAAGTTCACGAATTCCAGCGCCGGCAGCAATTCGCGCTCCAGCACCAGCAGCCGGGCGCCCGATGTCTTCAGCATGTGTTCGAGCTGCGGGCCCCGCGCGGCAACATTGATCGGCACCGAGATCGCGCCGATCCAGCCGAGACCGAGAAACAGATCGAGGAATTCGGGCCGGTTGCCGCACAGGATGGCGACGCGGTCGCCCTTGCCGATACCGGCCGCAGCGAAGCGGCCACCGCTCTGAGCCGCGACGTCGACCGTGTCGGCATAGCTCCAGCGCGCGTCGCCGCAGACGAAGAGCGGGCGCTCGCCATAGCGCTCGGCCTGCCGCCGCAACATGACGGGAAGCGTACGCTCGGTTGGAAAGAATTGCGCGCGCGGATCGGCGCTCATATCGGCACTCTCATGACCGCGCGGTCATTTTTTCAACCCCGCCTCTTTCAATAGCGGCATCACCGACTCGCAGAAATACGGCAACTCGTTCCTGTAATTCACGAACGACAAGGCCGCGCCGTTGAAGCCCGCGCCTGCGAATTTGGCAAGTTCGGACGCCACCACCTCCGGCGTGCCGACCAGCGGATAGCTGCCGGTCCCGGCCGAGAAACGCTGCTTGTATTGCTTGAACGCCTCGTCCTCATGGCTGTGGCTGAAGTTTTTCTTCTGCCGCATGTGATAATCGACGGCTTCCTCGTCGATATGCTGGCGCGAATAATAATCGTAATAATCCTCGGCCTCAGCCTGCGTCGGCCGGCACACCACATGGCCGATGGTGAACACGCCGATGTCGCGGTTGAACTTCGCCGCGCGCCCCTTGATGTCGGCGATGTGTCCCTTGCCGACCTCGATATCGGTGAAGCTCGTGAACAGATGATCGCAATTCTCCGCCGCGAAGTCGCGGCCGGGCGGACCGAACGCCGCATTCATGGTCACGGGCCGCGGCTTCTGAACCGAGGCCGGCCGGCTCACCGCATTCTTCAACTGATAATACTTGCCGTTGAAGTCGATCGGCGTGTCGCTGTTATAAGTCTGGACGATGATGTCGAGCCACTCCTTGGCCTGCACATAGGCATCCGGCACCAGCGTTACCCCGAACATGTCGAATTCGTCCGGATTCCAGCCGCAGACGATGTTGAGCCCGGCGCGTCCGTGGCTGATGTGATCGACCGTCGCCAGTGCCTTGGCCGCATAAAGCGGATGCAGGAGCGGCACATGCACGGTCATGAACAGCGCGATGCGCTCGGTGATCGCGGCAAGTCCGGCCGCCCAGGTGAAGGTCTCGAACGACCATTCCCGCACATTGGTCGAGCCGCCATAGCCGCGCCAGCGCGCGATCGGCAGGAAGAAATCGAGCCCGCCGCGGTCGGCGATGCGGCAGGCCTCGGCGATGTCGTCCCACTCCGCCTTCCACGCTTCCGGGACGGTGGAGAAGGTCAGACCGCGGTCGGCATTGGACGAAAACACCCCCAGCTTGAAACCATTCTGCGCCGGGTCCGACATCGGGTTGGCGACCTGCGTGGGATTGACGGCCAGCATCAGAGGCTCCATCTCAAAACAGTATACTGTATCCAGATTACCGCCCGTGGCCGCCCTGTCAACAATGGCCAGCGCCACCCGGCAGCCAGCCCGTCAGCGCGTGTCCTTGGAATAGGTCCGATAGGCCAGCACCGCCGCATCGACATGATCGTGAAACAGCGCCGCGGTCCTTTTCGCGTCGCCGGCCCGAAACGCATCGTGGATCTGGCGCAGCCGCGCCAGCACGTCGTCTCGCACCGCACGCTGCGACAGCGTCACCAGACGGATGATCTGTACGTGATCGAAATAGCGCGCCAGCGCCGCGATCAATTGCTTGTTCGGCACCTGCGCCATCCAGGCTTCGCGGAACGCCGCATTGGCGACGACGAAGGCGGTGAAATCATTGGCCTCGCTGGCCGAGATGCCGGCCTGAATCGCGGCCTCCATGATCTGCAGCGCGGCCTCGGTCATCTTCCCGGCCGCGATCTCCGCCGCCGCCGGCTCGAGCAGGCGCCTGATCTCGAAAATATCGGCGATCTCCTGATCGCTGTAGCGCCGCAGCATGAAGCCGCGGGTCGTGCTTTCCAGCGCGCCGTCATGCACGAGCTGCATCAGCGCCTCGCGCACCGGCATGCGCGACACGCCGAATTCGCTGGCGATGTCCACATCCACCAGCCGGTCGTCGAAAGTCAGTTGCCCGGTGCGGATGCGCTCGCGCAGATGGTCGTAGATCTGCTCGCGCAGGCTGACGGTCTTCACGACCTTCAACGGCAGCTTCTCGTGGGCCTTCGGCCTGGTCGATCGATCGCTCATCGGGGCATACTCATCGTGGACTCGGCAACGGAAACCGGCGGCCAGGGCCGGTCGGCATTGTCCGGCGGCACTGCAGCCAGCAGCGCCCTGGTATAGGGATGTTGCGGATTCGAGAATACGGCTTCGGTTTCGCCCTCTTCGACAATCTCGCCGGCATGCATCATCAGGATGCGCGAACACAGATAGCGCACCACCGCAAGATCATGGCTGATGAAGACGATCGTCAGCCGGTGTTTCCGGTTGAGATCGAGCAGGCAGTTCAGGATATGCGCCTGCACCGACACATCGAGACCGGACACGATCTCGTCGGCGACGATCAGTCTCGGCTTGGCGCCGAGCGCGCGGCCGATATTCACCCGCTGCCGCTGGCCGCCGGATAATTGCGATGGGAACCGCTCGAGACAATCCGGCGGCAGGCCGGTATCGCGCAGCAGGGCTTCCGCCGCCGGCCGCCGCTGCGCTTCCGGCTGATAGCTCTCGCCCACTTCCAGCGCCTGGGTCAAAAGCCGCATCACGCTGCGGCGCGGATTGAGCGCCGATTGCGGATCCTGGAAAATCAGCTGGGTGTCGCGATGCGACAGATGCACCGCGCCGGTCGCGCGCTCGGCGCCGTCGATGCGGATCGTGCCCGCGCTCGGCTTTTCGAGCCCGACGATCAGCCGACCGACCGAGGTCTTGCCGCTGCCGCTCTCGCCGACAATGCCGAGGATCTCGCCCTCGCGCACCGAGAAGGTCGCTGACTTCACCGCATCGAAGCGCGAGCGGTGCAGCCCGAGAAAGCCACGCGAGGCGTGATAGCTGAGCCGCACCTTGTCGAACGCGACCGCGGGCGGCGCGTCCGTCAAACCGGCAGGAAGCGCAATCGGCTCGCCCAGATCGGCGGCGCCGACCTGTTCGCAGCGCTCCGCGCAGCGCACCCAATGGCCTTCGCCGACCGAACGCGGCGGCAGACGCGTGCTCATGCAGGCCGGATCCTTGACCGCGCAACGCGGCGAAAACCGGCAGCCGGCGAGCCCGGCAAAGCTCGCCAGTCCCGGCATGTGATCGGACAAAGCGGGCAGCACGCGGCGGATGCCGGTCAGTTCCGGGATCGCCGCCAGCAGGCTCTTGGTATAGGGATGCGACGGCGCCTTCAGCACGGCCGCGGCCGGTCCGTATTCCACCATGTCGCCGGCATACATCACGCCAACATTGCGGCAGACATGGCCGGCAAGCCGCAGGTCATGGGTGATGAACAGCAGCGCGGTGCCATGCAGCCGCTGTTGCTCGGCGATCAGCCGGACGATATGCGCCTGCGTCATCACGTCGAGCGCGGTGGTCGGCTCGTCGGCAACCACAAGCGAGGGCTCGCCCGCGAAGGCCATTGCGATCAGCACGCGCTGGCACTGGCCGCCCGACAATTCATGCGGAAAGCGCAGCAGCGCTTCCTCGGCATTGCGAAGCTGCACCTGCTGCAGCCGCTCGATCATCAGCGCGCGATGCCGCGCGCGCTCGATACCGATGTGGCGCAAATGTTCGGAAAATTGCGAGCCGATGGTCCGCACCGGATTGAGCGCGCTCAACGGTTCCTGCGGGATGAAGGCAATGCGGCGGCCAAGCAGCGCGCGCCGCTGCGCTTTCGGCAGCGCGAGCAGGTCCGCGCCGTCGAACGTCACCCGCCCCGCCGTGACCGAAAAATTCTCCGGCAACAACCCTGAGATCACCCGGCCGATCATGCTCTTGCCGGCGCCGGATTCGCCGACCAGCCCGGCGATATCGCCCGGCCCGAGCGCGAACGAAATATCGCGCAGCACGTCGACAGAGCGGCCGCCCATGCGGGCGGTCACGGTCACGTTGTCGAAGGACAGGACGTTTGCCATCAGAAGTTCCGCCGCCGCAGCCGTGGGTCGAGCGTGACCCGCAGGCCTTCGCCCAGCAGGTTGAACCCGAGCACGGTGATGAACATCGCCATGACCGGCAGGATGATGCCCCATGGCGCCTGGTACATGTAGTTGCGCGCCTGCGCGATCATCTGCCCCCAGGCCGGCACGTCGGCCGGCACGCTCAGGCCGACGAAGCTCAGGATCGCCTCGACAATGATGCCGATGCCGACCTGCAGCGTGAACAGCGTGATGACCAGCGGCGCCACGCTCGGCAGGATCTCGCGCAGGATGATGCGCAGATTGCCGAAGCCGAGCAGCTTCGCCGCCGATACGAAATCCTTGCGCGCCACCACCATCACTTCCGAGCGCACCACCCGGCAGAACCGCGTCCAGTCCACCAGCACGATGGCGAGAATGACATTGCCGACACCGGTGCCGAAACCGACCATCAGCGTGACCGACAGCACCACCGGCGGCAGCGACATCCACAGATCGACGAAATGGCTGATGACGCGGTCGATCCAGCCGCCGAAATAGCCCGCCAGCAAAGCGAGCGTGGTGCCGAGCAGCGCCGCGCCGATGGCGGCGACGAAGCCGACGAACAGCGCCACCCGCGCGCCATAGATCATCTGCGACAGGATGCAGCGCCCGAGACTGTCGGTGCCGAACGGATAATCGGCGCTTCCGCCCTCCGCCCACATCGGCGGCAGCAGCATGTTGAGCAGATCCTGATTGGCCGGATCGTTCGGCGCGATCTGCGGCGCGAACACCGCGCAGATCACCATCGTAATGACGATCGCGCCGCCGATGACCACGCGCGGCGAACGGATCGCCTGGCGCATGGCTTCGGCCGCGGCCGAAGGCGGGCGCGACACTTCAAGCGCGCCGGAGCTTGGGATTGAGGACGACATAGAGAATGTCCACGACGGTGTTGATCGCAAGCGTTGTGATGCAGAAGACAAGGGCAATGCCCTGGATCAGCGGCAGGTCGTGATTGCGCACGGCCTGTACCATCAGGTTGCCGATGCCGGGATACGAAAAAATCGTCTCGACCAGCAATGTGCCGCCGAACAGGAACCCGAATTGCGCGCCGATCAGCGTGATGGTCGGAAGCGCCGAATTGCGCAGCATATGCGCGAGAATGATCTGGCGTTCGTTGAGGCCGCGCTGGCGCGCCACGGTGACATAGTGATCTTCGGACGCCTCCAGCAGCGACGAGCGCAACACCCGGATCACCAGCGGCGAGAAGCCGAGCGCCAGCGCCATTGCCGGCAGGATCAGGTGCGACAGCGCATTCTGCCAATAGCCCCATTGGAGGGTGACGAGATAGTCGATCAGCAGGAAGCCGCTGCCGTCCGGAATGACGATTCCCGGATCGACCCGGCCGGAAAACGGCAGCCAGCCCAGCATCACGCCGAAACCGAGCAGCAGGAAAATCGCCCAGAGGAAGGACGGGATCGACAGCATGCAGACGACCAGCACATCGAGAATGTTCTCGATCACGGTGCCGCGCGTGCCGTACAGCAGCAATCCGCCCGGAATGCTGATCACCAGCGCAAAAGCCAGGCCGACAAATGACAATTCCAGCGTCGCCGGCAGCGAATTGGCCAGAAGCCGCGTCACCGGTTCGCGGAAGGCGATCGAATTGCCGAGATTTCCGCTCAGCGCATCCCGCAGCCAGATCAGATATTGCACGACGATCGAGCGATCGAGGCCGAGCGCCTTGCGCACCACTTCGGCATCGGCCTGGGTGGCGTTCGGCGGCAACAGCAAGGCCAGCGGATCGGCCGGCAGCGCGCGCAGCACGAAGAAAACCACGATCGACAGCAGCAGCACGGTCGGAACCGCACCCACCAACCGCCTGGCCGCGACATTGATCAGCGACTTGAACATCAGCCTGTCGTCCCCGCGCAGGCGGGGATCCATAGCCACCAGGCTCTCGTCGTGCCCCTATCCATCCCGTCTTAAGACTGCCCCGCGTCGTATCGATACAGCACGGTGTATGGGTCCCCGCCTGCGCGGGGACGACACCGGGTGTTACCTGCGCCACCGCCTTCAACAGGCGGTGGCAGCGATTGCATGCGTCTGTCGGCTACTACGCCGTCCGCTTGGCTTCCGCCGGCAGGACATAGAGCTGCGAATAGCTCGGGATCGAGACGGTCTTCTTGGTGACCATGTTCGCAACCGGCTGCAGCAACGGAATGCTCCAGGAATTTTCCGATGCGTCCTTGTTCAGCGCGCGATAGCCCGCAAGCCGCTCCTCGCCGAGCTTCATGGCGAACAGCTTTGCGATCCGCTCGCCGTTGGCCGGCTCCTTCCACGCCGAGAACCGCAGCGCCGGATTGAGAATGCGGCCGGAATAGTTTTCCGGATCGCCGGTCGCATTGGCCCAGCTATACAGCATGACGCCGGGCAGCTTGGCAGCGTGGTTGAGCTCGAGATATTTCGCGACCGTCATTTCCTCGAGCTTCACGTCGACGCCGATCTGGCGCCACATCTGGGCGATCGCCTGGGCGATTTCGTAATCGTTCGGGAAGGTGCCGTTGGTGGTGCAGAAGGTCATCTGCAGCGGCTTGGCCTTGCTGAATCCGGCCTTTTCCAGCGTCTCGGCTGCCTTCTTGCGGTCGAACGGGAAGGTATAGCCCGGCACGTCGCCGGATGAGCCCGGTGTCGCCAGCACCTGCAGCGGCTTTGCCAGATTGTTGAAGAACGCCTTGGCCAGCGCGGCCTTGTCGATCGCCATATGCAGGGCGGTGCGCACGTCCTTGTTCTGATAGGTGTCCACATAGCTCGGAATCTGCAGCATGTAGATTTCGGCCTGCGGGAACATGTCGACCTTCAGCTGCGCGTTCTTTTCCAGTCGCACCGCTTCGCGGAACGGCAGTTGCACGGCGATGTCGACGCGGCCGCCTTCGATCGCGGCAACGCGGGTGGACGCTTCCGGCAGCACCTGGAAGGTCACGCTCTTGATCGCGGGAACGCCGCCCCAGTATTTGTCGAACGCTTCCATCACCATGCGCGAACCGCGCTGGTAATCGACGAGTTTGTAGGGTCCGGCGCCGATCGGCTTGGCGAGGAAGCCTTCGTCGCCGACCTTTTCGTGATAGGCCTTCGGCAGGATGTAGACCGTCAGGAAGCCGAGATAGAATTCGGCCGATGGAGACGGCTTGGAATAGACCAGCACCGCCTGCGTCGGCGAGATGATCTCGACATCCTTCAGGTCCTGCAAGAGACCGGCGACCGCGAGCTTCTTGTCCTTTTGCGGACGGGTGACCCAGCTATACTTGACGTCTTCGGTGGTGAGCTTTGAGCCGTCGTGGAAGAAGATGTCGTCGCGCAGCGTGATCTCGAGCCGGGTCGAGTTGTCGTCGAGCCATTTGCGCGAGGCGATCTGGCGCGGCTGCAGCTTCTGGTCCGACGAATAGGTCAACGGCGAATCGTAAACGCATTTGAAGATCGACTGCCCGACGGGGAACGTCACCGCGGTCGGATCCCAGCTCTGCACGTCGGCCATGAAGGCGATGTTCAGCGGGGTGTCGGCGGATTGCGCGCCGGCGAGATGCGGAAGAAAGGTGGTGGCCGGAAGGCCCAGCATCAGCGATACAAATTCGCGTTTGGTCAGTTCAATCTTTACGCTCATCGTGGTCCCCTGTTCGTTCTGTGGTCACGTCTTGGCCGGCTCGTTGCGAAGCTTGGCCGGCAGATTGATCCGTTAAATGTTGGGCCGGCAAGTTACGGCTTGGCAATCCGTCGCGGCCTTGCGAGCGGTCAAGGCATTGCATTCGCCCTGCCCCTCGCATGGACACATGCGCGGTCGCGCATCTCGGCATGACCGAAAACCGGTCATTGGCCGATCGCCGCGCCGGTACCACGCTTCGCATCCCGCATCGAAGGCTCCGCCGTTAACCGCAAGCGTCGAAGTCCGGCGAACATCCGGGCTTGCTGGAAATAGTATACTGTATGTTATTGTTCGCAGGTCAAGCGTCGCATATGGGCAGACGCACCGGTCGGGCACACTTAAAATAGGCACCTGCAACAGCAGGAACCTAAAGCAGGAATCTCATGCGCGCGATTGAATTCGACACCTATGGCGGCCCCGAAGTCCTGCAATTGCGCGAGATTTCGCCACCGGCGCTGGCCGACGGCGCGGTCCTGATCGACGTTCATGCGGTCAGCGTCAATCCGATCGACTGGAAAATCCGCTCCGGCCGCATGGCCGGCGGCGCGCCGCTGGCAGCGGCGATGATCACCGGGCGCGACGGCTCAGGTGTCGTCGCCAAAACCGGAGCCGGTCTCGATCCCTCGCTCGCCGGACGCCGGGTCGCATTTCTCGCCCCGCGCGGCGTCGGCACCTGGGCCGACCAGATCGTCATGCCGGACGCGAATTTTGCCGTCATCCCCGATGGTGTGTCGTCGACCGACGCGGCCGCGATGCCGTTGGCCGGCACCAGCGCCTTCATTCCCCTGGTCGATATCGCCAAGGTCGGGCCCGGCATGCGGGTGCTGATCCATGCCGGCGCCGGCGGCGTCGGCTCGCTCGGCATCCAGATCGCAAAGGCGCGCGGTGCGCATGTGATCGCCACCTGCTCGGCGCGCAATGTCGATTTCGTCAAGTCGCTCGGCGCCGATGAAGTGATCGCCTATGACCGCACCCCGTTCGAGAGCGCTACGCGCGACATCGATGTGGTGTTCGACACCATGGGCGGCGACGTCCACGACAAGTCCTATGCGGTGCTGAAGCGCGGCGGCCAGATGGTCTGCCTGATGGCGGAGCCGTTCACCGACCGCTCGGCGGAATTCGGGGTGACCGTGACGCAGGCGCCGGTGCTGCCGCGCAAGGACATCCTCGAGGCGCTGCTGAAAATGATGGCCGACGGATCGCTGCGCGTGCCGATCGAGGCGACGCTGCCGCTGTCCGAATTTCGCCGCGCGCACGAACTCTCGCAAACCGGCCGCACCCGCGGCAAGGTCGTGCTCGCTCTGCGCAAGGCCGACGGATCGCTCGCCGCATGACCGCAGCCGCCTATCAGGGCGTGGTGATCGCGGCTCCGGTCAGTCTTCCGTATGTGCGCTATTCGGCGAAGGACGCGCACTGGTTTCTGGCGCGCGCGCTGTCGGCGTTGCTGAAAGCCTCCGGCCTCAAGAAGGACGACCTCGACGGCCTCGGCGTCTCGAGCTTCACGCTGTTTCCCGACACCGCGGTTGGACTGACGCAGCATCTCGGCCTGTCGCCGCGCTGGCTCGACCACCTGCCCTATGGCGGCGCCAGCGGGGTGATCGCGCTGCGGCGTGCGGCGCGCGCGGTGCAATGCGGTGACGCCAGCGTGGTTGCGTGCGTCGCCGGCGACACCAACCGTGTCGATTCCTTCCGCGCCAATCTCGCCAATTTCTCGCGCTTCGCCCGCGACGCGGTCTATCCGTTCGGCTCCGGCGGGCCGAATGCGAGTTTCGCGTTTCTGACCTCGCATTACATGCAGTCGACCGGCGCGAAAGCGGAAGACTTCGGCAAGCTTTGCGTCGCGCAGCGCGACAATGCGCTGCGGTTTCCGTCGACCCTGTTCAAGCGCCCCCTCACCCTCGACGAATATCTCGATGCCCGGCCGATCGCCGATCCGCTCAAACTGTTCGATTGCGTGATGCCCTGCGCCGGCGCCGAAGGATTCCTCGTCATGCGCGAGGATCGCGCGAAACAGCTCGGCATCCCCTATGCCCGCATCCTCGGCACCATCGAGCGGCACAATGCGTTCGCCGCCGACCCGATCCAGTTTCGCGGCGGCTGGGCGGTCGATCAGGATCATCTCTATGCGCAGGCCGGCTTCGGCCCGCCGGATATCGACGTGCTGGAAGTCTACGACGATTATCCGGTCATCAACTGCCTGCAGTTCGAGGGGCTCGGCTTCTGCCGCGAAGGCGACGCGCCGGCCTTCATTCGCAACAACACATTCACCATCGATGGATCGCAGCCGTTCAACACCTCGGGCGGCCAGCTCTCGGTCGGACAGGCCGGCGCCGCCGGCGGCTTCCTCGGCCTCGTTCAGGCGTTGCGGCAGGTCACCGGCCAGGCGCTGAAGACACAGGTCGAGAATGCGCGCCATGCGCTGGTCAGCGGCTTCGGCATGATCAATTACGATCGCGGCATCTGCACCGGCGCCGCCATCCTCGGGCGGGCGTGACATGACCGACGCACTGAAACGCCCCGCCCCGCGCAACCCGATCCTCGCGCTGAAACTGCCGACCCTGCCGCCTGCGACGCGCAGCCGGGCGACCCTTCGCATGACCGCCGCGGTTGCCGAAGGCCGCTTCGACTTGCAGACCTGCCACGATTGCGGACGGGTGCAATATCCGCCGCGCGATGCCTGTGCGAATTGCCTCTCCGTGCGACTCGAATGGAAGCCCGCCTCGGGTCGCGGCGATCTGATCTCCGAGACGCTGCTGCATCATTCCAACGAACTCTATTACCGCACGCTGGTGCCGCTGCGGCTCGGCCTCGTCCGACTTGAGGAAAACATCACCGTGCTCGCGCATCTGCATGGCGATTGCCCGACGGCGCGCGCCGGCGAAGCAACACCGGTGCGCGTGCGCGCCCATCTCGACAAGGCCGGTCAGGCGACGCTGATCGCGCTTCCCGCAACCGACACGCCGAATATGGCCGACGACAGGATGCTGCGTGAGATGACCGCCGATCCGACCTTCAGGAAAGTCCTCGTCACCGATGCCAAGAGCGCGACCGGCCAAGCGCTGGTGAAAGCCTTCGTCGAGGCCAAGGCCGACATCGTCTGGGCCGGCGTGGCGGAACCATGGAAGATGCCGCCCGGCTTCGACGCCATTGCGAAACTGCCCAACGTCACAATCGTGCCGCTCGATCTCACCGATACCCGCTCGGTCGCGGAGCTTGCCGGCTCGATCGGCGGCAAGGTCGATATCGTCGTCAACAATGCGGATGTCCATCGCAGCCACGGCATCGGCGACCGCCGCGGTCTTGAATCCGCGCGCGCCGAGATGGACGTGAATTATTTCGGCCTGCTTCGCCTGGCGCAAAGCTTCGGCCCGGCCCTGCGCGCGCGCGCGGCGGAAGGAAGCGTACCTGCCGCCGCATGGGTCAACATCCTCTCGATCTACGCGCTCTCGGCGCTGCCCGGTCAGGGCACCTTCTCGGCATCGCAGGCCGCCGCCTTCTCGCTGTCGCAGACCTTGCGCGCGGAGATGCGCCATGCCGGCATCCGCGTCGTCAATGTGTTTCCCGGCCCGGTCGACGACGAATGGACGCAACTGATCCCGCCGCCGAAGCTCGCGCCTGCCGCGCTCGCCAGGGCCGTGGTAAAGGCATTGAAGGACGGCGTCGAGGATATCTATCCGGGCGACGTGGCGCAGGACCTGTTCGCCAAGTGGCAGGACAGCGCCAAGGTGCTCGAGCGCGAAATGTGGGATCAATGAGCGCCGACACGCCCGCCCAGGTCCTCGCGAAACTGACTGAGGCGCTGGCCGCGCAGCGCCTGCGCATCGTCGATCTCACGCAGACGCTGTCGCCCAATTTTCCGCAGATCGTGCTGCCGCCGGAATTCGATCAATGCGCGCCGTTCCGGATGGAAGAGATTTCGCGCTACGACGAACGCGGCCCCGGCTGGTACTGGAACAACATCTCGTTCGGCGAACATACCGGCACGCATTTCGATGCGCCGGTGCACTGGATCACCGGCCGCGACCTCCCCGACGCCACGACCGACTCGCTCCCTGCCCGCTCCTTCATCGCACCGGCCTGCGTGGTCGATTGCTCGGCCCAGGCCGCCCGCGACCCGGATTTCCTGCTCACCGTCGACGGTCTGCGCGCCTGGGAATTGCAGCACGGCCGCATTCCCGAAGGCGCGTGGCTCCTGATGCGCACCGACTGGTCGAAGCGCAGCGATCCGGTCGCCTACCAGAATTTCGATGCGGCCGGCCAGCACACGCCGGGGCCCGATGTCGCGGCGGTGGAATTCCTGGTGCATGAGCGCGGCGTCCTCGGCTTCGGCTCGGAGACCATCGGCACCGATGCCGGACAGGCCGCGCATTTCCGCCCGCCCTATCCGTGCCACGCCATCATGCACGGCAACGGCAAGCTCGGCCTGCAATGCCTGTGCAATCTCGACCTGCTGCCGCCGACAGGCGCGATCGTCATCGCCGCGCCGCTGAAGATCCTGCACGGGAGTGGAAGTCCGGTGCGGGCCGTGGCGCTGGTTGGTGGGTGAGGCCGCGTAACCATTCGGTGCGTAGGATGGGTTGAGCGCAGCGAAACCCATCATCGGTCCTCATAAGCAAACACCGTCACACCCGGCGAACCTGCAGGCCACAAAGCCAAGAGTAGCTCCACTCGAGCAAATATGCGGCGATAGCGGATCATAACAACCGATGGGTTTCGCTGCGCTCAACCCATCCTACGCACTGGGTCCCCGCGCCCGCGGGGACGAACGGGTGGATATAGATCGGCAACTTCCCTCCTTGACTTTCCGGGATTATAGGAATATAGTCTCCAAATCCCGTCCCGAGCAAGGGGCGTTTCATGAGCGTCGCGAGACGCGGGGCGGGATGCGGTGGCCGTTGTGGGTGCTGAGACGCAGCATCGCAGCGGAGGCCCAAGCTGCGATGATCCGGCTCACCGGCCGTGGGTCACCAGCGGAGGATACCAAGAAAGTCCGCCCGGCGATGCCGGTCAACGGTGTCTGTCCTCCGGGGTTGTCGCAGAGCAAGCCACTCACACCGCGCGCGGAACGCCGACGCTTTTCGGCGGTCCGTGGTGACTACCTGCTCATGCGCTTTCACACTCAGCGCATGGGGCCATGGGCTTGGCTGAAGGCCCGGCGTTCCGCGCGCCCTTGCATCGTGCGAGGGAGGGAATGCGAGATGGGACGACGGGCGCGCCCGCGCCGGCCAAAGAACAGGGACGGCGAAGCCTTGCCTTCTTTCCGGCCGCCACCTTGCCCTCGCCTGCCCATCGCCGCATAGTCCGCGCCGTCCGCGCGGAGCCTGCAAGAGCGGACACCGGTTATGCACCCGGCCCCGCGCATCCAACCAAGTCTCCCAGGGGGAAACATGAAGCTTGTGCGTTATGGCCCGGCGGGCCGCGAGAAGCCCGGCATTGTCGATTCCGAAGGAAAGATCCGCGACCTGTCGCGCATCGTCGATGACATCGATGGCGCAATGCTCGCATCCGGCGGGCTGGCCGAGATCAAGAAGGCGAATATCAACCGGCTGAAAGTGGTGCCGGGCAAGCCCAGGCTCGGCGCCTGCGTCGGCAATGTGCGCAACTTCATCGCCATCGGCCTGAATTATTCCGATCACGCCGCCGAGGCCGGCATGCCGATCCCGAAGGAGCCGATCATCTTCAACAAGGCGCCGACCTCGATCTGCGGACCGAACGACAACACCATCATCCCGAAGGATTCGACGAAGCTCGATTACGAGGTCGAGCTCGGCATCGTCATCGGCAAGCGCGCGCGCTATCTCGACCGCTCCAAGGCGATGAGCGCAGTGGCGGGCTATTTCACATCCAATGACGTGTCGGAGCGATCCTTCCAGATCGACCGCTCGGGCGGGCAATGGAACAAGGGCAAGGGCTGCGAGACCTTCGGCCCGATCGGCCCGTGGTTCGTGACCAAGGACGAGATCAAGGACCCGCAAAATCTTGATATGTGGCTCGACGTCAACGGCGAGCGGCGCCAGACCGGCAACACCAAGACCATGATTTTCGGGGTCGAACACCTGGTCTGGTATTGCTCGCAGTTCTTCGTGATGGAGCCAGGCGACATCATCGTCACCGGCACGCCGCCGGGCGTGGGCCTCGGCATCAAGCCGGCGCCGAAATTCCTGCAGGCGGGCGACGTCGTCACGCTCGGCATCCAGGGGCTCGGCGAACAGAAGCAGAAGATCGTCGAGCTGAAGAAATAGGCAGTTGCGGAACGATCCGTTTCGGGACACCGGCTGCGGCGACGCGGCCGGTGTTCCTGTACGGACCGGAACCAACGCGGGACATTGGGCTTGGTGCGAGGGAGGCGGCCTCTTCGGAACAATCATGCCCAAATTGAAGCTCATCTCACCGACCGGTTCCGTCTCCACGGCACCGGACCGCAGCTTTCAGGTCGTCACGCGATCCGCGCTGGCGCGCGAACCGTACTGGACGCGGGCCTTCGCGCATCAGCGCAAGGATCACCGGTTCTACGAGTTGATCGACCGGACATTGTGTCCGGATTTCGATTACCGCTATCTCGTATGCCGTGACGAGACCGGCCGGGCTCAGGCGATCCAGCCGCTGTTTCTGCTCGATCAGGACCTGCTCGCAGGCGTGCCGGCGCTAGCGCGCGCCGCGGACCGGTTGGTGCGGACATGGTGGCCGAAATTTCTGCGATTGCGCACTCTGATGGTGGGATGCTCGGCCGGCGAAGGGCATCTCGATATCGGCACAAGCCGGTCCGGACGCAGGCCGGCGGGGTTCGCCGAGGCGTTGCGCGCCTATGCGATCGAAGCCGGTGCCAGCCTGATCGTGATGAAGGAATTTCCGGCCGAGTATCGCGACGATCTCGATGGCCTGCTGGACCACGGCTACACGCGGATCCCCAGCTTTCCTATGGCTGCGCTCGACCTGCGCTATGCCGATTTCGAGGATTATCTGCGGCGCGGAGTGAGTTCGAAAATCCGGTCGGAGCTACGCCGCAAATTCCGCGCCGCCGACAAGGCCGCCCCGATCGAGATGAGCGTCACGCGCGATATCACGCCGATCATCAACGAGGTTTATCCGCTCTATTTGCAGGTCTTCGAGAAATCGCCGCTTCATTTCGAGAAGCTGACGAAAGCATTTCTGTGCGAGCTCGGACGCGCGATGCCCGACAAGGCGCGCTTCTTTGTGTGGCGGCAGTCGGGCAAGCCGATCGCATTCAGCGTGTCGATGGTGCATGGCGACACCATCTACAACGAATATCTCGGGCTTGATTACACGGTCGCGCACAAGCTGCATCTTTATTATTACGCCTTCCGCGATATCGCCTCATGGGGCATTGCCAACGGCTACAAGCGCTGGGTCAGCACCGGGCTGAGCTACGAACCCAAGCTTCAGCTGCGGTTCAAGCTGGTGCCGCTGGATCTTTACGTGCGACATACATCGGCGGCGCTCAACGTCCTGCTGCGCTGGCTGCTTCCGGCGATTGAGCCGACCAGACACGACAAGACGCTGCGCAGGTTTGCGAATTATTCCGAAATGTGGCCGGCGCGGACGCCGAAACCCGAGACTCAGACGCCGGCGGATCAGCCGCGCGCCTCGAGTACCGCCCGCAGCGAAATATTGGACCAGGCGCTGACCCGTTCGCGGAAGGCGAGATAGGAGTCGTGCACCTTGCGTGATGTCGCACTCCTGCTGGCAAGATCGGCCAGCACATCGACCGATTCCTTCGACGCCGCCGCGACAAGGTCGGAGGGAAACGTCATCAGCTTCACATTGTGCTTCGTCACCAGCGCATTGAGCGCTTCAATATTCAGCCGCTCCATCTCCGACAGCGCGAACGCGGCCTCGGCCGCACAGGCATGGGAAACGATCGCCCTCAGGTCAGGCTCAAGCGCGTTCCAGGCTTTCAGCGACACGACGCATTCGCCGGTGCCGTTCGGCTTGTTGAAGCCCGGCGCGTAATACATCGGCGCCACCCGATAGAGGCCGAGTGCGATGTCGGAGCCGGGGCCGACGAACTCCGCCGCGTCGAGAACGCCGGATTGCAGGCTGGTCAGGATTTCCGCCGGCGGCGTGGTTTGCGCGACCGCGCCCAGCCGACGGTAGACCTCGCCGCCGAGACCGAGCGAGCGGATCTTGACGCCGCGAATATCCTCGCGGCTTTTGATCTCGCGTCGAAACCAGCCGCCCATGCAGACGCCGGTATTGCCAGCCATGAACGGCTTCACCCCGAACGGCGCGTAGAGTTCGTCCCACAATGCCTGTCCGCCTCCGGCATCGACCCAGGCGACATGCTCGTTCGGGGTCAGCCCGAACGGCACCGTGGTGTAGAACACCGCGGCCGGCTCCTTGCCCTGCCAGAAAAAGGACGCCGTGTGCCCCATCTCGGCGACACCGCCACCGACTGCGTCCAGCACTTCGAAAGCCGGCACCACCTCGCCTGCGGCCGAGACCGAAATCTCCAGACGTCCGCCCGACAGCGCCTTGATCCGCTCGGCCACGCGTTCGGCCGACATACCGGGTCCGGGCAACCGCTTCGGCCATGAGGTGACCATGCGCCAGCGCCTGGTTTGCGCGCGCGCCACATTGGGCGCCGCCACGACCGCCGTGAGCGCTGCCGCCCCGACCAGATTGCGTCGCGTAATGCTCATTCAGTCCTTCCCTTCGCCCCACCATTGGTGGAAGTGATGCACCGGACCGTGTCCGTGACCGATCTTGAGTTGATCCGATGCCTTGATCGCGGCGGTGACATAGGCCTTGGCTTCACGCACTGCTTCGGCCAACGACAGTCCCTTCGCTAGCCCGGCAGCAATCGCGGACGACAGCGTACAGCCGGTGCCGTGGGTGTTTTCCGTAGCGATCCGCTCGGCAGCGAGGCGCGCGACCGAGTTCGGTTCGATCAACAGATCGACGCTTTCGCCGCCGGACCCATGACCGCCCTTCATCAGCACGGCTTTGGCACCGAGCGCGAGCAGCTTCTCGCCCTGATCCTGCATTTCGCTTTCGGTTCGCGCCATCGCGGTTTCGAGCAACGCCGCGGCTTCCGGAAGATTGGGCGTGATCACCATGGCCTTCGGGATCAGAACACTGCGCAACGCATCCACCGCTTCCGGCAACAGCAGCCGGTCACCCGAAGCGGCGACCATCACCGGATCGAGGACAACCTTATCCAGCTTGTATTGATCCAGCCCGTCGGCCACCGCCGCGATCACATCCGGATGCGACAGCATCCCTATCTTGACGGCGTCGACGGCAAGATCGGAAAACACCGCGTCGATCTGCGCGGTGACGAAGGCCGGCGGAATATCGTGAATGCCGGTGACGCCCCGGGTGTTCTGCGCGGTCAATGCAGCAATCACCGACGCACCGTAGACGCCAAGCGCGGAGAATGTCTTCAGGTCAGCCTGAATGCCGGCACCACCGCCGGAATCGGACCCTGCGATGGTGACTGCAATCGCTGTCATGCGGCACCCCGCAGGCGCAGCCCCTCATCGACGATCCCGCGCAACTGTGCCGCGGCCTTTGCCGGATCGCGCGCGAGCGATAAAGCCGAGATCACCGCGATCCCGTCAGCTCCGGACGCGATCACATCGGCCGCATTGCTGTCATCGATCCCGGCAATGGCACCGACCGGCATGTTCGGCGCACGCGAACGCAATTGCGCCGCGAGAGCCGCGAAGCCCTCTGGCCGCACCGGCGGCTCCTTGTTGTCCTTGGAGGATGTCTCGAACACGCCGCCGATACACACATAGTCGAGCAGTTCGAGTGGCGCCGCGTCGATCTGCGCACGGGTCTTGATCGAGAGACCGATAATGGCCTCGCGCCCGAGCAGACGCCGTGCATCGGCGACCGGCATGTCGTCCCAGCCGACATGCACGCCATCGGCGCCCGCTGCCAGCGCGACGTCGACCCGGTCGTTGATCAGCAGCGGCACGAAGGAGCCGGCAAGCGCGGACTTGATCGCCCGCGCCTCTTCGATCATGCGCTTCGTCGAACCGGTCTTGTCACGCAACTGGACAAGCGTTGCGCCGCCCTCGACCAGCATGCGCGACAACGCGCCCAGTTCGTGTCCGCCGCTGCGGTCGGGATCGACCAGTGCGTAAAGACGAAGATCGACACTCATGATGAAACCTTTGCACGCGCAAGAATTGTCGCGGGATCGAGGTTGAACAGCGCGTCAAGGATATGAACGCCGAAGGTACCCGGTCCGTTCGCGGTCTCGCCGGCGATATCTCCGGCGATCCCGAACATCAGGAGCGCGGCGCCAACCGCCATCAGCGGATCGGGCTGGACTGCAAGAGCAGCCGCCACCAGCGCCGATTCCGCGCACCCCATCGCAGTGACCCTCGCCATCAGCGGATGGCCGTTGGCGATCCGGAACGTCCGCCTGCCATCGGTCACAAGGTCGGTCTCTCCGGTGATGGCAACGATCGTCTGCTGCTCCTTCGCAAACGCCTGCGGCGCGCCGTCGCCAGACAGGGCGGAAAACTCCGCAGCGTTCATGCGTATCGCCGACGGGCGATGCGACAGCAACCCGCGTGCATAGGCGGCACGTGGCGGCGAACGATCGATCAAGACCGGATCGAGCACGAATGGCCGCGCCGCGGCGCGGATCTCGACAATCGCCAGGTCCGCCGCGGCTCTGCGTTCCGCATCGAATGTTCCAAGATTCACAAGCAGCGCATCCGCGCGCGACGCAAACGCAGCGACTTCCGCGCGCGCGATGGTCATGGATGGCACCGCCCCCGCTGCGAGCAGCAGGTTGGCCGTGAAATTCTGCGCCACCGCATTGGTAATGCAATGCACACGCGGCTGGCGCAGGCGCAGGCGTTCGATCAGGTCGGCAGCATGGTGGGCAACGTGTTCGACGCCGGCAGAGCCAACACTGTCAGGGCCGCCCTCGGGGGCACGCATATCTCACTCCCTCCGCCGGCATGACCCGGATCAGGTTCAATGGGTTGGCGTAGCCGCCTCTCAGCGCGACGGACGATCCGTCGGGCACCCCATGAGATTGCTGATTATCTAGGCCGGCTTCCGCGGCGATGCAAGCCGCCCGGCGGTCGTTTTCCGGAATGCGAGCCCGCGGAATTCAAACCCGTCGGCTATGCAGCCGCTGATCCGATTCCGGATCGCACCTCGTGCGATCCGGAATGATGCAGGCTGATGACGTCAATTCTGCTTGGGTTCCTTCAGTCCCGCCGCCTTGATGATCTCGGCCCACTTGTCGGTCTCTTTCTTGATGAACGCCGCGAACTCCGCCGGCGTGGTCGGCCGTGCTTCGGCTCCACCCTGATGGATACGCTCTTTGACGGTCGGGTCGTTCATGGCGGCGACGAACACCTCGTTCAGCTTCTTGATGATGTCCGGCGGTGTTCCCGCCGGGGCGACGAGACCGAACCATCCAATCGATTCGTAACCGGGGAGCCCGCTTTCGATGAAGGTCGGCGCATCGGGCACGTGGTTATCGCGCTTGGTGCTGGTCACGCCGAGCACCTTGATCTTGCCGTCCTTGATCATCGCCTGCGAGGACGGAATGTCCACGATTGCGAGCGGGATGTGACCTGCGACGACGTCCTGCGTCGCCGGGCCCGATCCCTTGTAGGGCACGAGCGGAATTTTGACGCCGGTCAGGTGGTTGAAATATTCCGACGACAGATGCATCGCCGTCCCGTTGCCGCCGTGCCCGATCGACAGTTTCTTCGGGTCCTCCTTTGCGATCTTCACCACATCGGCAAGCGTCTTGCCGGGGAAGCCCGGACCGGAAACCATCACGAAGGGAATGGCGGTCAGCAACGTGACCGGCTCAAGGTCCTTCTGGACGTCATACGGCATCTTGTCCTTGAGGCTCACATTGACCGACAATGCGCCGGCCGCCCCGATTCCGATCGTATGGCCGTCGGGCGCAGCCTTCGCCACCACGTCGACACCGATATCCCCGCCGGCGCCGGGCCGGTTTTCCACCACGATCGGCTGACCGAGCGCCTTTTCCAGATACGGCTGCATGGCGCGCGCGAGCAGATCCGTGCTGCCGCCGGGCGGAAATGTCACGACCAGCCGGATCGGGCGATTGGGGTAATTCTGGGCGGCGGCAACGGCCGTCAGCGACAGCAGCGCCGCAAGGCCCAAAGCGGAAACCCGCGAAAAAAAGGACATTCTATGCTCCTCCCGAGCTTATCTTTCATCCCGTGTGCAGCAATGATATGCGATCCGCTTCCGTGATAGAAGTGCAGCCCTCAACTTGCGACAGCGTGACATGAGACAGGAAAAGACCAGCGTTCTGATCGTGGGCGGCGGCCCAGTGGGCCTCACCCTCGCCATGGACCTCGCGTGGCGGGGGATCGATGTGCTTGTGGCCGAAACCCGTTTTCCGGGCGAGCCGCCGAGCGTGAAATGCAACCATGTCTCCGCCCGCACGATGGAGACCTTCCGCCGTCTCGGGCTGGCGCAGAAAGTGCGCGACACCGGACTGCCCTCCGACTACCCGAACGACGCCTCATATCGCACCACCTCGACCGGCATCGAACTGGCCCGCATTCCGATCCCGGCGCGCGACGAGCGCTACACCGCGACCGGCGGTCCCGACACCTGGTGGCCGACGCCGGAACCGCCGCACCGCATCAACCAGCAATTCCTCGAGCCGGTGATGTTCGCCCATGCCGCCGCCATGCCGGGTGTGCGCATCCTCAACCGGACGGTGGTCGAGGATTTCACGCAGGGCGATCACGGCGTCACCGCGACCGCGCGCGACCTCGACAGCGGCGAGACCTTCCGCATCGACGCGAAATATCTCGCCGGCTGCGACGGCAGCCGGTCGATCGTGCGCCGCGCGATCGGCGCAACGCTGTCCGGAACACCCATCATCCAGCGGGTGCAATCGACCTGCATCCGTGCGCCGCAACTCCTCGGCATGATGCCCGGCAAGCGGGCCTGGATGTATCTGTCGCTCAATCCCCGCCGCTGCGGCACCGTGATCGCGATCGACGGCAAGGAGACCTGGCTGATCCACAATCATCTCTATGAGGGGGAGCCGGACTTCGACTCGATCGACCGCGACTGGGCGATCCGCACCATTCTCGGCGTGCCGGACGACTTCGAATACGAAATCGTATCGAAAGAAGACTGGACCGGTCGTCGCCTCGTCGCCGACCGGTTCCGAGACCGCCGCGCCTTTATCGCGGGCGACGCCGCGCATTTGTGGATGCCCTATGCCGGCTACGGCATGAATGCCGGGATCGCCGATGCAATGGACCTGTCCTGGATGCTGGCCGCCGTCCTCAATGGCTGGGCGCCAGTGTCGTTGCTGGACGCCTATGAACGCGAGCGCCAGCCGATCACCGAGCAGGTCTCCAAATTCGCGATGGAAATGGCGCTCAACAACATGCGCCAGCGCAAAGGCACTCCGCCCGAGGTCGAGTTGCCCGGACCGGAAGGCGATGCAGTGCGCGCACGCGTCGGTCAGGAAGCCTACGATCTCAACGTTCACCAATATTGCTGCGGCGGGCTGAATTTCGGCTATTTCTACTCGCAATCGCCGGTCATCGCCTATGACGATGGCGAGCATCCGACCTACACGATGTACGACTTCACGCCGTCCACGGTGCCGGGTTGCCGGGCGCCGCATTTCTTCCTGCCGAACGGGCAGTCGCTCTACGATCTGCTCGGACCGGATTATTCGATCCTGCGCTTCGATCCTGCGGTGTCGATCGACGGCATTGTGCAGGCGGCTGCGCATCGCGGCATGCCGCTGGTCGTGGTCGACCTCCCTGCCGAATGTGCAGGCGATCTCTATCAGCACAAGCTCGCGCTGATCCGGCCCGACCAGCACATCGCCTGGCGCGGCGACAGCGAACCCTCTGACCCGCTGGCGCTGATCGACCTGCTCCGTGGTGCGGCAGTCGCGGCCGCGCGCAAGGCCGCCTGACGTGAAGCGGATCGCCGCCATCGCGCTGGCCACGATCGCATGCGCGACGCCGGCCTTCGCGCATACTGGCGAAGGCCTGGCCGGCGGTTTTGCCGGCGGCTTCATGCATCCGCTGCTCGGGCCCGACCATGTCGCGGCCATGCTCGCGGTCGGACTGTGGGGTGCGTTTCTCGGGCTGCCTGCGATCTGGGTTTTGCCGGTCGTGTTTCCGCTGGTGATGGCGCTGGGCGGTGTGCTCGGCATTCTCGGCGTCCCGCTGCCCGGGATCGAAATCGGGATTGCGGTGTCCGCCGTGGTGCTCGGGCTGATGGTGGCGCTGGCGGCCAAACCGCATATCGCGGTCGCCGCGATCCTGGTCGGGGCCTTCGCGATCTTCCACGGTCACGCCCACGGCACCGAATTGCCGGACGGCGCCAATGCGCTGGGCTATGCGCTGGGCTTCGTGATCGCAACCGGCCTGCTGCATCTTGCCGGTATCGCCTTCGGAATGCTGACCCAGCATCCCGCCGGGCGCGTGGCGGTGCGTGCCGCGGGCAGTGCGATCGCCATCGCCGGCCTCGTGTTTCTCGGCCGATTGATATGACACGAGCGGCGCTCGCCGCTGCGCTCCTGTGTCTTACGTCGGCGGCCGCGCAGGCCCACACCGTTATTCCTGGCATCGGTGGATTTCCGGGCGGGCTGCTGCATCCGATTCTCGTACCGGCGCATACGCTCACGCTGATCGCGCTCGGGCTGATGGCCGGCCGATTCACCAGGTCGGCTCAAGCCCTGCTGCTCGCAGTATTCCTGATCGCCGCGTGCGTATCCTTTGCCTTGATCGCAATGGCCTATAGCGCGACCCGGGCCGAGACGCTCATTCTAGGCCTGAGTGCCGCAATCGGTCTGGTTCTCGCGGCCGGCCTGTTGCTGCCGCTTCCGGTTGTTGCCGGCCTCACCGTCGCGATCCCCGGCGCGCTGATGTTCGATTCCGTTCCGCCGGTGCTGTCGGTGCGGGAGACCGCGCTCTCCCTGGCAGGAACGGTGACCGCGGCGATCGCACTCGCCGCCGCATCCGCGCGGCTGTCTGGCGCCCTGCCCCAGCGCATCCGGAGCATATCCGTTCGCATTGCCGGATCGTGGATCGCCGCCAGCGCGATCATGGTGCTGGCGCTGCGGCTCGGGGTGTAGCCGTATGCGTTGCGATCTGCATGAAAACCGGTTTCGGCTTCGGAGGCATGCTCTCGCTTGCCAAGCATTCGGCTTTTTGCTGGATTGGCCTGAAATGGCCCCTGGGGCTTGCGGAGACGTGCGATGATTCCCTTCTTCGTTCAGATCAAGTGCCACATGGGCAAGTCATACCAGGTGGCCAACGCGATCGCCGATGCCGAGATCGCCTCCGAGGTCTATTCGACCGCGGGCCATTACGACCTGCTGGTGAAATTCTATGTCGACCCGTCGGTCGATATCGGCCATTTCGTGAACGAAAAGGTTCAGGTCATTCCGGGTATTCAGGACACCCTGACCATCATCACCTTCAAGGCATTCTGACGCTTACGGCGTCGGCGGCGGCGCGTCGATCTCGCGCTTGCCGAGTTGACGCTCCCGGAACACCACGATCAGCCCGGCAATCGCGATGATGCTGGCGCCGACCAGAACGATCGGTACGGGAATCTCACCCAGGAACACATAGCCGAAGACCAGCGCCCACAGCATGGTCGTATAGTTGAATGGCGCGACCACCGATTGCGGCGCGTGGCGGTAGCTCTCCGTCAGAAAGATATGCGACAAGCCGCCGATCAGGCCGGTCGCGATCAGCGCCAGAAGCTGCGTCGGTGTCGGCATGATCCAGCCGAATGGCAACGTCGCAAGTCCGGCGAGTGCGCAGAACAGCGAGAAATAGAACACGATCGACGACGTCGTCTCGGTGTGGGTAAGCCTGCGCGTCTGGATCACCGCGCCGGCATTGATGATTGCGCCGGTCAGGCCGCAGATCGCGCCGATCGCCGTGGCCGTGGTGGCCATTCCCACATAGCGCGACGGATCGAAGTGCGGCCACAGCATCACCAGGACGCCGACGAATCCAAGGATCACGGCCGACCAGCGGTAGATGCGCACGCGTTCTTTCAGGAAGATCGCGGACAGCACCACCGTGACCAGTGGCGAGGCAAATGAAAAAGCAGTGGCATCGACCACCGGAAGTCTCGCAAGCGAGGCGAAGTTCAGGAACATCCCGCCGACGCTGAACACCCCGCGTCCGGCATGGCCGAAGACTCGGCGCGTGCGGATCATTTGCGAGAGTTCGCCGCGGAACAGCACGAAAAGCGTGATCGGAACCATCCCGAACGCGGCACGGAAAAAAACCACCTGTCCAACCGGCGCCGATTCGCCCACAGACCGGACGAGCGCCGACATCGCCGCGAACATCAGCGACGAGATCAGCGTGAACAGGATCGCCTTGTAGACATTCATGGAACGGAAAATCGGCGCCCGAGGCGCAGCAGGCAGGCCAGATCGGCACGCCCCCTGTCGCCGATACACGCGGGGCGCGCAAGGCCAAGCACCGCATGCCGCCAATGCGGGCGGCTCACGCCTGACCCACCAGGGACGAAAGCAGGTTTATTTGCCGGGGCGCTTCGGCCCTTCCACCGCCGGGAGCGACTTCAGGTAAACCGCCATCGCCGCCCGGTCGGCCTTGGAGAGTTTCGAGGTGTTGTGAATCACCGGCGTCATATTGGAGCCGACCGAGTCGCCTGACGGCGTCATACCCGACTCGAGCATGTACTCGATGTCGTCCTTCTCCCATTCCTTGAGACCGGCCTGCGTGATGTTGGGTACCCATCCCTTGCCCTCGGGATTGGGCCCGCCGGCAAACTTCTGCGCCGACAGGATGCCGCCCAGCAGATTGCGCGGGGAATGGCACTCGACGCAATGACCCGGGCCATTCACAAGGTAGGCGCCACGGTTCCACTCCGCCGATTTCGTCGGATCCGGCTTGAATGGCGCGTCATCGAAGAACAACAGCTTCCAGCCGCCGAGCGGACGACGCAAGCTGAACGGAAACGGGACATCGTGTGGTTTCGATGCATCCGATACGGGCGGCAGTGTCTTCATGAACGCAAACAGATCCCGCACATCGGCAACCGGCATCAAGCGATAGGAGGTGTAGGGGAATGCCGGAAAATAGTGCGAACCGTTCGGACTTGTCCCCTTCAGCATCGCATTGACGAATTGCTGCTCGGTCCATGAGCCGATACCGGCTTTCGGATCGGGAGATACGTTTGGCGCGTAGAACGTCCCGAACGGAGAATGAAGGGGATGGCCGCCGCCGAGCTTGAGCTTGTCGTCCTGGCCTTCCGTCGCGTGGCAGGATGCGCAGCCTCCCGCGTAAAACATCGCCTTGCCGTTGTCCAGATTGGGCGTGTAGGCGCCGAGCGCGCTCGCCGGAACGGTCGCCGGAATGGTCACGAACCAGAAGATCGCAAGACCGATGAAGCCGGCGACGATCGCCAGCAGGACTAGCTTGCGCACCATGCGGGGCTCCCTGTTTCCGGGCGGGATGTTAGGCGGTCAGACATTGTCAGAAAAGCCGAAGGGCGGCCCATCCCCAAGGACGGCCGCCCTCCTATGCCGAATCGGATTGTGTTACTTCTTGATGCGGTAGACCTCGTGGCAGGCACCGCACTGCTTGCCAGCTTCGCCGAACGCGGTCTTGAAGGTGTCGATATCCTTGACCGAGGTCTGCGCCGCCTTGGCGTCGCTGCCCCATTTCGCCATTGCGGCCTTGAAGCCTGCCATGTCTTCCCAGATTTTCGGGGCTGCCGTGGTCTCGCCGCCGGTCTTGGAATCATCCGGGAACAGGCCGGGCATCTTTTCCGCGGCGTTCGCGTAGACCACGAAGACCTGGACCGCCTTGGCGTTGTCATAGGGCGCGGAACCCCGCGCCATGGCCGCGCCTTCCTTCGCTGCGGCGCCAACGCCCTTCATAATTTCTTTTCGCTCGGCAATCGCCTTGGATTGAGCAATCACGGCGCTTGCGCTGAGGGCAACGGCAAGGGCAGCGCAGACGGCGGTACGGACGATCATGGGAGACTCCCCGTGTGTTTCGAAGGAAGGAGAACGATTGAGGCAGGCAACCGGCAAACCCGGACGGCAGATTGTTATTCCTAAAAAGTGACGACACCGCTATTGCGAACCGTGCCTGATGGGCATCACGAAGCCGTGATCCCGCTTCTGGCTCGCATGGGACCCGCAGCGCTGGCGCGCTGCGTCTCAACTCCATTTTCGCGTCAGGGATGTGAAGATGGCATCGCGCAGCACCAGATGGCCAACGCAATGGATCAGATGACCTGGTGGCCCCTCTGAATTTACGCCATCTGAAAATTCGAGTCCGCGCTCTGCGCGCCGCTTCATTCCAACGGACGAGAGTCGGTCAGGCCGCGGACTCGTATGATCGTCTCGGTCAGTTCCGTTGTTCTGCCGGATGCTCCGCCGCGGGCGGCGTGGTCTTTCGGCGCGCGAACCTGTCCTCGATCCAGCGCACCATGACGTAGAAGACCGGTGTGAACAGCAGGCCGAAGATCGTCACGCCGATCATGCCGGATACCACCGCGGTACCGAGCGCGCGCCGCAATTCGGCGCCGGCGCCGAGTGCGATCGCCAGCGGCACTACGCCCAGGATGAAGGCCAGCGAGGTCATCCGGATCGGACGCAGACGCAGCTC
>CAZXJZ010000001.1:0-139161 GCA_964641065.1 uncultured Hyphomicrobiales bacterium | reverse complement strand
CCAATGACCGAGAGCAGGGGCGGCGCGCTGGAGGGGATCCGGGTCATCGATCTGACCCAGATGCTGGCCGGGCCGTATTGCACGCAGATGCTCGCGGATCAGGGTGCCGAGGTCATCAAGATCGAGCCGCCGCAGGGTGACTCCTCCCGCAACCTCGGACCGTACCGGCCCGACGACAAGGCGCGGCGGACCGGCGGCTATTTCGCCTCGGTGAACCGCAACAAGAAAAGCATCGTCATCGATCTGAAGTCGGAGGATGGCCGCGCGCTGCTACGGCGGCTGGTTCGTACCGCCGATGTGGTGGTCGAGAATTATCGCGCGCGGGTGATGGACCGTCTCGGCCTTTCATTTGAGTCGCTGCGCGAGGACAATCCGGCGCTGGTCTATGCCGCAATCCGCGGCTTCGGCGATCCGCGCACCGGCGAGAGTCCCTATGTGGACTGGCCGGCCTTCGATGTGGTGGCGCAGGCGATGGGCGGCATGATGGGGATCACCGGTCCCAATGCCAAAACGCCGACCAAGGTCGGTCCTGGCCTCGGCGATATCGTGCCGGGCGCCTTTGCCGCGACCGGCATCCTGGCCGCTTTGTTGCGTGCGAAGATGACCGGACGCGGCCAGTTCGTCGACATCTGCATGGTCGATGTGGTGCTGTCGATCTGCGAACGCATCGTGCATCAGCACAGCTATGCCGGCGTGGTTCCGGGCCCGGAGGGGAACCAGCATCCGATTCTCACGCCATTCGGCCTGTTCAAGGCATCCGACGGCTTCGTCAGCATCGGCGCGCCGACCGATGAATGGTGGCGCAAGATCCTCAATCTGGTCGGGCGCGAGGATCTCCTCGCCGACGAGACGCTTGCGACCAATGCGTTGCGAACCAAGAATCGCGAGCGGGTCTTCGAGATCGTCGAATCGTTCACGAGCATCCGCACCAAGAAAGAACTGCTGGAGATTTTCGGCGGCAAGATCCCGTTCGGTCCGGTCTACGACATGGCCGATATCGCGCAGGATCCGCATTTCGCGGCGCGCAACATGATTGTCGAGACGAGCGATCCCGACACAGCAGCGCCGGTCGAACTGGCCGGCGTGCCGATCAAGTTCACCGAGACGCCGGGCGGGATCTGGTCCGGTCCGCCATTGCAGGGCCAGCATACCGACCAGATTCTCGCAGCGGCGGGTCTCGAGCCCTCAGAGATCGCCGACCTGCGCCAGCGCAAGATCGTTCAGTAGGAAGTGAAGACGATGCAAAGCACACGCCCCCGCCGCCCGCGCCGCGTTCAATTATCGGTCCCGGGCTCCAGCGACAAGATGATGGCCAAGGCCGCGGCAAGCCGCGCCGATCATGTCTTTCTCGATCTCGAGGATGCGGTTGCGCCGAGCGCGAAGGAAGGCGCGCGCCAGAACATCGTCAAGGCGCTGAAGGAACTGGACTGGACCGGCAAGACGCGTTGCGTCCGGATCAACGATCTCACCACCAAGTATGCCTACCGCGACATCATCGAGGTGGTGGAGGGCGCAGGCGCCCATCTCGACACCATCATGATGACCAAGGTGACGTCGGCGTCGGACATCCAGTTTGCGGCGACGCTGCTGAGCCAGATCGAACGCACCATCGGTCTCGATCGCGAGATCGGCATCGAGGTGCTGATCGAGGAGGTCGAGGGCGTGCAGAATGTCGAAGCCATCGCCAAGGCGAGCCCGCGCGTCGAATCGCTGATCCTCGGCATGGGCGATCTCTCCGCCGCGATGGGGATCGATCTCGGTTTCGTCGGCAGCGCCGCCAATCCCTATCCCGGCGACATCTGGCATTATGCGCGGGTGCGGCTCGGCATGGCCGCACGCGCGGCGAAGATCGACGCCATCGATGGCCCGTTCCCCAATTTCAGGGACATTGAGGGCTACCGGCGGCAGGCGATCGAGGCGCTGGCGCTCGGCTTCGTGGGCAAGTGGGCGATTCATCCGGCGCAGATCGAGCCGGCCCTTGAAGTATTCTCGCCGAAGCCGGAAGAGATTGCGCAGGCGCGCAAGCTGCGCGATGCCTTTCTCGAAGCGGAAGCCAAGGGGCTCGGCGCCGCGCAGATCGACGGGCAAATGGTCGATATTGCGTCGCTGCGCATCCTGAAGAATACGCTGGACCGCGCCGAATTGTTCGGCATGTAGGACGACGCAGTAAACTGGAGCAGACCGATGCTGCAAGCCGTTAAGTCGCACGCCCAGGACGGCATTCCGAGCGCGGTGACACGCGCGGTGGTCGACGAACTCGTTGCCC
The DNA here is from genome assembly GCA_964641065.1 of uncultured Hyphomicrobiales bacterium. Taxonomy (GTDB): domain Bacteria; phylum Pseudomonadota; class Alphaproteobacteria; order Rhizobiales; family Xanthobacteraceae; genus Pseudorhodoplanes. The sequence continues at coordinate 136,895 of CAZXJZ010000001.1, read as the reverse complement.
GCCGGATCGAGCAATATCCGGCGGACATCGTCGAACTGGCCAAGCAATGCGTGATCGATCTCCTCGCCGTCACACTGGCGGGCACACGCGAAAGCGGATCGCAGGCGGTTGCGGCTGAGCTCCTTGACGGGCGCGGCAGCGACGGTCCGTCGACGCTGATCGGACTGGCTCAGCGCGCTTCCGCGCTCGACGCCGCGCTGATCAACGGCATGGCCGCGCACGCGCTCGACTACGACGACGTCAGCCTGCCGATGTCGGCGCATGCCAGCGTGGTCATCCTGCCGGCGCTGCTGGCGCTCGCGGAGAAGCGCAAGGCCTCGGGCCGGCAGGTGCTGGAATCCTTCGTCGCCGGATACGAGGCCGGATCGCGGATCGGCATGTATATGGCGCCGACGCATTACGACAGCGGCTTCCACGGCACCGGCACGATCGGCACTTTCGCCGCCGCTGCCGCCTGTGCGCATCTGATGCGGCTCGATGCCGACCGCACCGAACGCGCAATCGGCATTGCCGCAGCGCAGGCGGCCGGCATCCGTTCGATGTTTGGCACCGACTGCAAGCCGCTGCATGCCGGCAAGGGCGCGTTCAACGGCCTGTTCGCGGCATTGCTGGCGGCGCGCGATATCACCTCTGCGACCGGTTCGGTCGAATGCGCCAACGGTTTCGCCGCGACGCATGCCGGGTCCCGCAATGGTGCGGAGGCCTTTGCGGAGCCGGCGGGCGGTTTCTTCCTGAGGCAGAATCTCTTCAAGTATCACGCCGCCTGCTACATGACGCATGCAGCCGCAAACGCGATCAACGAGACGATGAAGGCGCATGCGCTGTCACCCGACGCAGTTGAGCGGATCGTCGTCACCGCCGACCAGTCGCTGAACAGCGTCTGCAACATTCCCAATCCGGACACCGGTCTCGGCATGAAGTTCAGTCTGCGGACGGTTGCGGCTTTGTCGATGCTCGGTCGCGATACCAGTGCCCTGTCGAGCTTTACCGACGATGCAGCCGCGGACCCCGCGATCGCGCAGGCGCGCGAGAAGGTCGAGGTGCAACTCGCCGACATCCGGCCGATCACGCGCACCGGCATCCGGCTGATCGCAAAGGGTGGCCGCGCCATTGAGGCGGAGCACGATTCCGGCAGACCCGAGACGGACCTCGGCATTCAGAAGGCGCGGCTGCAGGGCAAGTTCAAGGCGCTGGCCGGCGAGGTGCTGGGCGCGGAGCGCGCCGGGGAATTGCTCGGCGTGGTCGAGACGCTGGAGATGCAGCCGGATATCGGCGCGATGATGCGGCTTGCGGCGAAGGGGTAAGCCGATCCGTCATCCTGACGTGCGAGTGACGCCGGCCGCCTCAGGGTGACGGATCAGCACGCGCAGCGATGTTGCTTTTCCTCTGTTCAATCGCGGTTCCGCCTGTGCTACACGCGCCGCAGGGGCTCCGGCGGACAAAGCCGGCATGACAGAACAGAGTGAGGCGTCCGTTTCCGGACAGTCTCTCCAGCGCGCATGGTTTTCACGTGACAGACGACGTTCTGCAGGATGGCTCGACGAAGGCGCGCCGCAGCTTCTTCCGCAGGATGATGCGGGGATTAGGACGCGCCTTCTGGGCGCTGTTCCTGTTTCTGCTGGTCGTATGGGCGACGCTGGCGATCTATTATTCCAATCTGCCCTGGCCGTGGGGGCGCACGGCCCTTGCTGTCGTGTTCGCCGTATTCGCCGCCTGGACGCTGCTGTTGTCGCGGCCGCGGCGGACTTACGTGTTCTTTGCCGGCTTCCTCGCCGTGGTGGCGTGGTGGATCGCCATTCCGCCGTCGCATGACCGGCCGTGGCGGCCGGAAGTCGCGGTAATGCCGCGCGCCTTTTTCGACGGCGACAAGGTGCGGATCACCAATGTGCGCGACTTCACCTATCGCAGCCGCAACGATTTCGACGTGCGCTACGTGGAGCGGACGATCGACATTTCCCATCTCACGGCGATCGATTTCTATGTCTCCTACTGGACCGAAGGTCCGGTCGGCCATACCTTCCTGAGCTTCATCTTCGACAACGCGCCGCCGCTCTCGATCTCGATCGAGACCCGCCCGGAGATCGGCGAGGGGTTCGATCCGATCGCGTCGCTGTTCAAGCAGTTCGAGCTGATCTACGTGGTCGGCACCGAACGCGACGTCGTCGGCGTGCGGACCAATCATCGCGGAGAGACGACGTATCTCTATCGTCTCAACGCGTCGCTCGCGGAAGAGCGCGAATTGCTGCGGATCTATCTCGAGCGGATCAACCAGCTCGCCGACAAGCCGGAGTGGTATCACCTGCTCAGCAACAGCTGCACCATCAACATCATCCGCTATGCCAATGCCGCCGGCCGCGAGGGCCGGCTCAATATCCGGCATGTGCTGAATGGCTGGATCGACGCCTATCTCTATCTGACCGGGCGGATCGATACGTCGCTGCCATTCGTTGAATTGCGCCGGAAATCGCTGATCAACGCTAATGCGCAGGCCGCGGGCGACGGACCAAATTTCTCCGAGCGCATCCGCAAGGACGTGCCGACCATCAAGGACTGAGGCCGGTCAGGCCTGAGGCCCGGATTGCGATGCCTGCCCGGGCGGCGCGTCGGGATCGCCGAGCAATTCGGCGAGCCAGCGCGTTGCCGGATGCTGCGCGCAGAAGGTCAGGATGGCGATCGTGATCGGCACCCCGATGAAGGCGCCGAACAGGCCCCACATCCAAGTCCAGAAGAACACCGACAGCAGCACAATGAACGGCGAGATCGCCAGCGCGCTACCGGAGACGCGCGGCTCGATATAGCTGCCGATGACGAACTGGACCACGTTGAGGCAGGCGAATACGACCAGCGCGGTTTGCCAGGATTCGAACTGGCCGAGGGCGTAGAAGGTCGGGAACACGGTCGCGATGAACGGGCCGATGAACGGGATATAGTTCAGCGCGAAGGCGATCACGCCCCATTCCGGCGCCAGCGCCAGCCCGGACAGGGTTGCGATCGCCCAGACGGTGATTCCGGTCGCGAGACTCATCCAGGTGCGGATCATCATGTATCGCCGGAAGCGCAGCGCGGTGGCGCGGCTGCCGTCGATCAGGACGCGCGCCGCATCGCTGCTCATCAGCGCGCCGATCTTGGCGCCGATCGTGCGGACCTCGAGCATGCCGAGAATCACATAGACGGCGACCACCAACCAGAAGGTGAGCGTGGTGTTGAGCCGCCCGGTGACGCTCTGCAGCGTGCCGATCAGCCAGCGCACGTTGAAATGCTCGGCCCACATGCCGTCGATGACGATGCCGTGCCCCTCCAGCCAGACCGAGGCCTGATCGTAGAGCGACTGGAATCGCGGGGCCTCGGCGATCAGCGCGCGCGCGACGCGGCTGAAGCCCCAGGCCACGGTCGAAGCGAAGGCCAGGAAAACCACGACGATCACGCACATCACGATCGCCAGCGCCAGCAGGCGCGGCATGCGCTGCTCCAGCGCGTCCTGCAACGGCCAGGCCAGCGCAATGATGAACAGCGCGCAGGCTACCGGCGCAAACACGCTGGTCGCGAGATAAAGCGAGGCCACGATCGCGATCATGGCGAGGATACCGGCATAGGCGGCAAGCCGTGCGGTGGCGCTCTGTGAATGCGGTTGGTCTGTCATGCGGCCGTCATGGTGGCGATTGCGTGTTCGCAGCCTGCAGTTATCCGCATGCTCTGGCAATCCGAAATCGCATGATGCTGCTGTGCCTAACGCGCCAGCGCCAGAAGCTGCTGCGTGCCGCCGCCGAAGGCATAGAGCGCGAGCAGGTAATAGACAATGTAGAGATTGTAGGTCTGTCCGTTGCCGTTATAGAGACTCCGGCTGCGCTCGGCGGTGAATGCAGCCAGTGCGGCCGTTTCGCCCCAGAACCGTGTGGCGATCGATGGCGTGAGCGCCGTGCAGACGGCTTGCGCGAAGCTGTAAAGACCCGTAGATGGCGCGCGCGGATCGACGGGTCGCGAGCGGAACAGCAGCCACAACAAGCCGAACAGAGAAGCGGCGATGGCGACTGCGACAGCCATCGTCGGCAGCGGATTCCAGTACGCGTAGATCAGCTCGAGCGACATGCCCTGCCAGCGGAGCGTCGCGGCAAATTGCGGGTCGATCGCCCGCGAGACGGGATCGATCAGCAGCTTCGGAAAGAACGACATCACCAGAATGCCGGCGACCAGCAGATATTGCGGGATCAGGATCGCAGCAGGCGCTTCGGCAGCGGCCGGTACGGGACGCTTCGGCGCGCCGAAGAAGATCGCCTGGATGAAGCGCGCCATGTAGAGAAAGCCGACAAAGGTGGCGAGCAGTGTCATCAGCGCCGGCATGTACCAGCCCTTTTCCATCATCGCGCTGAGCAGCAGCCATTTGCCGCCGAAGCCGGCCAGCGGCGGAAGCCCCGACATCGCGACGATGGCGATTGTCGCCAGCGCAAACGTCTGCGGCATGGCGCGCGCGAGACCGCCGAGGTCGGAGAGAAGCCGCGTGCCGGTGCGCAGGATGATCGCTGCGGCGGCGAGGAACAGGATGCCCTTGACCAGCAGGTGATTGGCGACGAGATAGAGCGCCGTCACCCAGCCGAGATGGCTCATCAGCGCGATCGCGGCGACGATATAGCCGAGCTGGCTCATGCTGGAATAGGCGAGCATGCGCTTGATGTCATCCTGGCGCACGGCGAGCAGCGCGCCAATCAGCGTGGTGAGCATCCCGATCCAGCCCAGCACATGCGCCAGCCCCAATCCGGCGTCGGACCGGATCGCGACATAGGTGCCGATGAACAGCCCGAAGATCGCAACCTTGCTGATGACGGCGGACAGAAGCGAGGACACGTCGTCATCGGCCTCCGCATAGGTGTCCGGCAGCCAGACATGGACGCCGATCGCACCGGCCTTGATCAGCAAGCCGATGGCGAGAAGCACGAAGACCGGCGCCACGTCCAGGCCGCCGGTGCGGAACGACGACAGCGAGATAGTGCCGGTAACCGCATGCATCACGGCGAATCCGGCCAGCAGGAAGAATGCGGCGGCCAGCGAGAACAGGAGGTAGCGTAGCGCATGCGGCGCGGCGGCGCGGCGCTGGACCACGAGGAAATAGGACGATAGCGTGATCAGCTCCCAGGCCACCAGGAACTCAAGGCTCGTGGTCGCACGCGGCAGCGCCGGCAGCGCCAGCAGCATGACCGTCAGCAGCGGATAAAATCCCGGGCGCGGATCGGAGCGGGCGAGGCAGCCGATCGACACCACCAGTCCTCCCGCCAGCAGGACAACGGCGTAGAGCTGCATCATTCCGGAGAGATCGCGGATGAGCCACAGCCCGCCGGCCAGGACGATGGCGAGCGCGACAACGCCCTGGATGCGTGCTGGAAGGCGGTGCAGCAGCCACACCGCCAATCCCGCCGCGAGCGGCAGCACCACCCAGAGCCCGTCGATCCCGGCAAGGCGAGCGGCGATAGCGCCGCTGACGAACAGCAACGCCACCATGCCGTAGGCCGGGATCAGGCTGGGCAGGCTTGCGGTTTCGGATTCGGCCGCGCCATGCGCATGCACCGAATGCCCGAACCAGCGAAACATGTAGGCGGCCTCCAGCAGCGAACCGAGCAGGATAACACCGATGAAGACGTATCTGTGCTCTGCCGCCAGCGTCAGGATCAGTTGCCATTTGGCGAAGAAGCCGGGGAAGGGCGGCAGCCCCGAAATCGCAAGGATGAAGATGCCGAACACGACGATGGCCGCCGGTTTTCTTGCGATGATGGTCCAGTCGCGCAGGCGCGTCTTGCCGACATGGTAGGCGAGCCAGAACAGGCCGACCTTGGCGAACAGGTGGTTGACGAACAGCCCGCCGATCACCAGCAGCATGGTGGCCTCGGTCGCGCGTCCATGCAGCAGGACAGCGGCCATGATCAGCAGCGCCATTTGCCCGATCGACGAATAGCCCAGCAGGCGCTGCGCCTTGGTTTGCCGCAATCCGATCAGGTTCGAGAACACGAAGGTGATGGCGGCGAGGATCGCAATCAGCGTCAGCTGGTTCTCGAACAGCGGCAGCAGCTTCAGCAGCGCGAAGAACACGCCCGCCGATACGCCGCCCGAAATCATCGCCGCAATATCGGGGCGCGCGGTCTCGTAGACATCGAGCCCCCAGCCATTGGCCGGGAATGGCTTCAATTCGAGCAGCAGACAGGCGAGCAGGAAGATCAGCCCCGCAACGCCGATAGGGCCGGCAATGGCGGCACGGCTCGCGATCAGATCATCGATATTGAGAAGGCCGGTCACCGCATAGAGCAACAGCGAGCCGATCAGGAAAAAGCCGGACGCCAGCACCGTCGCCATCAGGAATTTGAACGTGGCCGACAATGCCGCCGGTGTGTCGCGCAGGGTCAGCAAGCCGTAGGTCGCGATCGAGACGATCTCCAGGAACACGAAGAGATTGAACAGGTCGCGGGTCATCACCATGCCCTGGATGCCCATGACCAGCAGCAGATAGAGCAGGACGATGCCGTATTTCTCGCGCGCGATATAAGCCGCGCCGAACAGGGCGACGAGATTGACGCTGAAGGCGAAGATCGCTTCCGGCAACCCCAGTCGCAGATTGATCGCTATGGGCGGCTTCGCGCCGCCGGTCAGGATCTCGATCGGGGCGCCGCCTTGGGCAAGCGCGACCAGACCTACGCCAGAAATGACGGTCATCGCCGCGAGCGCGACCATCAGGGCGGCCGCAACCGCATTGCTACCGACACGATATAGCAGCGGGATCAGAAACGCGCCGCCGAGTCCGACGATGAAGATGTTCAGCGGATGCAGCAGGCCCTCTACCATTTCGACTCCGTGAAGGCGTCGATCGAGAGCGTCTTCTTCGCGTCATAGAGCCGGATCGCATAGGCGAGCAGCACCGCCGTGACCGCAAGGCCGATGACGATTGCGGTGACCACCAGCGCCGACGGCACCGGATCGACCGCGCGGGTCGAGGCCTCGGCGACGGTAAGCGCGCGGTCGATGATCGGCGCGGTGCCGCCGCGGACATAGCCGATCGCGACAATCATGATGTGCGTGCCGGTGCCGATCAGCGACAGCGAGATGATGATACGCAGGATGTTTCGGTGCGTGAGCACGCCCCAGAGTCCGATCAGCATCAGCACGAGGCCGGTGGTCAGCACGATGGTGGAAATCATGATCGGACTGCCCGCATGAAAAACATCAGCTTCGGAAGCGATCGAGAATGACGGCCAGCTCGCAGCCGACCTTGACGCCGAGCAGCACCGACAGCACCGGAATGGCGCCGGCGCTGAAAAATGCGCCGAACTGGCCGAGCGGCAGCACCCGGTTATCGAGAAAGCCGCCGGCAAAGATCAGCCCGGCAATGCCGACGCAAACGAACAGCACGCCGGCCAGGGATTCGGTGATGCTCAGGAAGGCATTGTTGAGCGCCTGCGAGGGATTGGCGAGCAGCAGCAACAACACCGCCGATGCGATCACGGCGCCGCCCTGGAATCCGCCGCCGGCCGAGATATGTCCGTTCATGATGATATAGGCGGCGAAGATCGCAATCAGCGGCACCATGATCTGGGTCGCGCTTTGCACGATTTCGGATGCGGGTGTCTTGTGCTCCGCGTCCTTGCCCCCCGCATGTGAAGACTTTGCGTTTGAGGATTTGCCCGACGCCGTGAGCACCAATCCGACGCCGGCCGCCACCATGAACAGGACCGCGACTTCGCCCAGCGTATCGAAGGCGCGGTAGGTGAGCAGGATGCCGGTGATCACGTTCGGCGCGCCGAGCTCCTGCGGCACCAGCCGCACATAGCTTTCGGCCAGCGGGCGCAGCGTCTGCTGCTCGGTATAGCCGATGGCGATACTCGCCAGGATCAGCGCGAACAGGACGACGGCACCGGCCGAAAGGATGCGCTGCATCAGGCGCGGTCCCGGATTGGCGTTGTCGCCGTACGCGTGTCGGGCTCGGTCTTGCCGGCCATCGGAATGCCGATGCGGCGTGCCGCGCGCGCCAGCGCATGCGACGACACCGGATTGGTCATGAACACGAAATAGATCAGGATCACGAGCTTCAGCGTCCAGCCCGGATGATAGAAGGCGATGCCGATCAGGATCAGCGCATTGCCGAGCGTTGAGGCCTTGGTGCCGGCCTGCATGCGGGTGAAGACGTCCGGCATGCGCAACATGCCGAGCCCGGCCGAGAAGTGGAAGAACGCGCCGAGCAGGATCAGGATGCTTCCGGTCAATTCGGCCATGGCTTCATTCCTTCGCGCCCGAGGTTCTGCGGATCGCATAGAGGAAGATCAGCGTGGACAGCCCCGAGCCGATCGAGGCTTCCGTCATGGCCACGTCCGGCGCGCCCAGCAGCACGTAGCAGACCGCGGCGAACAGCGTCGCCAGACCGCCGCTGACGGCTGCGGCGAGCACGCCTTTGAGCGTGACCGCAAGAACTGCGCTGGCAACGATGGCGGCGCAGATGAGGCAGACGAGAAGCTCGAGCATCGCACTAGAGCCCGCGTTCGAGATAACGCGCGGTCGCAACCACCGCGAGGAAGCTCAGCACGCCATAGACCAGCGCGACATCGAGATAGATGAAGCGGCCGGCGATATGGGCGTAGAGCGCGATCATCGAAATCGAGATGACGGTGAGAAGGTCGACCGCGGCGATCCGATCCACGACCGTATGGCCCATAATCAGGCGCAATACCGAAAAGCCGATCGCGAAGAAGATCAGCACACCGGCCACGAGCAGGAGGGTGTCAGCCAAAGGTCTTCTCCAGGTCGCGCTCGAACGGGCCGACGATGATGCGCGTCGCTTCTTCGGGGTCGGTGGTCTGCATGTCGAGCCAGTGCACGGTCATCGTCTCGCCGTCCAGATCGAGGACCAGTGATCCGGGCGTCAGCGCGATCGAATTGGCGAGCGCGAGACGCCCGACCGGCGTCTTCAGCCGCGTTTGGACCTTGATGACCCCCGGATTGATGTCGATGCGTGGCGAATAGACGTAGCGCAGCATCTTCAGGTTGGCGCGGACCATCTCGACGAAGAAAACGCCGGTGTAGCGGAGGAAATGAAACAGCCGCGCTGGCGTGAGCTGGATATCCGCCCAGGCCGGGAAATGCCGAACGAACACAAAGGCGAGCACGCCAGAAATGACGGCACCGCTGAGGATTGATTCAATGGCGAGCGACGAATTGGCGGCGAACCAGATGACGGTCAGCAGCAGCCACAGCCACAAAAAGCCGCGGGGCATTTTCGATCCGGAATGGCCTGACGTCATGAGTCAGCGACTCCCCCATTCCGCAACGCGTTGACCACACGCTGACATTAGGTGCCGCAGGGGTCAAAATCAATATTGTGGTTGCTCGCCGACGCCGCTGGCGCAACCGCACGGCGGCATCTTTCCGGTTGTGACGGGGCTAAATTTCATTCACAAAACCGGCTGCGGCGAGATGCTGCAGCGAGACGTGCGTGAGGGATCTGCAGGGATTGTTGCCGATGAGTGTGAGGCGTGCGATCTGCCATGCAGCGCTGGCTGCCCTGGCTTGGGCCATCGTGCCGGCTGGCGCATCGGCTCAATCCGGGATCGCTCCAGTTCAAGCCGCGCCGATCCTGCCGCGCGACGTCGTGCCGGCGCAGGCCACGCGTAACACCCGCAACAATCTCAATACCGACGCACAGATCTACCTGCTGCGCGGCCTGGCCAATGTGTTCTCGCGCGGGATGGATGAGCTGGCGGCGAAGCTGACCGCCGATGGCTTCAGCCCGGTCCTGATCAATCATCGCGGATGGCAGAATGCCGCGGATACAATCGCGCAGAATTACCGGGCCGGCCGCACCGCGCCGATCATCCTGATCGGGCATTCGCTGGGTGCCAACAACGCTTACCGGATCGCCCGCCGGCTGAACGGCAAAGGCATCCCGGTCGCCTATCTCGCGACCTTTGATCCGACCAACAGCTTCACCGTGCCCAACAATGTCCGCTACTTCGTGAATTTTTATCAGAATAACGGTGTCGGCCGTCGTGCATCCTATGCGGCGTCGCGCACGAAGCAAAAGGTCAACCTGAATTTGACCAGCAGCCCGGGGCTGAACCACCGCAACATCGATCAGTCGCGGCGGCTGCAGGACATCGTGATGGCGCGGATCCGGCAGGTCACTGCGCGGTAGAGCATTTTCCAGCGAAGTGGTTGCCGGTTCGCGTTAAGAAAACGTCAGCGCAAGACTTCAGCCACGTCTCAGCGCGCCGGGCCGAAGGTCCACTGCCCATTGCGATAGACGAGGCCGGTGCCGACGAACGCGTGTTTCGGATCGTATCGCTCCCAGCGGCCGGCGACCCAGGAATACTGGCCGCGCCGGCGGTCCCACGCGAAATGTCCCGGCACATAAACCCGCGGCGCCATCGCTTGCGCGCTTTGCCGATCGGCCTGCCGCCGCCCGACCGATCGCGGCACCACATGGCGCTGCGAGGATCTGCGTTGTGCCGAGATGTCCGCGCCGCCTGTCACCGATGCGGCGTGGCCGGTCACAGGCACGCTCACGGCCAGTGCCGAGACAAGGCCGAGCATGGCGAGAATTGCAGTCACAGGTCGCATGACAAGTCCAATCATGCCGGCTTCGCCGCCGGCTGGTCGCGGCGCTTTTCGGTCAGGCTGAACCAGGTCACGTAAAGCGTCGGCAGGAAGATGAGCGTGAGGATGGTCGCGACCAGCAGCCCGCCCATGATCGCGAAGGCCATCGGTCCCCAGAACACCGTCGGCGCAATCGGGATCATGCCGAGCACGGTGGAGATCGCGGTCAGCATGATCGGCCGGAAGCGCGCACTGGAGGCGTCGATCACGGCGCTCATGATGTCCTTGCCGGCATCGCGTTCGGCATCGATCTGACCGAGCAGGATCACCGCATTCTTGGTGATCATCCCGAGCAAGGCGAGCACGCCAAGAATGGCGACAAAGCCGAGCGGCCGGTTGAACGTCAGCAGCGCCAGCACCACGCCGATCAGGCCGAGCGGCGCCACGCTCAGCACGATGACCAGCTTCTGGAAGCTGCGGAGTTGGAAGATCAGCACCGTCAGCATGATCAGCAGCATGGCTGGGATCACCGCGAGCACCGAAGCCTGCGATTTCGCGCTTTCCTCGACGGTGCCGCCGACCGCGAGCTGATAGCCGGCCGGCAGCGATTTCGAGAAGGCCGTAATCTCCGGCGCAAGCGCGGACACGACAGTATCCGGCAACACGCCCGGCCGGAGATCGGCGTGCACGGTCAGCGTCGGCAGCCGGTCGCGCCGCCAGACCAGCGGATATTCCTGGCCGTATTCGAAGGTGGCGAACTGGCTGAGCGGCACCGTGCGTCCGCCCGGTAGCGGGACAGCCGTCGTGCGCAGCGTGTCGATCGAGACCCGCTGATCCTGCGTGGCGCGCACCACCACATCCACAAGATAGATGCCGTCACGCACCTGGGTGATCGTAACGCCCGAAATCACCGTGTTGAGTATATTCGCCAGCGCCTGCGAACTCAGGCCAAGCGATCGCGCCTCATCCTGATCGATGCGGATGCGAAGCTGGCGCGCCGGCTCCATCCACTCGTAGTTGATGTTGATGGCTTGCGGGTTCTTCGCGATCAGTTCGCCAAGCTGGAGCGAGAATTCCCGCACCTTGGAGATATCGGCGCCACTGATGCGGTACTGGACCGGCCAGCCGACCGGCGGCCCGAGTTCGAGCGGATAGACCCGCGCCACCACGCTCGGGAATTCCTCGGCCAGCAGCTTTTCCAGCTTGACCTTCAGGCGTTCGCGCGCCGGCACATCCTTCGCCACCAGCACCGCCTGGGAGAAGAAATTGTTCGGCAGTTGCACGTTGAGCGGCAGATAGAAGCGGATGGCGCCGCGTCCGACATAGGTGCTCCAGCGGTCGAGATCCGGATCGTTCATAAGCGCGGCGTCGAAACGCTTGGCAATCTCCTCGCTGGCATAGATCGAGGCATTCTGCGGCAGGCTGAGATCGACCAGAAGCTCCGGCCGGTCGGACGACGGGAAGAATTGCCGCGGGATCAGCGGCATCGCGAGGAAGGACGCGACGAACATCCCGATCGTGAGTGCGATCGTCAGATATCGCGCGCGGATCGCGCCGGTCAGGAACGCGCGATAGGTCCGGAACACGAAGCCGGGCTCGGAGCTCGTTTCTTTTTTCGGCGTGGACAGGATCGCGAGACCGAGCAACGGCGCGAACAGGACCGCGACGAACCACGACACCACCAGCGCGATGGCGACCACGGCGAACAGCGAGAAGGTATATTCGCCGGCCGAACTGGCGGCGAAGCCTACCGGAACGAAGCCCGCAATCGTCACCAGCGTGCCGGCCAGCATCGCGAAGGCATAGGTCCGGAATGCGAATGTCGCGGCCTCCTCCTTGCTGTCGCCGGCGGCCAGCCGCGTCAGCATGGCGTCGGTCGTGGTCATGGCGTCGTCGACCATGAGCGCCAGCGCGATGATCAGCGCGCCGAGCGAAATCCGCTGCATGTCGATATTGACGATCTCCATCACCGAGAACACGACCGCCAGCGTCAGCGGAATCGCGGTGGCGATCACGAGCCCCGGCCGCACGCCCAGGCTGATGAAGCTCACGAACAGAATGATGCCGACCGCCTGCCACAGCGACGTCATGAATTCGGAGATCGCGCTCTCCACCGTGACGGCCTGATCGGCGACCAGCTTCGGCTCGACGCCGATCGGCAGGTTGGCGCTGAGGCGCGTCATCGTATTAGTCAGGTTCTTGCCCAGCGCGAGGATGTCGCCGCCGTCGCGCATCGCGATCGCAAGCCCGATGGCGGGCGTGCCATTGACGCGGAACATCGGCTGCGGCGGATCGGCATAGCCGCGCCGCACATTGGCGATGTCGGCCAGCCGCAACACCCGGCCGCCGACAACGAAATTGATGTTGCGCACGTCCTCTTCGGACTGGAAGGCACCGGACACGCGAATCTGCAGGGTCTCGGCCGCGGTCTGTACCGCGCCGGCCGGCTGCACCACGTTCTGCGCCTGCAGCGCCGCGATCAGTTGCGCTCGCTCCAGCCCGAGATTGGCGAGGTCCTTGGTAGAGAATTCGACGAAGATGCGTTCGTCCTGCGCGCCGAGGATTTCGATCTTGGAGACATCCGCGACATGCAGCAGCTCGGACCTGATGGTCTCGACATAGTCACGCAACTCGCGCTGGGTGAAGCCGTCCGCGGTAAAGCCGTAGATGATGCCGAAGGTGTCGCCGAAATCGTCGTTGAAGGCCGGGCCGATCACCCCGGCCGGAAGCGTGTGCCGGATGTCGCCGATGCTTTTGCGGACATCGTACCAGACGTCAGGCACCTGCTGCGCTGTCGTCGACCCTTTGAGATTGACGAAGATGGTGGTGACGCCGGCGCGGGTGAAACTGCGCAGGAAATCGAGATGCGGAGTCTCCTGCAGCTTGCGCTCGAGCCGCTCCGTGACCTGCTTCAGCGTCTCTTCGACGGTGGCGCCCGGCCATGCCGCGGACACCACCATGGTCTTGATGATGAAGGTCGGGTCTTCCGCGCGGCCGAGCTTGAAATACGAGCCGACGCCCGCCAGCACCGCGATGATCATCAGATAGATGGTGATCGAGCGGTTCTTGAGCGCCCATTCCGACAGATTGAAGCTCATGGATTGTTTCTCGGGTTCATTCCGAGCAGGCGGACCTGTTGACCCGGATGCAGCGCCTGCACGCCGGCGGTCACGATGATGTCGCCATTCTCCAGCCCGTATCCGACCGACACCTGGTTCTGGTCGAAGCGCACCACATCGACATTGCGCATCGCCACCGTGTTCTTCTTCGGATCGACGATCCAGACCGCGGCCTGGTCGTTCGAGCGCGTCAGCGCGCTGGCCGGAATCTCGAACACCGACACCGCCGCCAATTCCATGCGTCCGACGACGGTCGCGCCGAGCCGCATCGCCTCCGGCGGGTTGGTCAGTCCGACCTTGACCTCGAAGGTGCGGGTCACCGGATTGGCCTGCGGCGCGACCTCGCGCACGCGGCCCTCGGCCGTCACTTTGGGGTCGTCGCTCAGCGACACCGTAATCAGCGGATCGCTCGGCGCTGCCCGGATCAGTTGCGCGGGCACGTCGAACACGGCGTCGCGGCCATCCTGCCGTGCGACCCGCGCAATCATCTGGCCGATCTGCACCACTTCGCCGGCGCGCGGGCCGATGGCGGTCACCACGCCGGGCGCATCGGCCTTCAATTCGGTGAAGCCGACCAGGTCCTGCGCGGTCTTGAGCTGCGCCTCGGCGGCCTCGACCTGGGATTCCGCGGTCTGCAGCGCCTGCGTGGCCTGTTCATGAATGACCCGCGTGGTCCAGCCCTGCTTCAGCAACGTGTCCTGCCGCTCGAAGTGATTGCGCGCCTGGGTCAGTTGGCCCTCGGCGGCGGTGAGATTGGCCCGGGCGGTGCGCAAGGCGTTCTGTTCGTTCACCGAATCGAGCTGCGCGACCACCTGTCCCGGCGTCAGCCGGTCGCCGACATTCACGTCCATCTTGATCATGCGGCCGGAAATGCGGAAAGCGAGCGAGACCTCGTCCTCGGCCGCGATACGGCCGGTCAGTGTCACCGGCACGCCGGTGTCGCGGCGCTCCACCTTGAGCGCGCGCACCGGCCGGATGTCAGGCTCGGCCTTTTCCTCTTCGCGCGAGCAGCCGATGAGCAAGGCGGGAAGGAGAACGATCAGCAGCGAGCCGGTGGCGGCCCTTCGCAGCGGATGGCGGGCGGTTGTTCGCAAATTCATCAGTCCCTCGAGATCGGCCGGCTGCAATTCGCATCTGTTTTGCGAGCTACCGTGGCAGGAAACTGCAACAGCGCCAATACTGCCGTTGCAGCAGCATGACGCCATTGCGATTACGCAATGATGTCGTGGCAGAATTGTACCAGAGGACGTCCCTGTCGCATGTCATGCGCCGCTTGTGAACAGTCTTTCAGGCTTGGGTCGCCTGCACGACTTTGATGCACTCCATACACGGAAGCGATGACACATCATCGAACACCGTGGCGCGCCGTCAAAACACCGTTTGGCATATCGCGAGGGCATGGGTGTTGCAATGCACCAGTCTGTTACTGCGTTGACGCAGCGTCCGCCCTGATGTCAGATGCCCCCGACTGTCTTTTTTGAATTGCTTTCAGAATAAGCCATTGCGGAGGATACGGTTATGGATGCGCGCCTCGACGAGGAGGCCGGATATGTCTCGACCGGTCATCTGCCGTCGCCGGAGCAGGTCCAAAAGCTTGTGCAGAGCGCCCATGAGCGCTTCAAGTCGAACGACGAGGGTGAGAATTCCCAGGTTTATCCGGCGCTCGCTCGCGTGCCGCGCGATCTGTTCGGCATCTGCGTGGTTGGCGTACGTGGCAATGTCTATGCCGCCGGCGCCACCGACCACGAATTTTCCATCATGAGCGTGTCGAAGCCGTTCATCTTCGCGCTGGTCTGTCAGCAGATCGGGGCGGAAGAGGCGCGTGCGAAGCTCGGCGCCAACGCCACCGGCTATGCCTTCAATTCGGTCGCCGGCATCGAGCGCATGCCGGACGGGCGCACCAATCCGATGGTCAATGCCGGCGCCATCGCCACCACGAGTCTCGTCCCGGGTCGGACGGTGGAGGAGAAATGGTCCTTCATCCACGATGGCCTGTCGAAATTCGCCGGCCGCAAACTGCCGATGAACGACGAGGTCCTGGCCTCCGCGCGGGAGACCAATTTTCGTAACCGCAGCATCGCGCAATTTCTGCTCAGCGTGAACAGCATCTATTGCGAGCCGATGGAAGCGGTGGACCTCTACACCCGGCAATGCTCCCTGAATGTGAGCGCCAGGGATCTTGCGGTGATGGGCGCAACGCTGGCCGATGGCGGCGTCAATCCGGTTACCAAGGCGCGCGTGGTCGATCCGTCGGTGTGTCATTACGCGCTGGCGGTCATGACCACCGCGGGCCTTTACGAAACATCGGGCGACTGGCTCTACGACATCGGCCTGCCGGGCAAGAGCGGAATCGGCGGCGGCATCGTCACCGTGTCGCCCGGCAAGGGCGGACTTGGCACCTTCGCGCCGCCGCTCGACAAGGCCGGTAACAGCGTCAAGGGGCAACTGGTCGCGAAATATCTGTCGCAGCGCCTGGGCATGGATCTGTTCGTTTCAAAGCCTGAAGTCTGACGGCCGGCCGACCGCGTTTCGGCACAGCATCTGCAAAAGATCGAGCCTTCGGGGAGGGGCGCATCATGACGACCGTAACGGCAACCGCACCGCAGTCGGAGGTTCAGGAATCCTGGGTGCCGATGATCGCCATCGCACTCGGGCAGATGATCATGTCCTTCAACGTGGCCTCGCTGCCGGTCGCGATGGGCGGCATGGTCCAGAGCTTCAACGTGCCGCCGACAACGGTCGCGACCGGGATCGTCGCCTATTCGATGCTGGTCGCCGGTTTCGTCATGCTCGGCGCCAAGCTCACCCAGCGCTACGGCGCGATCAATGTCTTCCGGGTGGCCGTCATCGTGTTCGGCGGCGCGCAGGTGCTGATGACCTTCAGCCCGACTGCGAACATGATGATCACCGCGCAAGCGCTGAGCGGAGCGGCGGGCGCGGTCATCGTGCCGTCGCTGGTGGCGCTGATCGCCGAGAACTACAAGGGCAAGCAGCAGGCCACCGCGCTGGGCGCGCTTGGCTCGGCCCGCGCCGCTGCCGGCGTGCTGGCCTTCGTGATCGGCGGCGTCCTCGGCACCTATATCGGCTGGCGCCCGGCCTTCGGCATCCTGATCGTGGTGTCGGCCATCGTTTTCCTGCTGAGCTTCCGGCTCAAGCCGGACAAAGGCCGTCCCGAGGTGCAGATCGATTTCATCGGCGTCGTGCTGGCCGCGGCGGCGATCGTGCTGATCAGCTTCGGCTTCAACAACCTGAACCGCTGGGGCCTGACGCTGGCGACGCCCGGCGCGCCGTTCAACATCGCGGGCGCTTCGCCGGCACCGATCTTCATCCTGGTCGGCATCATGCTGGGCTATGTGTTCCTGCGATGGACGCACCGGGTGCAGCAGGCCGGCAAGACGCCGCTGCTTGCGCTGGAGGTGCTGGATTCGCCAAAGGAGCGAGCCGCGGTCTATTGCATGTTCGCGGTGGTCGCGCTCGAGGCGATGCTGAACTTCTCGGTGCCGCTCTATATCCAGATCGTGCAGGGCCGTTCGCCGATCGCGACCGCGATCGCGATGATGCCGTTCAACCTGACGGTGTTCTTCGCCGCCATGCTGATCGTGCGCTTCTATGACCGCTTCACGCCGCGGCAGATCGGCCGCTACGGCTTCATCCTGTGCACCGCGGCGCTCCTGTGGCTCGCCTATGTGGTGCGCAACGACTGGAGCGCCGGCCCGGTGCTGATCGGCCTGGTGCTGTTCGGGATCGGGCAGGGCGCGCTGGTGACGCTGTTGTTCAACGTGCTGGTGACGGCATCGCCCAAGGAGTTGGCGGGTGACGTCGGCTCGCTGCGCGGCACCACCAACAATCTGGCGGCCGCGGTCGGCACCGCGGTGGCCGGCGCGCTGCTGGTCGGACTCTTGAGCGCCATCATGCTGGCGGCGATCAATGCCGCGCCGAAGCTGACGCCGGAATTGCAGGCGCAGGTCAATCTCGACAGCATCAACTTCGTCAGCAACGACCGGCTGCAGGAGACGCTGGCGAAAACCTCCGCCTCACCGGCGCAGGTTGCGGAAGCGGTGCGGGTCAATACCGAGTCGCGATTGCGCGCGCTGAAATTCGGGCTGCTGCTGATGGCGGCGCTCGCCTTCATTGCGATCATTCCGGCAGGCTCATTGCCGGGCTATCAGCCGGGCGAAATCCCGGAGCCGGACGAGCCGGCCCGCAAGACGTGACGGCGTCAGGATCCCGGACGTGAGGATGCACTGATGCGGCGTCACGCGCGCCGCATCAGAACGATCCGAACAGCGTCCCCAGCACGATCACCGCGGCGAGCGCGATCAGCGCGCCGACCACGGCGGCCATCACGATATCCAGATAGCTTTCGCGGTGGGTGCAGCCGCAGACCGCCAGCAGCGTCACCACCGCGCCGTTATGCGGCAGCGAATCGAGCGTGCCGGCGCCGATCACCGCCACCCGGTGCATCAGCTCCGGATTGATGCCGGTCTCGGCGGCTAGCTTCATGTAGCTCGGACCGAGCGCGTCGAGCGCGATGGTGAGTCCGCCGGACGCCGAACCGGTGAGCGCGGCGAGAATATTGGTCGCGACCGCCAGCGACACCAGCGGCCCGCCGTCGATCGACAACACCCAGTCGCGCACCAAGGCAAAGGCCGGCAGCGACGCAACCACCGCGCCGAAGCCGACCAGGCTCGCGACCGAGACGATCGGCAGCACCGAGGCGTTGGCGCCCGCGGTCATGGTGGCACGCAACGCCGGCACGCTGCGGAAATTGATCGCGATCACGGTGACGATGGCGGCCAGCAGCGCCACGATCACCGACCACAACCCGCCGACCGCGGACAAGGTGGTCTCGCCCCATTGCGGCTCGGCCAGGAACGCGACATTCATCCGCGGCAGGATGAAGAACGACATCGCCAGGTTGACCACGATCACCACGATCAGCGGCAGCGCCGCGAGCGCGATCGGCGGTCCGCTCGGCGCTTCGGTGCTGCGATGGACTTCGGCCGGATCGAACTCGCGCGCGGTCGAGGCGCGCTCGCGGATCAGCGGATCGTCCGCCGCCTTGTCGGCTGCGTCACTGGCGATCGGGCCGAAGCCCTCGCCGGCGGCGCGTGCTTTCGCTTCGGCGCGCTGCAGCCACCACAGGCCGAAGCCGAGCATGATCAGCGACGCGAGAATCCCTAAGCCCGGCGCGGCGAATGGCGTGGTGCCGAAGAACGGCATCGGGATCGCGTTCTGGATCGCCGGCGTGCCCGGCAGCGCCGACATGGTGAAGGTCGAGGTGCCGAGCGCGATCGCAGCCGGCATCAGCCGGCGCGGCACGCCGGCCTGGCTGAACAGCGCCATGCCCATCGGCGCGATCACGAAAAACGCCACGAACAGGCTGACGCCGCCATAGGTGACGATCGCGCCCGCCAGCACCACCGCGAGGATCGCGCGCTGCGCGCCGAGTTTCGTCACCATGTAATTGGCGATCGAGGTGACCGAGCCGGAATCCTCCATCAGCTTGCCGAACAGCGCGCCGAGCAGGAACAGTGGGAAGAACTGGGCGATGAAATCGGCGGCGTTGGACATGAAGGTCTGCGTCCAGCTCGCCAGCAGCGGATAGCCGGCGAAGGCCGCCGCGATCAGGCCGGCGATCGGCGCGAGGATGAGGATGCTCGATCCGCGATAGGCGAAGAAGATCAGGCCCGCGAGGCCGACCAGAATGCCGAGAAGACCCATAACCTAGCGCGGCTCCATTCACTGCATCTCGGTCAGCAACCGGTCGATGTCGAGCGTCGACGTCTTGCCGATATCGTCCGCATGCGCCGCGAGGAATTCCTCGCCGGCGATGCGGCCCTCCTCGCGTAGCATGCTGACGAATTCCCATTCGGCGTTGAGCTTTGACGATGCGCCGAGCTTGTCCATGATGCGGTTGCGGACCATGTGCATGCGCATCCGCCCCCAGGCTGCGCCTTCGCCGGTGTCGATATTGGCGACCCGGCGCAGCAGCGCCATCATCTTCAATTCCTTGATCAGCACCGCGTTAAACGACACTTCATTGAGGCGATTGAGAATGTCATGCGCGGTCTTCGGCGTGCCGGGCCGCTCCACCGGATTGATCGGAATCAGGATGGTATCGTCGGAGACGAGTTCGTTGACCAGCGGCGCCATCGTCGGATTGCCGGAATAGCCGCCGTCCCAATAGGCCTCGCCGTCGATCTCCACCGCCTGGAACAGCGTCGGCAGGCAGGCCGACGCCATCAGCACCTCCGGCGTGATGTCGGCGTTGCGGAAGATGCGCGGGCGTCCGGTGCGCACATTGGTGGCGGTGATGAACACCTTGATCGGCGACTGGCGCAGCCGCTCGAAATCGATCTGCTCCGCCAGGATCGGCGCCAGCGCGTTGAAGCCGCTCGGGTTCAGGTCATAGGGCGAATACAGTCGCGACATCATGTCCATGAACACGAACAGCGGCGAATGATCGAGCGACCAGCGGCCCAGCAACCGGTCCACCGGCCCGCGCTGGAACGGGCTGAAGCGTGCGGCCTCGGACACCTTGCGCCAGTAATTGTCGAGCGCCTTGCGCGCGCCCTCCGCGCCGCCGGCGGCAAAGCCATCGGCCAGCAAGGCGGCGTTCATCGCACCGGCCGATGTGCCCGACACGCCTTCGATCTTCAACCATGGCTCTTCCAGCAGCCGGTCGAGCACGCCCCAGGCGAAGGCGCCGTGCGAGCCGCCGCCCTGCAAGGCGAGGTCGACCAGCACCTCTGCGCGGGCCGGGCGCGCCGCGTCGCTGGCGTTGTCTGCGGGAGTGTCGGTGGCGGGAGTGTCGGTCATGATCGGGCACGCATCCTGAAAATCTTATCGCATCCGGCTCTTGACGCTTTTGAGACCGGTCAAAGGTACGTTGGCACCCCGTCGCGGTCATGCGGACGGACGGCGCCTGAATTGGTTCGATGGACTTGCAAGGATCGAGCCGGGGCCCGATCCGCCCGCAGTGAATGCGCGGGCGGCCCAGCCTTAGCGCTGGTTATTGCAGTGCGATAGTCACGATCGGGTGTGCTACGAATGAGTGTGCTTCTATTTCGACCAGACGGTCGCGCGGTTTTCGTAACGCAATGAGCATAGCCAAGTTTGCAATAACTTCGGCCTCACCCACAGCGCGCTTTGCGATCGGTCGTCGTCTCGCCCGTCTTGTCTTCGAGTTCTCGGCGATTGCGCGGCGCTACCCACGGTTTTTCAGGCGCAGCCTTGGGGCGCTGAGCGGGGAGACGCAGACTTGAGCAAAGCGAGCCGAATGCTAGCATGAGCTGCAAACATGTTTCCTCCGGTGAGCGCAGCCTCAATGATGCGCGCCGCCGCCACCCTACCTGATGGCGTTGCCGGCATCTCGAGAATGCACTCAGCCGCGTCTCGAAGTGTGCAGAGTACCCTGCCATCCGGCAGGGCGATTGGGCTGATCAATTGACGCGACCAATCCGCAGGCATTTGTGCGCTCCTCGTTAGCGCTGTAGCAAGCTTCAACGGCCTCAACGTTCCGTTCGACAAGGACGCTATCCCGGGTCGCCCAAGCTAGGTTTTCTCCAATTCCGGCCCGTTCCTCCTCATCGGAAGAGATCTACGAACTCGCCCTGATGTATTCATCCGGCGTTCATTTTCCGGGCTTCGTTGCGCGTGTACGCGCAGCCTGTGCGGTTCTCTCGGAACGTTGGCGCCGTTCACCGGGTTTCTGGTGGGTTGAAACCCAGCCAAAAGGAGACTCGACCATGATCAAAAGTTCCGTTCTGATGTGTCTTACCGCCTTTGCACTCGCGGCATCCCCCATCGCCAGCGCCCAAACCGTTGGAGTTGGCGTGGGCCCGGTTGGCGTCGGCATCTCGTTCTCGCCCGAACAGCGCACCGTGGTACGAGAATATGTACAAAGGCAGCGGCCGGTAGAATTCCGCGAGCGCGTGACGGTTGGCGCAACGCTGCCGACGGACGTTGAGATCCACGAAGTGCCGGCGGCTTGGGGGCCTTCGGTTTCAAACTACCGTTACGTCTATTCCGGAAACAACGTTTACTTCGTTGAGCCGGGTTCGCGCCGCGTCGTACACGTTCTCGATTAGCTTAAAGAGCATCGACTGACTTTAAGAGTCGTCGCGCGTAACAAGCGCGGCGACTCTTTTTGATTTGGATCGGCACGGGCCGACGGTGTCCGACGCCGAGTCGCATCCGCGTTTCAATTCCGGAGCTCGCGACCGTACTTCAACGGGACTAACTTTTTTGGCGCCGTCATAGTGTCGGCGTCGCTGCCGCGCCGCCGCAACCGGGCGGCCTCCCGCTCCGCGCACACGTCATCCCAGACCATTGCAGACCATCGCAGATGCTCGGCCAGAAGGCGCCGTAGCAAGCCGCGATCAAAATGATCGGCCGGTCATCGCGGCCTGTCCGGGATATGTCCGCTGACCTGAACAGCCCGCGCCGGGAAATCGACGCGGGCCGCCGGTTCTGCCTAGTTCGGCTTGACGTTGCCCGCCTTGACGATTTCGCCCCAGCGCTTGACCTCGGAGCCGACGAAGGCGGTGAATTCGGCCGGCGTGGTGGCGCCGACCAGGAAGCCCTGCGCGGCGAAGAAGTCCTTCACGTCCTTGCTTTCCATCACCGCGCGCACCTCCTTGCTCAGGCGCTCGACCACGGCCGGCGGCGTGCCGGCGGGTGCGAACAGGCCCTGCCAGGACAGCACCTCGAAGCCCGGCAGTCCGGCTTCGGCCATGGTGGGAACGTCCGGCAGCAGCGGGTTGCGATCCTTCGAGGTGACGGCGAGCGCGTTGATCTTGCCGGCGCGGATCTGCGGCAGAACAACCAGAAGGTCGCCGAACATGCTCTTGATCTGCCCGCTCAACAGGTCGGTCAGCGCGCCGGCCGATCCCTTATAGGGCACATGGATGAGCTTGGTGCCGGCCTGCAGGTCGAAGGTCACGCCGGTGAGATGCATCGAGGTGCCGTTGCCGGGCGTGCCGTAGGTCAGCGTGTCCGGCTCCTTCTTGGCCAGCGCGATGAAGTCCTTCAGCGTCTTGGCCGGGACTTCGGGGTTCACCACCAGCACCAGCGGCGCCGAAACGAGCAGCGAGATCGGCGCGAAGTCGCGCAGCGGCTGGTAGCCGAGATTGGGATAGAGGCTCGGCGCCACGCCGTGCGATCCGGTGACGCCCATCAGCAGGGTGTAGCCGTCGGGGGCCGATTTCGCGACGAATTCCGAGCCGATGGTGCCGCCGGCGCCGCCGCGATTTTCCACGATCACGGTCTGGCCGAGGCGTTCGCGCAGGCCTTCGGCAAGCCGGCGCGCGAGTACGTCGGTGCTCCCCCCCGGCGGGAACGGCACCACCAGCCGGATATTCTGCGACGGCCAGGATTGCGCCTGCGCGGGTCCTGAGATCGCCAGCGCCAAGCCGATCAAACCGGCTCCCAATGCGTCGCGACGGGTCAGCATGTGTCTTACTCCTGGTTCGGGATCGGTGAGGGCGCGGTGGGCGATGAGATAGCGCGCCAACCGCCGCCGCCCGCCGTTTCGATGACGAGCCGGTCGCCGGCATTCCAGACAAAGCGGGCCTTGGAGGCAAGCGTTTCGACAGTACCATTATGACGCTCGATGAAGGCTGCGGACGGCGCGCCATCGCCGCCGCCTTGGGCGCCGGAGGCGCCGCGATGATGCCGCTCGCCGCGATAGGACACCGTCGCAGAGCCTTCCAGCAGCCGGTAGACACGGCGCACGCCATCGCCGCCTTGATGCAGGCCCGCGCCGCCCGATCCGCGCCGTCGCATCGTGGTCTCGACCCGGATCGGCGCAGCGATCTCCAGCATTTCCACCGGCACATTGCGGGCATTGCTGACATCGGTGGAGATGCCGGCGACTCCCGGTCCCGCCGGTCCGCCGCCGGAGCCGCTGGCGATGATTTCGGTGAAGAACCAGTTGCGGCCGGCATCGTCCTGGCCGCCGGCGGAGAGCACCACGGCCACGCCGCCATTGGAGGCCACGGCGTCTTCCGGTTCGCCCAGCCGTGAGAGCGCAGAGAGCATGGCGTTGCAGGCGAGTTTCACAGTCGCTGTGCGTGCATTGACCGCGGCGGGGAAGCGCGGATTGACCACGCTGCCGTCGGGCAGTTTGAGCGTGACCGGCGCCAGCATGCCGTGATTGGCCGGTGCATCCGGCGCCAGATGCCGCAGCACCGCGAAGGTGGCGGCGAGCAGCCCGGACGGCGCGGCATTGACCGGGCCCTGGGTTTGCGGCGCGGAGCCTTCGAAATCGATCTCCAGATGGGGTTTTCGGGTGCCGCCGCTCTTGCGCAAGGTCACGCGCAGCGGGACGGGCGTGTCGCTCAGGCCGTCGCCGTCGAGTGCATCCTCGGCGATCGCGACGCCGTCATGCAGGCCGCCGAGCGCATCTTGCGTCATCTGGCGGGCATGGTCGATCAGCGCGTCGCGCGCCTGCTCGAATGCCGGTATGCCCATCGATTGAACCAGCTCGCCGACCTCGCGCGCGCCCAGCGAAACCGCGGCCCACTGCGCTCCAAGGTCGCCGTTCAGCAGGTCTGGGGCGCGGCTGTTGGCAGCCAGAATGGCAGCGATTCCAGCATCTTCCGTGCCGGCGCGGCGCCACTGCACCGGCGGGATCCGCAAGCCTTCCTGGAAGATGTCGCGGGCGTCGGGCGGCACCGATCCGGCGGCCAGCCCGCCGACATCCTGGTGATGCAGGATGGTCGCCGCCAGCGCCACGGTCCGGCCATCGGCGCGCACCGGGCGCACGATAATAATGTCGGGCAGATGGGTGCCGCCGGACCACGGATCGTTCTGCAGGTATCCGTCGCCGTTCTGCATGGCCTCTGCAGGAAACCAGTCGAGGATGCCGCGCACCGCCGGGATCATGCCGCCGAGCAGCAAGGGCAGCGAACTCGCCTGCGCGAGCACGCGACCGTCCGGCAGGAACAAGGCCGCCGCGCAGTCCATGCCCTCGCGGGCCACCACCGAACAGGCTGCGCGCAACAGCGAATCCTGCATGCGATCGGCCAGTCCCTCCAGCGCAATCCGGAAGATTTCATGCGCCGCCGCCTCGCGCAGCGTGTCACGCGCGGTGGTCATGCCTGTTCCCGCGCCGTGAGCCGCAGAGTTCCGTCCGGCGCAACTTCGCAACTCCATCCCGGCGGCAGCCAGATCGTGGTGTCGATGGCGTCGATCGAGGCCGGACCGTCGAGGCGTGTGCCGGCCGACAGCGAAGCGCCGGAAAAGACCGGGCAGCGTAATGGCGGCTCCGTCGCGACAATCCGGTGCGGCATGGGATCGGCCGGGATCCCGGCATGGTCGGCACCGATCGTCGTCGCGGGGTCGTTGACGGCGGATGTTGCGATGCTGCGTAACGCCAGAATGCGCCGCCTGGTCTCGAAGGCATGGCCGCGCACACGCTCATGCAGAGCATCGAAGCGTGCCGCCAGCGCCGCCGCATCGTCCGTATCCGGCGCGAACGGAATTGCGAGAGAATGGCCCTGGCCCTGATAGCTGATCTCCAGTTCGTGCCGGACCGTTACGCCGCTCGTGCTGTGAGACCATGCGCTCACCGTCTTGAGCAATTCTGCGCAATTGTCCGCTGCCAGCTTTGCAAGGCCGACAACTGCCTCGTTCGTCAGCGACATCTCCACCGGCCGCTCGGTCTGCTCGCAAAATCCAACCTGCGTGAGTCCCGTTGCCGCCAGAACGCCCGCGGCCGGCGGTACGATCAATTTGCGGCATCCGATGCGGTCGGCAATTTCGACTGCGTGCAGGGCGCCGCCACCTCCGGCTGCGACCAGCATCGCGCTTCGTGGATCGACCCCGCGCGAAAACGCCTTGCGGCGAACGGCTTCAGCGATCAGGGCTTCGGCCACCTTGACCGCGCCGAAGGCAACTGCGGCGACGTCGTCTGCATCAATTCCGAACGCAGACATCAATGCCAGCATCGCGGCGCTGCGATCGAGCGCGAGTTCGGCGCCAAGACGTTCGGGGAGGAGCCCGGCCATCAAGGCGGCGTCAGTGAGCGTGGGTAAAGTGCCGCCGCGGCCGAAACATGCGGGTCCGGGATTGCTTCCGGCCGAATGCGGCCCAACGCGAAGCAATCCGCCCACCATCCTGAGGATCGAGCCGCCGCCGATCGCGACCGAAGCGATATCGGCGGACGGAACGCGGATATCGAGTTCGCCGAGTGTGAGCGTGCTGGATGTGAGCACTTCGCCATCTGCAATCAGACAGATATCCGTACTGGTGCCCCCGACATCAATGCCGATGGCCGTGGTCGCGAAGTGGCGCGCCGCTGCATCGCGGACGGCGTTTGCGGCGGCGGCGGGGCCCGACATTGCGAGTGTCAACGGAGCGGCAACGCAACTGGACGATGGCGCAAGACCGCCCACCGAACGCATGATCCACGGAGCCGGCAGGCTCTGCGAGCGGAGCGATCGTTCAAGGCGTCGGAGATAGTCCGATACCGAGGGACGGACATAGGCGTCGAGGACCGTGGTGAGCGTGCGTTCGAACTCGCGCAATCGTGGATCGACCTCGTGAGACAACGAAAGATGAATTTCCGGCCATCGCGCGCGAAGCGCCGATGCGACCGCGCATTCGTGAACCGGATTGAGCGGCGCGAACAGGAGGCACACCGCGACGGGCGGTGGCGTCTGATGCGGGCCGTGGATTGCGGCGACCCGGTCGATCATGTTTTCAAGTGCGGACGCGTCGAGTGCCGTCACCACGTTGCCGTGTGCGTCGACGCGCTCCGACAGTTCGAACCGATGATCGCCTAGGCAGATATGCGGAGGGACCGGCGGCTGTGGAAACGATTTCCGGAGATCGCGCCGGTGCTGCCGTCCGAGCGTAAGGACGTCGGCGAAGCCGGAGGTGGTGATCAGCACGACCGGCGGCTCGCGCAATTCGAGCAGCGCGTTGGTGGCGATCGTGGTGCCGTGACGCAAGTGGACGACGTCGCTGTGGTCGATCTCTTCCTTCTGCAAAAAACTCAAAACCGCTGCCGAGATGGCGTCAGCGGTATCCAAGCCGCTTCGCAGATGCTTGCCTGTGCGCCAGCGGCCACCCGCAAGCGGGCGCGCAACGATATCGACGAAGGTGCCGCCGACATCGATCGCGATGTCCCATCCTGTGGACGCCTCGCCCGGTGAGGGATCGTCCGCGTGTGAGATCAAGGAATGGGGCATCAGGTGCATTACCGGGTAGAGCCGAAACGATCAGCAGCGAATGGTGTCAGATCGATTTCGGGTGTCCGGCCGGCGACGAGGTTGGCAATCTCGCGGCCCGTGGTCGGTGCGCCGCACATGCCGATATGGCCATGGCCGAACGCGAACCACGCGTTCTGCAGGCCGGGAACGCGATCGATCACTGGCAGACTGTCCGGCAGGCAGGGACGGTGGCCCATCCATTGACTGGTGTCGCTTACGTCGAGATGCGGAAACATCTCGCGACCCCTGTCGAGCAGGGCGTCGGCGCGCGCGTAATTCGGCGGCGCCTTCAAGCCAGCAAATTCAACCGAGCCCGCGAGCCGCAGTCCCATGCGCATCGGGTTGACCATCATGTTATACTCGACTGCCATGACGGTGTGCCGAAGCTTCAGATTGTTGCTACGCACGGTGACATGATAGCCGCGCTGTGTTTCCAGCGGAATCTGCGCGCCAAGCAGCGCCGCGAGCGCGCGCGACCATGCACCTCCTGCGACCACCACGCCGTCGCAATCGACCGTTTCCCCGTTCTCCAGCGTAATGCCCGTGAGGCGGTCGCGGCTGCGCTGCAGTTCAGTCACGCGCTGGCGCTTCACGCTCGCGCCGTCCTTGACGCATTGCGCGAACAGCGCCTTGGTCAGCGCCTCGGGATCGAGGGTCGAACCATTCTGCGGCGCCAGGATGCCGAAGCGGAAGCGTCCCTTCAGGTCCGGCTCAAGTTCTTCCAACTCGTCCTGAGCCACATCCTGCAGCTCGACACCGAGTTTCCTGCGAAGGTCCATGCCCCATTGCCACTGGCGGGCGATGTCCTTGCTCGAATAGACGTAGAGACAGCCGCTGTGGCGAACGAGCCCGGTGGCATTTGCGCGCTGCAGCAAGGGTTCGTAGCATTCGAAGATCGGCGCCAGCAGGCCGCGCAAAGCGGTCGCAATCCGCGTCACCTCCGCCGGGCTTGTGTGACGCATGAAGCGGATGAGCCACGGAGTCACGAGGGGTGCATAGGACCATTTGATGGTGAGCGGCCCGAGCGGATCGAGCAACCAGCCGGGGACCTTCTTCCACATCCCTGGCATGCCGACTGGCAGGCAGGCAGATGGTGACAGCGACCCGGCATTGCCGAACGAGGTGGCTTCGCCCGGCTCGATCGGGTCTATGAAGGTGATCCGGTGCCCGTCACGCTGCAGGAATGCGCCGCACGCGGTACCGATGATACCATTTCCGATGACTGCGAGATGCATGGCTCGCTGGTTAGCAGAACGCCGGCCGCGTTGCAGCATTTGCGGCTGCAATGCGACGGTGAAATTGTCGTCACGCGTTGCCCCGCCGAACGCCAGTGCCAACAGGTCTAAGCTTTGCTGCGGATAGACATCGCCGCGAGACAGATGACGCGATCCAGTTTTGGCTATTCTTCGATTATTCCTTGCGATCAAAAACTTTCTATCCCGACCCATCACTCTTTTGATCGAGTCAAAACTGGCTATACTCGCCACAGCGTGTCCGTAAGCCGCGCGACATAAAAATTGGAGGAGTTGATGCCTCGACTGACCATCAATGGGCAGACGCATAATATCGATGTCGACCCAACGACCCCGCTGTTGTGGGTCATCCGCGAAAATGTAGGCCTGAACGGCACGAAATACGGTTGCGGCATCGCACAATGCGGCGCTTGTACGGTCCAGATCGAAGGCATGGGCGCGGTGCGGTCCTGCAGCCTTCAGGTCGGAGATGCCGAAGGCAAGTCCATCACCACGATCGAAGGCCTGGCCAAGAATGATGCGCTGCACAAAGTGCAGCAAGCCTGGCTCGACCACGATGTGCCGCAATGCGGCTATTGCCAGTCCGGTCAGATCATGGCCGCGGTGGAACTGCTCAAGAACAATCCGAAGCCGACCGACGAAGATATCGATCGCGAGATGACCAATATCTGCCGGTGCGGCACCTTCCAGCAGATCCGTGCGGCGATCCATGCCGCGGCGAAGGCATGAGGGAGGTCCGCATGAACATGGTCCCGAAAATGAATCGCCGCGCCTTCGTCATCGGAACGGCCGCCGCCGGCGGCATGGCGCTCGGCTTCGATCTGCCGTTCGGCCGCGCCGCGCTGGCCCAGGCTGGACCGGCGCAGGGCTTTGGCGAAAACCTGACGCCAAACGAACTCGGCATCTGGGTTGCGATCAAGCCCGACGACACGGTTGCGATCCGCGTCGTGCGTGCCGAAATGGGGCAGGGTTCGCAGACCGGCCTGGCGCAGCTGATCGCCGAGGAACTGGACGCGGACTGGTCGAAGGTCACGACCGAATACCCGACGCCCATGGACAACGTGAAGCGCAAGCGCGCCTGGGGCAATTTCAACTCCAGCGGTAGCCGCGCGATCCGTGAGTCGCATCAATATGTGCGTGAGGGCGGTGCGGCCGCCCGCATGATGCTGGTGCAGGCGGCGGCCAATGAGTGGAAGGTGCCGGTTGCAGAATGCAGCGCGGCCAATTCGGTCGTGACGCATGGTCCGTCGGGTCGCAAGCTCAGCTATGGCAAGCTGGTCGAGGCCGCGGCCAAGCTGCCGGTGCCGGAAAAGCCGGCACTGAAAGATCCGAAAGACTGGAAGATCGCCGGCAAGCCGCTGAAGCGGCTCGATACGCGCGACAAGGTCGACGGCAAGATGGTGTATTCGATCGACTTCACCATGCCGGGCATGCTGAACGCCGCGATCAAGGATTGCCCTGTCTTCGGCGGCAAGGTGAAAAGCTTCGACGCGTCCAAAGTCGCCGGCATGAAGGGCGTCAAGAAGGTCGTTCAGGTCGACGACAAGGCGGTCGCGGTCATTGCCGATACCTGGTGGCAGGCCAAGACCGCGCTCGAGGCGCTTCCGATCGAATGGGACAAGGGCCCCAATGCCAATGTCTCATCTGAATCGATCGCCAAGTGGCTGGAAGAGGGCCTGACCGCCGATACGAAGTTCGTCGGCAACAAGGCAGGCGACGTCCAGGCCGCGCTCGGTGGTGCGGCGAAGAAGATCGAGGCAGTGTACTCCTATCCGTACCAGAACCACGTTTGCCTCGAGCCGATGAATGCCACGGTGCTCTACACGCCGGAAAAGTGCGAGGTCTGGACCTCGTCGCAGAATGGTGAGGCGGCGCTGGCAGCCACCATCGCGGCCTCGGGTCTGCCGGCCGACAAGTGCGTGGTGCATCGGCTGATGCTCGGCACCGGCTTCGGCCGGCGCACGCGCAGCGAGTACGTCACGGAGGCGATCAACATCGCCAAGCAGATGCCGGGCGTGCCGATCAAGATGATCAAGTCCCGCGAAGAGGACATGACCAACGGCGTCTATCACCCGGTGACGCAGTGCAAGCTCACCGGCGCGCTCGACAAGGACAACAACCTGGTCGGTCTGCATATGCGGCTATCTGGCCAGTCGATCCTGGCCTATGCGCGTCCGGAGGCGATGCAAGGCGGTTCCGACCCAATCGCGTTCCAAGGGCTGAATGCCGGCGGCGCGGAAGGGCAGTTCGGTTATGATATTCCGAACGTGCTGATCGACTATTCGATGCGAAATCCGCATGTTCCGCCATGGTTCTGGCGCGGCGTGAACAACAACCAGAATGCGATCTATCTCGAATGCTTCATCGATGAACTGGCGCATGCGGCCGGGCAGGATCCGCTCGCTTTCCGCCGCAAGATGATGAGCAAGCATCCGAAGCATCTGGCGGTTCTGAATGCGGTCGCGGAGAAGGTCGGCTGGGACAAGCCGGCGCCAGCCGGCATCTTCCGCGGCATCTGCCAGCATATGGGCTATGGCAGCTATGTCGCGGCGGCGGCCGAAGTATCGGTGAAGGGCAACAACATCAAGATGCACCGCATCGTCGCGGCGACCAATCCGGGGCACGCGGTCAATCCGGCGCAGATCGAGCGGCAGATCGCCGGTTCGTTCGTGTACGGGTTGTCGGCCTTGTTCCACGGCGGCATCACCATCAAGGACGGTGCTGTGGTCGAGACCAACTTCGACACCTATGGCTCGATCCGCATGGCCGAGATGCCGCATGTCGAGTCGATCATCATCCCGACCAACGATTTCTGGGGTGGTGTCGGCGAACCGACGATTTTCGTGGCGGCACCCGCGGTGCTCAACGCGATCTTCGCGGCGACAGGGAACCGTTATCGGTCGTTCCCGCTGAAGAACCATAATCTGCAGATATCGTGATCCGAGTCGACCGTAGATATGTGATCAAGGCAGCCGCGGCTGGTGCCGCGGCTGCCGCGTTTCCGAAGCCCCTGATCGCGCAGGGCAGCGCGCGTGTGGTGATCGTGGGCGGAGGGTTCGGTGGCGTCAATTGCGCGCGGGCTCTGCGCAAGATCAGACCGAATGTTACTATCACGCTGGTCGAGAGCAATCCGGTTTACACCGCGCCACCGCACAGCAATGCCGTGCTGGGTGGCCTGAGCGGCATCCGGAGCCAGCAATTCGGCTACGATAGCGTCAAGGCGCTGGGTATCGATGTCGTGCTGTCGCCCCTGACGGGGGTCGACCATGCCAAACGGACCGTGACACTCGCAGACGGCCAGACCCTGCCGTTCGATCGCCTCGTGGTGTCTCCCGGTATCGCGTTTCAGGACGATGTCCTCGACGGATATGATCGGGCGGCTATGGCCAAGATGCCGCCGGCTTTCACCAGCGGCGGCGAGATCGAGGTGCTGCGCCGGCAGCTTGAAGCGCTGGATGACGGCAAGGCGGTTATCATCACCGTGCCGGTCAACCCCGCACGCTGCCCGCCGGCACCTTACGAGCGCGCGAGCCTCATCGCTCATTATCTGAAGACGGCAAAACCGCGATCGAAGGTTATCGTTCTGGACGCGAAGGACGGCTTCACCATGCAGAAGCTGTTCGAGGCCGCGTGGCAGGAGCTCTATCCCGGCCTGATCGAGTGGGTCGGTTTGTCGGATGGCGGTGCGCCCAAAGCCGTGGACGTCGCCACCATGACGGTGATGACGGACTTCGACAAATACACCGGGGGGGTGGTGAATATCATCCCGCCGCAAACGGCCGGAAAAGCGGCCCGACTCGCCGGCGCTGCCGATCGGACCGGCTGGTGCCCGGTCGATCCTTTGACCTTCGAGTCGAAGCTGCAAAAGAATGTGCATGTGATCGGGGATGCGGCCATTGCCGGAGCGATGCCGCGCTCGGCGTCGGCCGCCCAATCCCAAGGGGCGATATGTGCGGCGGCTATCTCCGTCCTGCTTGCCGACCGGCAACCGGCGACGCCAACGTTGAGAAGTTCCTGCTTCAGCTTGGTCGCGCCGGATTACGCGATTTCGCAACGCGGGACTTATCGCCCGGACGACAGTCAATATGTCGAGGCCGAGCCTGTGGTCGTCAGTTCCACCGGCGCCTCTCGCGCAGTGCGGGCCGAAGAAGCGAAGGAGGCAAACAACTGGTTCCATCGCATCACCAGCGAGACCTTCGGATGAAGCGGCGCAGCTTCCTTGGTTTTGCCGTCGTTGCGGTAATGTCCGGCTCCACGCTTGCGCAGGAGACGCTGGTTTCTTTCAAGGTGATTGAAGGTGCGATACCGAAATCGCTGACCGGGAAGCCGGGCGACCCGACGAACGGCCGCGCGCTGGTGGTCAAGCGCGAGACCACGTGTCTGCTCTGCCATGCCGGCCCGTTCCCCGACCAGCGGTTCCAGGGCAATCTTTCGCCCGATCTCACAGGTACCGGTTCGCGCTGGACCGAGGGAGAATTGCGGCTTCGCATGGTCGATGCCACGCGCCTCAATGAGGCTACGATCATGCCGTCGTTTTATCGGGTCGATGGACTAACCCGTGTCGCGAAAAACCTGCGCGGCAGCCCGATCCTGAGCGCTCAGGAAGTTGAGGACGTGGTGGCGTTTCTGATCACATTGAAGGACCAACCCAACGATCGGCCAAAGGATCGAATCAAGGACGCACGATGATCGACAATCCCCTGTCTCCCGTCACGACGCGGCGCCTTTTCCTGGCTGGAACCGCGGCGCTGCTGATCGTGCGCCCGGCCGGTGCGACGCCGGACAGCATGGCGGCTGCGATCAAACAGGTCACCGGCGGCAAGCCGGTCACGGCTGGCAAGGTCAAGCTCAGCATCCCGCCGCTGGTTGAGAACGGCAATGCGGTCGCGGTGACGGTGGCTGTCGACAGTCCAATGACGGAACAGGATCATGTCACCGCAATTCATGTCTTCACCGAAAAAAATCCACTGCCGAACGTGATCGGTATTCGGCTCGGCGCGCGCGCCGGAAAGGCCGAGATCTCGACCCGCATCCGGCTCGCCGACACCCAGCAGGTCGTAGCGATCTGTCAGATGTCGGACGGGTCGTTCTGGTCGGACAAGGCGGATGTCATTCTCACACTCAGCGCCTGTCTGGAGGATCCCATCTGATGGCCGCTCCCGCACGCACTCTCATCAACGTGCCGCCAAAGGCCAAGCGCGGCGACACGATCCTTATACGGACGCTGATTTCACACGTGATGGAGAACGGCTTCCGCATCGACAATACCGGCAAGCCGATCCCTCGCAACATCATCACGTCGATGGTTTGCACCTATAATGGCGAGGAGATTTTCAGCGCCACGCTGTATCCGGCCATTGCCGCCAATCCGTTTCTCACCTTCCATACGGTGGCGACCGAAAGCGGCACCATCGCCTTCAAATGGACCGGCGATAACGGCTTCGAGGCGGAAGCGTCCGCGAAGATCGCAGTCGAATGAATCTGTCGGGAGGGTTGCAGATCGCGATGCTCGGCGCGTTGCTGCTGGGCGTTGTCCCGTCCGTTATATCCGCTCGTGCCGAGATCCCGCTCGATCAGCGCCGCTCCAGCTACGACGACATGAGTCGCGACACCAAGGCGATGCAGGACGACGATACATCCAATCCGGCCATATTGTCGGTGCTGGATGGCGAAGCATTGTGGAACGCGAAGGCCGGCGCATCGGGCAAGTCCTGCGCCGATTGTCATGGCGATGCGCGCAGCAGCATGAAGGGTGTCGCCGCGCGCTATCCGGCTTACGACGAGACGGTGACACGCGCCGTCAATCTCGAGCAGCGCATCAACCTCTCGCGAGAACGCGATCAGAAGGCGGCGCCGTTCCGCTTTGAAAGCGCGGAATTGCTGGCGCTGACTGCCTATATCGCATTGCAGTCGCGCGGTGAGCCGATCGCTCCGTCGGAGGACGCTCGGATTGAGCCGTTTCGCGAGCGGGGGCGCGCGCTGTTCAATCAACGGATCGGGCAATTGAACCTGTCCTGCGCGCAATGCCATGACGACAATTGGGGCAAGAGCCTTGCCGGCAATCTGATTCCGCAAGCTCATCCGACCGGCTATCCGATCTATCGGTTGGAATGGCAGAGCGTCGGCTCGCTGCAGCGGCGATTGCGCAATTGCATGACCGGCGTGCGAGCGGAGGCTTACGCGCTTGGCGCGATAGAATATGTCGAACTCGAGCTGTTCCTGATGTGGCGCGCCCGCGGCATGACGATGGAAAGTCCGGGGGTGCGGCCGTGAGGCGGCGCATGACGGCCGGTATCGGCGGTGACCCGGACAGAGCCGTTAGTTGCCGCGGTCTTCCCGGTGGTTGAGATTGACCCAGAGCTCGGCGCCTATCCTGCGAACGTCGAAAACGCGCAGAGCCGGAAACGACCATCCTGGCGACACCGAGCCGTCAGTGAGGTCGAACGATGCCTGGTGACGCGGACAATGAAGCCTGGCATGCGAACAGCGGCCAAGAGCCAGGTCGGCGCCCTCGTGGGGGCAGGCGCGCTCCGCAGCAAAAAAGCGGCCTTGGTCCTGGATCAGGATGAACTGCCGTCCGTCCATTATGGCGGTCACGATCTGCCTCTTGTCGAAAGCATCGAGGCCACAGGCATGAACCCAGCGCGCTGACATGCCGCTGCGGACGGCCTTCAGCCGCCGAGATAGGCGCGACGGACGTGAGCGTCGCCGAGCATCTGCTCTCCGGTGCCGAACTGCACGACGCGGCCCGTTTCCAGAAGGTAGGATCGATCGCACATATCGAGGGCGGCTAGCGCATTCTGCTCGACCATCAGCACGGTCGCGCCGTCGCGGCGGATGTCGTCGATGATTTCGAAGATGATTTCGGTGATGTTCGGTGCGAGACCGAGCGATGGCTCATCGAGCAGGATCATGCGCGGACGCGACATCAGCGATCGTGCGATCGCGAGCATCTGTTGCTCCCCGCCGGACAATGTGCCGGCCACTTGTGCGACCCGTTCGCGCAATCGTGGAAGCCGGACGAAGATCCGCTCCATGTCGGAACGGACCGCGGCGTGATCGTATCGCAGGAATGCGCCCATCTCTAAATTCTCGCGCACGGTCAGCTGCGGGAAGACCCGCCGGCCCTCCGGACAATGCGCGATCCCGAGCGCCAGGATCTGTCGTGGACTGGCCCCATCGATCTTGCGGCCCGCGAATGTAATCCTCCCGCCCGCGAGCGGGAGCATCCCGCTGATTGCTTTCAGCGTCGTAGTCTTGCCGGCGCCGTTGGCGCCGATCAGCGTCACCAATTCTCCTTCCTCGACCGTGATCGAGACGTCGCGCAGCGCTGTGACGGCGCCGTAGCGGACTGTGACTTCTTCAAGCTTTAGCACGCTTCTTCAATCCCGTTCCCAGATACGCCGTGATGACATCCGGATTGTTCTGAATACTGGCCGGCGGTCCGGATGCGATGATGCGGCCCTGATTGAGCACAAACACAGTATCGGAGATGCTCATGACCATGTGCATGTCGTGCTCGACCAGAAGCACGGTCACGCCATCGTCGCGAATGCGGCGGACCAGTTCCTTGAAGCGTTCGGTCTCGGACGGATTGAGGCCGGCCGCAGGCTCGTCCAGCAGCAGCAACTTCGGCCGTGCCGCAAGTGCGATTGCGAGTCCGAGAAGCCTCTGCTCGCCATAGGCGAGACTGCCGGCATTCTCGCCAGCGCGTCCATGCAGCCCGACAAAATGCAGGATTTCTTGGACCTGCGCTCGCAGGCTCACCTCTTCCCGCAGCATCGAGGGCGTACGGAAGATGGCGCTGAACAATCCGGCGCGGCCGCGCAGATGCATGGCGGTCAGGATGTTGTCGGTGACGCTGCAGCCGGCAAAAATACTGGTCCGCTGGAAGGTACGAACCAGGCCAAGCGCGGCGATGGCATCCGGCGTCATATCGAGGAGAGAGCGTCCCTCGAACCGGATCGTGCCTGCGCTCGGCTTCATATAGCCGGTGATGATGTTGAAGGCGGTCGTCTTCCCCGCGCCGTTGGGGCCGATGAGGCTGACGATCTTGCCCTTCGGCACCGAAAGATTCATCCGCTCCAGGATCACCAGTCCACCGATACGGACCGCGAGGTCCTCGATCCCGAGCGAAATCGGCGAGGCTTCGGCCGAACCCGCGGCGGTGCTGTCTTCCGGTACGATAACGGAATCCACGGCGATCGTCATGACAGTCGGGTCCGCAAGCGTTCGGGAACGAGACGGATGCAAAGGCTGACGAGGCGGTGCCAGGCTTTAGCAATTGTGGGAACGATGCCAAGCGGCAGGAAGAACACAATCAACACGATTGCCACGCCGTAGATGATCCATTGCACCTCCGGCCCGGCATAATCGCGAAGCAATTCCGGCATCAGCCCGAAGATGAGGCCGCCGATGACCGGACCGGTGAGCGTGCCCTTGCCGCCGGTCACCACCATGATGATCATGGTGACGGTGTAGATGAACATGAACACGTCGGGATCGACGATGCGGACGTAATGCGTGTACAGGCCACCCGAAGCACCCGCGATGCCTGCGGAGACGATCGTCACCAGTACCAGATAGTGAGTTACCGGGATGCCGACCGAGCGCGCCAGCCCCTCATTCTCCCGCAGCGCGATCAGCGCGCGACCGAACCGAGAGTTGACGATGTGCGCGACCAGGATGAAGGCGATGACGGCCACGGCCAGCACCAGCCAGTAGTTCTGCGCCTTGGTGGTCAGGGTGGTGACGCCAAGCCCGGGCAGCCAGAGTGTGAAGGACGGAATATTGTTGATCGCCATCGGGCCTTCGGTCAGATCGACCCAGTTCAAAGCGATCAGCCGCATCACCTGCGCGAAGCTGATGGTGAGAATGACGAAATACGCCCCGCGCACGCGGAACGCCAGCCGTCCCACCAGCCATCCGAACAGGGCGGCCATCAGGATGCCAGCCAGGAACGACAGCCAGACTGGCTTGGCGGTGACATCGAGCATGATGCCAAAGCCGAGATCGACGTCGAAGCCGCGCGACAGAAGCGCGCTGGTATAGGCGCCAATGCCGAAGAAGGCGACGTGGCCGAGGCTGAGCTGTCCGGTATAGCCGAGCAGAAGATTGAGGCTGATCGCCGCGATGATGAAAATGCCGGTGAGGATCAGCAATCCCAGAATATATGGATCGCTCATCCAGAACGGCAGCGTGACGAAAACAAGTACGACGAGAAGTCCGAGGAAGAGCCGGGTCATCCCACCCGCTCCTTCATGACGAACAGACCCTGCGGTCTCAGGATCAGGACCGCAACGATCACCAGGAAGCTGTAGGCGTCACGGAAATCGGCGGACAGATAGCCTGCGCCGAACTCCTCGACCAGCGCCAGCGCGAAGCCGCCGATGGTCGCGCCGACCGTGCTGCCAAGCCCGCCTAGGATGACGATCGCAAAGGCCTTCAGGCTGGCAAGGTCGCCCATGGTCGGATTGACCAGAAAGATCGGGCCGAGCAGGGCGCCGGCGACGGCTGCAAGACCGGAACCGAGTGCGAATGTCGCCAGATAGATCGTGCCGACATTGACGCCCATCAGCGCCGCGACGTCGCGATCCTGAAAGGTGGAGCGCATGGCGAGGCCGAGGCGGGTGTGATTGATCAGAAAGTGAAAGCCGATCAGCAGGAACACCGCGGTGATCAGGACAAAAACCTTCAGGGGCGATACCGAGACCGGGCCGAACACCAGCGGCTGCTGCGAGAAAGGCGAGGGGATGAGTTTTGCCACTCCGCCCCAGATCAACTGCTCGGTGTTCTGCATGGCGATCCAGAGCCCGATCATCAGCAGCATGACCGAATCGATATCGGTGGTTTTCAAACGGCGCAGGATGAAGAATTCCAGCGCGGCGCCGACCACGATCCCAACCGCGGTTGCGAGCAGAATGGCGGCGAAGAAATTGACGCCGAGCTGGACCACGAACAGATACGCCATATAGGCGCCGAGCGCATAAAACTCGCCATGCGTGAAGTTTACGATACGCATGATGCCGAAAATCAGCGTCAACCCGATGCCAAGCAGCGCATAGGTGCTACCGAGCATGACGGCATTCATGACATGCTGAAGGAATTGATCCACGCGTCCCGTCCCGGCAGAGTTTCAGGTTCGTTCACATCCGTCCGGGCCGATAGAGCCCGGACGGTTCGTTGCGTCATTCAGAAAAGCGGATGTCGCCCCCTGAGATCAGGGCAGCGGCATGGTCACCTTGCCCTCGTTGAGCCGCACGACATAGATGTTGGGCTCATTCTGTCCGCTTTCCTGGCCAGCTGGCCCCTGCTTGGTGAAGGCGATGTCGCCATTCACCGCCGGCAGCTTGGTCTTCCACAGCGCCTCGCGCAAAGCTTCCGAATCGGCCTTGCCGGCGATCTTGATCGCCTCGACCGCGGTCAGTACGGCATCATAGCCGCGGAAGCCTTCGGTCAGGCCGGGGAAGTCGTATTTGCGCTTGGTCCATTCATCGACATAGACCTTGGCGATGTCCGGATACTTGGATTTCTCCGGATACCAGGGGGAGAAGAACAGGATGTGGAAGCTCTCCATGCTCTTCGGACCGGGCTGTGCGATCAGCTGATCCGGGAAGGAGCCGCCGGTGGAGATGATCCGGTGAGACAGCTTCAGTTCGTTGGCCTGCTTCAGTGCCAGCGTCATCTGCTCGACGCCGGTAGTCAGGAACAGGGTATCGCCGCCCGACTGCTTGAGAGCGGTCAACTGAGCCGACAGATCGGTGGCATCCGGCGTCATGTACTGGATCGAGCCGACCTCGACGCCTTTCGACTTCAGGTATTTGCTGAATTCTTCTGCCGCGCCCCGGCCCCAGTCATTGTTGACCGAGAGAAAATCGATCTTCTTGATGGCCGGCTGGAAACTGTCGAGTTTGGCCAAAAATGCCTTAGCTTCCATTTCCGAGGTCGGGCTGATGCGGAACACCCAGGGATTGCCCGAGGTGGTGATCTTGCCCGATGACGAGGTTTCGACGATCAGCGGCACCTTGTATTCGATCAGCTTCGGCATGATCGCGAGGGTATAGGTCGAGCTCCACGCCCCGATCAGCAACGGCACCTTGTCGCGCAGGATCAGCTTCTCGACCGCGTTGACGGCCTCCTTCGGGTTCGACTTATTGTCCTCAAGAACGAGTTCGAGCTTCTTGCCGAGGACGCCGCCCTTCGCATTGATGACGTCGACCGCGATCTTGGCGCCATTGGCGACATAATTACCGGACGCCGCCACCGGACCAGTCAGCGGCTGCGTCATTCCGATCTTGATAGTCTCCTGCGCTTGCGCCGCGCCAGACGTAAACCCGGCTGCGGCCATGACCGCAGCCAACGCTGTTGCTGCCCACCGTATATTCTGCATGCGTCTACTCCTTGTTTGAGGTCAGGCTGATTTCAGCCGGGTCTGCTGGTACTTCAGGTCACGGTATTCACCGGACAGAACCGGCGGGTATTTCGCTTTGCCGGGCGGCGCGATGCACTCGATCAGGGCGTCGTAGTTCGGGTGATGGAAGAAGGCGATCGACAGCCGTTTGCTACGCGCGGCAGCGCTGTCGGGCGGATTGACGACGCGATGCACGTTCGACACCCAGCGG
Organism: uncultured Hyphomicrobiales bacterium; assembly: GCA_964641065.1. Classification (GTDB taxonomy): domain Bacteria; phylum Pseudomonadota; class Alphaproteobacteria; order Rhizobiales; family Xanthobacteraceae; genus Pseudorhodoplanes. The sequence continues at coordinate 97,122 of CAZXJZ010000001.1, read as the reverse complement.
TCGTTGGTCCAGCGCATCAGCAGATCGCCGATATTTACGACGAACGTATCCTGGTCGGTCTCGACATCGATCCATTCGCCGGCGCGGGTCTGCACCTGCAATCCGCCGGGGACGTTCTCGCCGTTCAGAATGGTCAGAAGCCCGTAATCGGTGTGATCGCCCGCGCGCAACTGACCCGGCTTTGGTGGCATGGTCTGTTCGGGATAATAATTGAGGCGTATCGCGGTGATATGTTTGTCGATCTTGTCTTGGAAAAAGTGCTCGGGAAGACCCAGCGCCAGAGCGGTCAGCCCCATCATCTTCTCGGACAACTTCTCCAACGCCAGGTAATAGGTCTCCGCGGCTTGCGCGAAACCTGCCGGATATTCCGGCCAGTGATTGGGGATGAAGTAACGCGGCCCCTCGCCCTGCGTGTAATAGGGTTCGTCCGGCCAGCGTTCGCGGCCGAGATGGTAATACTCCTTCAGGTCGGCCGGAGTTTCGATGGCGTTGCCGGCCGAGAGCGCTTCGAGGCCGAGCGCGCGATAGCCGCGCGGCACCTTGATATCCTGATGCGCGGCCTTGAGCTTTTCTTCGAGCGGCTGCGCGAAGAACGTGTTCGCCTTGTCACGGAGGTTGTTGATCATCGCCAGCGGAACGCCGTGGCCCTTGATTGTGAAAAAACCGATCTCGGTGCAGGTGCGGTCGATCTGCGCGGCCACGTCGCGCTTGTCGGCATCTGAGCCTTTCAGTGCCGGCTCAAGGTCGATGACGGGAATGGTGATCGGCATCCGCAACTCCGTTCAATGGAAATAGGCGCCGCCATCGACCACCAGGGTCTGACCGGTGATGAATGCGGCATCGGGGCTGGCGAAGAAGGCAACCGCCCCGACAACGTCGGCGGGCATCATGGAGCGGGCGAGTACGCGGCCCCGCAACGAGGGCTCCTTCGCGCCGGCGACGAGGTCGGCATTGCGCTCGACGTTGTCGCTCAGCGTGAAACCGGGCGCGACGCTGTTGACGAGCACGCCACGCGGGCCGAGCTCCGTGGCGAGTGCGCGGGTCAGTGACACTACGGCGCCTTTGCTTGCGACATAATGCGCCATCAGCGGATTGCCCTTGAAGGCCACACCCGACGAGATGTTGATGATGCGCCCCGCGCCTTGTTTTGCGAAGGCAGGCGTGACCGCCTTGCAGCACAGAAACAGCCCAAGCACGTTCACATCCATCACGCGGCGAAATTCCGCGATGTCGATCTGTTCGAAAGGCTTCGGACGCAGCGACGAGAATATGGCGGCGTTATTGACCAGGATATCCACGCGACCGAACGCATCTTCCGCGGCCGACACCATCGCGAGGTTGTCGGCTTCGACTGACACGTCAGCCTCGACGCCAATGGCGCGATAACCGTTGTCGATGAGCGTCTGCGCGCCGGACTGCGCGTTGCTTTGGTCGGCAATAACAACGGCGGCGCCACGAGACGCGAGGTCTGTCGCCACAGCATGGCCAATGCCTGCGGCACCGCCGGTCACGATTGCGACTGCGCCCGCGAGGCTCTTGCTGATGTGGGTCCCGCCGGGACTTTGGTGAACATTCATCGGCAGGAAGGTTTGCAACTCCCATGCCACCCGTATGAGGCGAATTGCTGCGCCACAATAGGCGTTTTAGCTCGTCAGTGTGCTGACGGGTTTTACAGAGAGCAGGCTTCTGACTGCGGAGTAAGCAAGCTGTCGGCAAAGTGTGCAGATGCCGCGAGTCCGGGCGGACTCGCTCAGCTCAGGCGCAGAGGAGCGCGGCCCGAGTCGTTTCCAGCATCGACCAGATGCGCCAGGGCATGGAGAAACGCCGTACGTTCCGCCGGCGGCAGGGCCTCGATGGTTCGGGCATGGGCACGCCGTGCCGGCTGGCGCATCTGTTCCAGCAGACGCTTGCCGTTGGCGGTGAGATTGACGCGCTTAAGGCGCCGGTCGGTCTTGGTGGTGCTGCGCCGCAACAGCCCGCGGGCTTCGAGCCGCGCCACGACATTGGCGAGTGTCGTGCGATCGACGCCGATTTCATGCGCGAGCCGCGCCTGCTCAAGGCCCGGCTGCTCGGCGACGGCCGTCATCAGGCTGTACTGGACCGGCGTCACGTTGAACGCGGCGCATTCTTCCATGAATAAGGCCGCATGAATCTGGTGTAGCCGCCGGATCAGGAATCCCGGGCGGCTCGCCAGATCGAACGCTGATTGCGGCGGTGTCTTGATCCGTCTATCGGACATGGGAGCGAGGTAACAGGTCGCGCAACCATTGCCAAGCAACGCGCCAGATCAGTCCGCCTGTTCGTATCGCATCTCCGTTCGCCAGGTCTTCGCCCCGCAGCCGCGCTTCCAGATTGCGCGCGACCATGGCGCTGAGCTCGGCGGCAAAAACCCGAACGATCGGTCCACGGCCGAACTGCGCCAGCGGTCCTTTCAGCGCATAGGTTACGTCGATGACAATGTCGCTTTCGACGGGGCCTTTCTCGGTCAGCCGAAAGGCAGCATTGGCCTGCAGGCGGGTGCCGCTCGCGGTATCGCGTCCTGAGCCTGTGACGCGGCCGGAGCGAGTCGCGTCATCGTATGCGAGTGTGGCATCGCCGGTGAACTTTGCCTGGATCGGGCCGAGCGCGGCCACCATTTCACCCTTGATCCTGTCGCCGTCGCGCGCGGTCACCGTTGCGCCCGGCAGGCAGCTTGCGATCAGCGACGGGTCGCGCAGCGCGGCCCACAGCTGATCGGCGGGTGCGGCGATGCTCAGTGTCTGGCTCAGGCCTTCACCTTTGCCGATGGCATGCGCTGGCGCAGTCATGGTGGGTACGGCATCATCGCCGTTTGAGAATTGCTGAAAGCGGCCTATGGCCAGAGCAGCCGGCACGCGTGCGGCGACGTTCGGCCGATGCTGCAGGACGTGACGAATGGCGCGGACGATGCCGTTGTAGCCGGTGCAGCGGCAGAGGTTCCCGGCCAGCTCCAGCCGAATACGATCCTCGTCGGCGTCCGGCAGACGCAGCACGATATCGCGCGCCGTGACCAGCATGCCGGGCGTGCAATAGCCGCATTGCAACGCATGCTCGTCGGTGAAAGCCGCACGCAAGGCGGCCATGACCGGATCGTCCTCGAGGCCCTCGATGCTTTTCACGTCGCGTCCGGCGCACGTCGCCGCAAATGTGATGCAGGAGCGAGCCGGTTCGCCGTCGATCAGGATGGTGCAGGCGCCGCAGACGCCGTGCTCGCAGCCGATATGCGTGCCGGTCAGCAGCAGATCCTCGCGCAAAAAGTCGGCGAGGTGGGTGCGCGGCGCGATATCGGCCTCGACCGCGACATCGTTGACGCTGAACCGCACAGTCATGCCGCCTGCTCCATGGCGCGGCGCAGGGCTGCGAGTTGCATGTTGCGGCCGATCTTGTCGAGGCCGCTTTGCATCAGCGCGCGTGCTGCCGTGTCAGGCCCAACATCCGCTCCGTCCAGCACGATGGGTGCGCTACCGACGGCGCCGATGACCACGCGTCGGATATTGCGCGCCGGGTCGATCAGCACAGCGGCCATGGCGTGGGCGAATTCGCCGGGCTTCCGGCAGGCCTTGTAATAGCCCCAGCGTGCGTCCTGCGAGACTTTCGGGATTCGTACCGCCTGCACGATTTCGCCGGTTTCAAGCGCATTGCGAAACGGGCCGGTGACAAAGCGGGTGAGGGCGATGCTGCGTCCGCCGTTTGCTGTAAGCGTCAGCACGGCGGCACCAAGTGCCGTCAGGGTGCAGAGCCAGTCGGCGGCGGGGTCCGCGTGGCAGAGCGAGCCGCCGATGGTGCCGCGATTGCGCACCGCGCGATAGGCGATGCCCTGCGCGATCGCCGGCAGGATACCCTTGCCGATATCGGGCGCGCGTCCGTCGGCGATGGCGGCATGCGTGACGCAGGCACCGATGATGACGGCGTCGGCGGTGTCTTCGACCGCCGCGAATTCCGGGATCTGGCCAATGGCCACGACATGAGCCGGCTGCGCGACGCGCAAATTGAGCATCGGCCCGAGCGATTGCCCGCCGGCCATGATGCGTCCCTGCTGCGATTGCATCAGCAACGCGGCGCTTGTGGGTTGTTCGAGCGTGAAGGCGGCAGGCTTCATGCGGCCGCCTGCTTTTGTGCAGCGGCCAGCGCCGACAGCACCCGATGCGGCGTGATCGGAAGTTCGTTGATCTCGATGCCGAGCGGCCGAAGCGCATCGTTCACAGCATTCGCGATAGCGGCGGGTGGGCCGATCGCGCCGCCTTCACCAATGCCCTTTTGCCCAAACGCGGTATAGGGCGAGGGTGTCTCCATATGATCGATGCGCAGCATCGGCACTTCGGTGGCACCAGGCAGCATGTAATCGGCAAGCGTGGTCGCGAGCGGCTGACCGTTCTCGTCGAACGGCATCTCCTCATACAAGGCCGTTCCGATCCCCTGCGCCACGCCGCCGCAAACCTGACCGTCGACGATCATCGGATTGATCAAGACGCCGCCATCTTCGCACAGCGCATAATCGAGAATGGTCACGTCGCCCATCTCGGTATCCACTGCGACCACGACGGCATGCGCCGCATAGCTGAAGGTACCGGTGTCTCGTACGGTCTTGTAGCCGCTGGTGACTTCCAGCCCGCCCGGATTCACATCCTTCGGCAATTCCTGCGGCCGCAGATACCAGGTGCGCGCGACTTCATCGATGCGCACGCTGGCAATGCCGGTCGAGACCAGTCCACCGCCAACATGGACATTCTCAGCCGGCACCTGCAGCAGATGCGCGCCGATGCGTGCGATCCGCTCGCCAAGTTCCTTGCAGGCGGTGGCGACTGCACCGCCGGCCATGACAATGCAGCGCGAGCCCCAGGTTCCCGTCGAATAAGGCGTCACCGCGGTGTCGCCATGCACGACGCGGATGCGTTCGACCGGAATGCCGAGCACCTCGTGGCCGATCTGAGCCAGCGTCGTCTCTAGTCCCTGTCCGTGCGACTGAATGCCGACCCGCAATTCCAGTCCGCCATCCGGCGTCAGGCGCGCGATCGCTTGTTCGAATCCCGGTACCATGGGGATGCCCCAGCCGTAATAGACCGAGGTGCCATGCGCGCCCTGTTCGCAGAAAATCGAAAAGCCGACGCCAATGCGCACATGCGATGCACCGGCGTCTTTCTGCCGTTTGCGGATGGCCGGCAGATTGATCGCCTCGACGACGCGGCGCAGACATTCCGGATAATCGCCACTGTCGAAATGCTTGTTGGTGATGTTGTTGAAGGGCATCTCGTCCGGCTGCACCAGGTTGCGCAGGCGGACCTCGTAAGGCTCCTTGTTCACGGCGTAAGCGATGGCATCGATCATGGTTTCCATCGCGTAGCAGACGCCGGCGCGGGCGACACCGCGATAGGGCACCAGACCCGGCTTGTTGGTCGCCGATGACCATGTGATGCAGCGATAGGCGTCGAACTTGTACGGGCCCGGCAGGATGCTCGCGACCTGAGCTGATTCGAGACAGGCGGAGAACGGATAGATCGAATAAGCGCCGGTATCGACCGTGGCCGCCGCATCCAGCGCGATCAATCTGCCGTCGTTGTCGGCATAGGCGGTGATATCGTAGTGATGCTCGCGGCAATTGGCATTGCCGGCAAGTTGTTCGCGCCGGTCTTCCAGCCAGCGCACCGGATGGCCAAGTCGTTTGGCCAGAAACGCGGCGCATACTTCCTCCGGCAGCAGCATCCCTTTGTAGCCGAAGCCGCCGCCGACATCCGGCGCAACGATGCGCACATTCTCTTCAGATACGCCAAGGCATCCGGCGAGACCGGTTCGGATGATATGCGGAATCTGCGTTGAGGTGTGTAGGACGATCTGATCTAGACGCCGGTCATAAACCGCGACTACGCCGCGGCCTTCGAGCGGCGACATACATTGCCGCGCGGTGCGCAGCGTACGCCGGACCACCACAGGTGCGGTCTTTTTGATCTCCGACAGATCGGCCTCGACACGGCTTTCCAGAAAGACGTTGTGGCCCCAGTGTTCGTGCACCAGTGGTGCCCCCGGCGCGCGCGCGGCGAGCATGTCGACCACCGCCGGTAATTCTTCGAAATCGACTTCGACCGCCGCCGCGAGGTCTTCTGCCTCGGCACGTGTCGCCGCAATGCAGACAGCGATGGCTTCGCCGACATGGCGTACCTTGTCCTGCGCCAGGACCGGCTGCGAGGATGGGTTAAAGCCGGGCAATCCTGAATTGGCAACAATCGGCCTGATGCCGACGAGGTCTGAGGCCACGAATACATTCTTTTCCTGGCCTTCCGGCTTGCGAATGCCACGGATTCGCGCATGCGCCAGCGGACTGCGAACGAAAGCAAGCTCACGCATACCGGCGAGCCGGATGTCGCCGACAAACTCGCCCTTACCGCGCAAATAGCGGTCGTCTTCCTTGCGGCGAACCGGGCGACCGACGCCGTATCCTTGAGCGCCGCCCGTCATCACGCTGCCTTGCCGCCTTGCGCCGTGATGTGCGGCCTCGCCAGATCAAGCGCTGCGCGGGTCAACTCCCCGTCCGGATCGGTCAGGTGATCCAGTATGTTGAAGTGATTGGCGCGAACGATCGGCAGCAACGCGCCCGAAGCATGCGCCATGGCCCGCAACGCATGCAAGTTCCGGGAGTCGTTGACCAGGGCTGGCACCTCGGCGGTGCCATAGGCGATGGCCATCGGCTTAATCACCACCGGCAGCAGCAACGGCGACAGGGACGCAATATCGCCATCGGTCAGGGCCAGCGCCTGATTTAATTTCGTGTCGCGTAATGCTTCGAGGTCATACACGCCCGAGATCGCAAGTCCGGCAGCGATCAGTGGATGGTCCAGCGCCATCGCCGTCAGATGCGCGCCGGCGGACCAGCCCGAGAGAATGACCGGCCCGGAAATGCCATGCCGCGGGCCCTCGGCCTGTAGCCAGTCGAGTGACGTTCGGATCTCCGCTACAATGTCCGGAATCTTCACGTCCGGTGCTAGCGAATACCCCGGCAATGCCGCGGACCAGCCGTGCGCCTGCACGCCGGCCATGAACATCGCGAAGTCCTCGCGTGTATTGCGCTGCCAATAGCCGCCGTGAATGAAGACGAGGCAGGGTGCAACGGGATTGCTTGCCGGATAGAAGTCCCAGCGATTGCGCTCGCGCGGTCCATACGGAATATCGAGACCTTGCGGACGGGCCTTGCGATAGATCGCCGAGCCGGCATTGCGCTTCTCGATCAGCGCCGGACTATCGGCGACCGCGCCGTTGTTGTCATAGGCCGCATCGCGCTGCGCCTGCGTCAGCGAGGCCCAGTTCGAGCGCGGGTCTTCGACGGCCAACGCGGTGAAGGTAGCTGTTTGCGGCATGCGGTTAGTGACCGCTCTGCCAGATGGTGAGCTGGATCGGCGTCGGTCGGCCGCCGCTGCATGGGTTCAGTTCCTGCGGGCAGTTGGAGATGACGACCAGCACGTCCTTCTCTGCGCGCAAATCGACATAATCTCCCGGCTTCGACAATCCCTCGTCGATGAATATGCCGCCGTCGCCATCGACCGGCACATGCATGAAGAAATTGATGTTCGGCGGGATGTCGCGGCCATTCATGCCAAGCTCGGCGAGGGTGCCGAGGAAATTGTCACGGCAGCTCCATTTGCCCGGCTGGCCGTAGCGAACTGTGTTGATCTCGCGGCTGCAACAGCCGGCCAGCGTATCGTGCCGTCCGACCGTGTCCTCGACCACAGTCATCAGCGGCTGCGCCAGGTCGTCGTACAATACGACGCCCTTTGACACGTAGACGCTCTTGGCGAGTTTGACCGTATTCGGCGCATTGTAGCGCACGTCGCTGCGGTTGGCGTCGAAGATCAGGGTGTCGACGGCCTGACAGCCTTCCAGGTCGACTATACGCAGCATCGTGCCTTTCGGGATCTTGCGATACCATGGGGCGCCGGCGGCGACGATTTCATCGCTGATGATCCGGCCAGGTATGGTTCTCGCCAGCATCGTCTCGCTCCCCTGTCAGTCTCCCGCTGACGCGGTCAGGCGGCAACGGCCATCGGCAGGATCGGCGCGGTGGCCTCGAAGCGCTCGCCCGCGCGCAGGCAGAAGGCCGGCTGCAGCAGGCGTTCGGCGATCACTTCGGTCCTCTCGTTGTCATGCAGCCGGAAGCGGCCGCGCAGGTCGGACAACACCGTGACGTCGGCGATGCGGCCGGGTTCCAGCGAGCCGAGCTCGTGGGAGCGGCCCACCATCTGCGCAGGATGGGTCGTGACCATCGGCACTACCTGTTCCAGCGTGAGGCCGAGCGCCATCATCGAACTCATCGCCTGGGTCAGGCTGAATTTGGCCTGTCCGGCGAACGGATGATTCTCGTCGTCCGGGTGCTCACCCGGCGTCCCCGCCGGAGCGGGCACGTGCGTGTTGTAGCCATGCATGTCGGCGCCCAGCGTATCGGGCACGATCCCGGCTTCGAGCGCCTTGCGCGCCAGCCGATACGAGAAATGGCTGCCATGGCCGACATCGACTTTCAGGCCGCGATCGAGCGCCGCCTGGATCACCGAATGCACCTTGCCCTCTCGATTGACGAAGCCGCCGGGATGGCGCGTGAACGGATGCGCGAGAATGTCGCCAGGCCGCAATTGCGGGATCACGCGCTCGATGATGGTGTCGGCATCCTCGCCATTGGCGCCGCTTTCCGGCAGGCCCCAGAGCTGCCCGAAATGGACGTAAAGCGGCAGATCGGTCTGGCGGCCGATTTCAGCCGACATTTCCAGCACCTTGATGCCCCAGCGTGCGAAACCGCCGATCTCGGCATGGCCCTTGATACCGCGCACGATATCCTTGTTGGCATTGGCCGACAGCACCGTGGCGTCGATATCCACGCCGTCCGGGCTGTAGAGATTGGGATAGAGATGCCCTTCCAGTCCGCCGACCAGATAGGCCGACAAAAAGGCCAGCACGCGCGTCTTGGATTTCTCGACCACGAAATTGCGGAAGCCCGGCAGCGTCATGCAGGACGGGCCGCCCTGATCGATCACCGTGGTGACGCCCGAATCGACGCCGACCATGTCGGCATTCATGCCGAAGCGGCCGGTGACATACTGATAGACATGGCCGTGGGTATCGATGAGACCCGGCAGGACCAGCTTCCCCTTGGCATCCATCACGGTCTTCGCCGAACTCGGCAGAATGTCCTTTTGCACCGCGGCGATGCGGCCGCCCCTGATCGCGACATCGATCACGCCGTTGATGCCGGATGCGGGACAGATCACGTGTCCGCCGCTGATCACAATGTCGAAGGGAGAATTTTCAATCATGTGCGTGGCCCATTCAGCGTGTCGCGGCGTGCAAAAAACAATCGTCAGTGTACTGACGTCTTTAAGCAACGTTTTAGCAAGCTGCGTGCCAGCCGATCAAGATTGCAATGGTTCGAGTTTTTGGCCTGTGCGCTTGAGGGCTGCCCCTTTGATAGGCAGGATGCAGCTTCCATTGGCATGGCCCAACTTGCTGCGCTACGAGCTGTGAGCATTGCTGCAGCGCGTGCGCCCGCGCCGCGCGTCCCGCTCCCTCAAATACTGGCGGCGACCCTTGCGTGCCGGGAGGGGACGTGGCTGCCACAATTGGCCCCCCTGTTTCGCAAGCGAGGGGTGTTGATCCGCGTCAACAATCTGCGAGCTCCAGATGCTATAAAGCCAAGATGGCGCTGCAAAACTCGTCGGAGGTGGAAACCGCTCTCATCGAGATTGTGCGGGCGCTCCTGCGTGAGATCCAGCCGCAGAAAAACGTCGACATCTCTGCAAGGAGCCGTCTCGACCGCGATCTCGGGCTCGACAGCCTGAGCCGCGCGGAATTGCTCATGCGCATAGAGCAGGCCTTCAGGATACGGCTGCCCGAAGGAACGCTGAACGAGGCCGAGACTGTCGGCGACCTTCTCAACGCGCTGCGTGGTTCCACGACAGGAGCCAGTGTCGCGGTCCAAGTCTCGCCGCCCGTCGAAGCGCTGCCGCCGGTTGCCGCTCCCGACACTGCCGGAACCTTGGTCGAGGCGCTGGAGTGGCACGCCGCGCAACATCCGGAGCGGCCGCACCTGACCTATCTGCAGGATGGGGCGGAGCCGGCAACACTAAGCTATGGCGAATTGTCCCGCACGGCACGGGAGATTGCGGCCGGTCTTCAGGCGCGGAAGATCAACCGCGGCGACCGCATTGCGCTCATGCTGCCCACCGGGACGGATTTTTTCGTCGCGTTTTTCGGTGCTCTCTATGCCGGCGCGGTTCCCGTCCCGATCTATCCTCCGGCGCGTCTCTCGCAACTCGAAGAGCATGTTCAAAGGCAGTCGGGAATCCTGCGCAATTGCGGCGCACGGCTGCTGATTACCACGGAACGCGGGAAGACGCTGGCTGCGTCAATCAAGCCGCACGTTCCGACCATGGAAGGCGCGCTTAGTGTTGCGGATCTCAGGTCTGCGCAATCGATCATGACGGTTGCTGCGGCGGATGCGCGCGAAACTGCATTGCTGCAATATACGTCAGGGAGCACGGGCGATCCGAAAGGAGTCATCCTCAGTCACGCCAATCTGCTCGCCAACATCCGGGCCATGGGCGAGGCGATGCACGGAAGCTCGACCGATGTATTCGTCAGCTGGCTGCCATTGTATCACGACATGGGGCTGATTGGCGCGTGGCTTGGCTCGCTTTATTTCGGTACGCGCCTCTACATCATGTCGCCGCTGACGTTTCTCGCGCATCCCGAAAGTTGGCTCTGGGCGATCCATCGCTACCGCGCAACGCTTTCGGCAGCGCCAAACTTTGCGTTCGAGATGTGCGCCAGCAAGATTCAGGATGACGATATCAAGGGGCTCGATCTCAGCTCGCTGCGCGTGGTTGCCAATGGCGCCGAGCCGGTGAGCGCTGCATCGATCAGGCATTTCACCGAGCGCTTTGCTCCTTATGGCTTTCGCAGGGAGGCGATGTCGCCGGCCTTCGGGCTGGCCGAGAATGCCGTCGGCGTGACGTTTCCGCCGCTTGGCCGCGGGCCCATGATCGATCGTGTCGACCGGCAAGCGTTGAGCCATGACGGGATTGCAAAGCCGGCAACCGACGGCGATCCAAATCCGCTCGAACTCGTCGGTTGCGGACGCGTGCTTCCGTCGCACCACATCCGGATCGTGGATAAGGCTGGCAACGAGGTCGGGGAGCGCGTCACCGGGCGGTTGGAATTCCGCGGACCCTCGGCAACGTCTGGCTATTTCGAAAACGAGCAGAAGACGCGCGAGCTGTTTCACGATGGTTGGGTCGACACCGGTGATCAGGCGTATATCGCCAACGGAGAGCTGTTCATCACCGGCCGTATCAAGGACATCGTGATCAGGGCGGGCCGGCATTATTATCCGCAGGAACTCGAAGAGCCGATTTCGCAATTGCCGTCGGTGGTACGGAACGGCGTCGTGCTGTTCGGCACGGCCGATCGTGCGACGGGAACGGAGCGGATCGTCGTTGCGGTCGAAGCGAGCACGGATGATCAGGCTTCTCTGGATCTGCTGCGTCAAAATATCCGAGAGCTGTCCGCATCGATCCTGGGGCAACCTGTCGACGATATTGTCATTGGCGCGCCGGATACCATCCCGCGAACCGAGAACGGCAAGGTTCGCCGGAGCGCCGCCAAGGCCCTCTACGAGAACGGAAAGCTCGGGGCGCGGCGACGCAGCCTTTCTGAACAGCGTGTCCGGATCGGACTGAAAGCGTTTCTGGCATTTCTGACCAATCAAGCGCGCTCATTTGCCGTTGTCTTCTATGCCGGGTGGTGGTGGACGGTGGTCGCACTCGCGGCGGCGTTGTCCTGGTTTGCAGTGATGCTTCTGCCGCGACGGTCGTGGCGGTGGTCCGCTGTCCGGACTTTTTGCCGCTTCGCTCTTGTGCTGGTCGGCACGCCGTGCCGAGTGGCCAATCGCGAGGCGATGGCACGGGGACATGCGGTACTTGCCGCGAACCATTCGAGCTACGCTGACGCGCTCGTCCTGGCTGCGGCAGTTCCGGGCGAGCCGCTTTATGCGGCAAAGAGCGAGCTTGCCGGCCAGATCGTCGCGGGCCCGTTTCTGCGCCGGCTGGGGGCGATTTTCGTCGAACGGCATGACGTTGCGGCGAGTGTTGCCGATGCCGAACGCATGGGCGCGATGGCAAGAGAAGGGCGTCTGCTGGTCGTGTTTCCGGAAGGAACGTTCACCGCGCAGCCCGGGCTGCTGCCATTTCGTCTGGGCGCCTTCAAGGTTGCGTGCGAAGCCGGCCTGCCGGTCATTCCAGTCGCCATTCGCGGTACCCGTCGCATGCTGCAAGGCGATCAATGGTGGCCTCGGTTTTCCCCTGTCAGCGTGGTGGTCGGCGAGCCTTTGGCACCGGACGGTCGTGACTTTTCCGCAGCCGTCCGGCTCCGTGATGGCGTGCGCGCGGCCATGTTTGAAAACTTGAACGAACCGGACCTTCAGAGGCCGTCGGAGTTCATCGAAGACCTGTGAGTAGATCGGCCCGAGCGGTTCGGCGCTTGGTTCGAAAGCTTTTCTGCGATGTCCAAAGAAGGCGTCCGTCGCGAGATTGCGGCTGACCATCTGAAAGGCAAGGCTTGCACCGAGTCGTGGCGGTTTCCACGAACACGCAATTGCTCTAGAATCGCGGCTGAACGAAAGCAGGCAGGGATTTGCCCATGAACCGGACCTTCGCGGCCCGCGGCGTAACGATCTCCTTGGTGGTGCTGGTGGGTCTTGCTGCCTTGGTGTGGTGGCTGATTGCGTCCGGGCGATTCGCCGGCCTGCCGGTGCCGACCGCGAGCAAAGGTCCGGCCGACCAGTCCAAGCCTGTTGTATCGGCACCGGCACCTGAGAAACCTGCTTCAGCGATCACCGAGGCCAACAAAACGATCAAGGACCTCGGCGACCGGCTCGTGCCTTCGACTCCATTGCCTCCGGCAAGCACCGATCCGGCGCCGTCATTCGACGTTGCGCGGGTCGAGCCGAATGGCGAGGCTGTCATCGCGGGTCGCGCGCTCGCGAACTCATCGGTTGAGCTTTTGGCGGATGGGAAAGTCCATGACCGGACGACCGCAGATTCATCCGGCGCATTCGTCTTCGTTCCAAAGCCGCTGCCGCCGGGAAAGTATGACCTGACTCTGCGTGCTACAGCGCCCGATGGCAAGGTGATGGTGTCAAAAAGCCCGGTGGCGGTCGCGTTGCTTCCAAGCGACCAGACGCCGGTTGCGGCGCTCACGGCTCCCAAATCGCCTGCCCAGGCTCCGCCCTCGTCCTCGACAGCGCCACCTGCCGCGGCAGTGTCTCCGTCTGCGCCCTCGGAAGCCTCAAAGCCGCAGGATGGTGTGGCGTCGAAATCGGCCGACCTGCGGATCGAATCTGTAGAGGCTGAAGCGGGCGGTGGTCTGTTCGTATCCGGCCGCGCTGCGCCGGGCTCGCGCGTCCGCCTTTATATGAATGATGGTTACATCGCGATGGGCACGGCCTCGGCGGAGGGGCGTGTGTCGTTTTCGATTCAAAGCGGTGTAAGGCCGGGCGACTATCGCATCCGGCTGGAGCAAATGGGTGCTGCGGATAGCGTCATATCGCGTGCGGAAATGCCGTTCCGCGCTCCCGCGACGGTGGCGGCGCCGTCACAGACGCCAGCAAAACCTGCTGTTTCGGAGTCGGTGATTGCATCACGAGAGCCCGAGCGGGAGCCTGCGCCTGCAGGATCGCTCGTTTCACCGTCGCAAGCACCCGCGGTCACGCAAGAGAAACCTGCGGCCGCACCACTTGCAGCAACACCGCCCGCAACCGGGCCGTCAGCGGCAGCGCCCGCTGTGACCTCCCAAGCGTCGCCGCCGCAGCCCGCCTCGCCCGGGTCGCCGTCACAGTCCGCTGTTGTGAGTGCACCGCAGTCGAAGTCCGCAGCGTCCCCAGGACAAACTCAGGTCGCCACATCAGCGGCTGAACCGAGTACACGCGCCGTCCAAGCCAGCAAGCCTGATGCACCGGCCGGCCAGTCGCCGGCGTCAGTCTTTGCCGCGCCACAGCCGGAACCAAAGGTGGCCACAACGATGTCGCCGCGGATCGCGGAAAAGACCAAGGAGCGCCGCGATGCCGTTGTCATTCCCCGCATCGATACAAGGCTGATTGTGCGCGGCGACAATCTTTGGCGGATCAGCGAGGCCAAGTATGGCCTTGGCCAGCGTTACACGGTGATTTTCGGTGCCAACCGCGACAAGATCCGCAATCCGGATCTGATCTATCCCGGACAGATATTTGTGTTGCCGAAGGCTCGTTCAGGTCGATAACCGTTTCGCTCGGGACTTCAGGACCGTGGCTGGCCGCGCCGTGCTGCGAGACGAGGCCTGTCCTGAGCCTGCGTCAGCCGAGATTTCCGCCGACTGGCGATCTCGTTTCGGAGAGACGCCGAAGCGCTTGCGATAGGCTCGCGAGAAGTGACTGCCATTGGCAAAGCCGCAGGCAATGGCAACCTCAAGGAGCGGTAGAGCGGTTTCGTGAACCAGCGTCCGCGCACGGTCGAGCCTGATCTTCAGATAAAGATCGCCGATCGTGGTGCGGAGATGACCTGCGAACAGTCGCTCAAGTTGTCGTACCGAAAGCGAGACGGCGCGCGCAAGCGCGGCCCGAGACATTGGATTGTCGATTGAATCTTCCATCGCTCTGAGTGCATCGAGAAGCTTCGGGTGCGCGACGCCATAACGCTCACGCAGCGTCAGGCGCTGCGGACCGCTGCCGGCACGCAGTTGCGTCTGCAGGAACCATTCGCTGACCGCGGTGGCGAGAGCCGATCCGTGTTCGGCGGCGATGATGGCGCGCATCATGTCAAAGCCGGCAATACCGCCGGCACAGGTGAGGCGGCCGCGGTCGACCTCATACAAGCTGCGCCGTATGTCGAGTTGCGGAAATTGCTCCTCGAAACTCGCCAGATGCTCCCAGTGAATCGTGCAGCGAAATCCATCGAGGAGTCCGGCACGCGCCAGAATGTATGGCCCGCCGGATATGCCGCCGACCCGCACACCACGCCGCGCCAGCTTCCTGAGCCAGGACAGAGTGCTGGCGTTGCGATGAAGTGCGGGATTTCCGCCGGCACAGACGAGAATCATGTCGAGGGGACAATCGTCGCCGACGCGGTGGTCTGCTGCGATCCCAAGACCGCTCGATGCCTCAACCGCGCGGCCCTGTGACGAGACATGAAGCCACTTGTAGAGCGAGCGGCCGGAAAGCCGGTTCGCGGCACGCAACGGCTCCACGGCCGACGCATAGGACAGGAGCGAAAAGCCCGGGATCAGCAGGAAACCGATCCGGTTGGGGGTAGGAGCGTGCATGGCCGACCGGGCTTGAGTTTGAATTCGGTGTGGGTGGCGCTAATGGACAAGAAAACGTCGTCCCTGGACAATAATCACGCGAGCGATCGGTGATCAATGGCGGACGCGGCGTAAGCCGCGCATCGGCGGCACACCTCCTTGCGCTATTCAGCCTTCAGCATCTTTTCGCAGGCGCTCCGCGGCAATCGCGGCTGGCAGCCGGTCTGGCGCGAGCCGGAGCCAAAAGCCTCCTATGACGTCATCATCGTCGGTGGCGGCGGCCATGGGCTCGCGACCGCTTACTACCTCGCCAAGAACCACGGTCTTGCCAATATCGCCGTTGTCGAGAAGGGCTGGCTCGGCTCCGGCAATGTCGGGCGCAACACCACCATTATCCGCTCGAACTATCTGCTGCCGGGCAACATCCCGTTCTACGAACACTCGATGAAGCTCTGGGAGGGGCTGGAGCGGGACCTCAATTACAACGCGATGGTGAGCCAGCGCGGCATCCTGAACCTCTATCACTCCGACGCGCAGCGCGACGGTTATGCGCGCCGTGGCAATGCCATGCGGATGCATGGTGTCGACGCCGAATTGCTGGACCGGGATGGCGTCAAGGCGCTCGTGCCGTTTCTCGATTTCGACAATGCACGCTTCCCGATTCAGGGTGGGCTTGTGCAGCGCCGCGGCGGCACGGTGCGGCATGACGCGGTGGCATGGGGCTATGCCCGCGCCGCTGACCAGCGTGGTGTCGATCTCATCCAGAATTGCGAGGTTACCGGCATCCGCATCGAATCGGGCCGCGTGACCGGCGTCGACACGACGCGCGGCTTTATCGGCGCGCGCAAGGTCGGATTGGCCGTCGCCGGCAACACATCGCGGCTCGCCGCGATGGCGGGCTTCCGGCTGCCGATCGACAGCCATGTGCTGCAGGCCTTCGTCTCGGAAGGTCTGAAGCCTGTGATCGATACCGTCATGACATTCGGCGCAGGGCATTTTTACGTGAGCCAGTCCGACAAGGGCGGGCTTGTGTTCGGCGGCGATATCGACGGCTACAATTCATACGCGCAGCGCGGAAACCTGCCGGTCATCGAGGATGTGATGGAAGGCGCGATGGCGGTATGGCCCGGGCTGGGACGCATCCGCGTGCTGCGTCATTGGGGCGGCATCATGGACATGTCGATGGATGGCAGCCCGATCATCGACCGTATGCCCGTGGATGGTCTCTATCTCAATGGCGGCTGGTGCTATGGCGGCTTTAAGGCGACGCCAGCGTCGGGCTTCTGTTTCGCGCATCTGATTGCGCGCGACGAGATGCATCCGGTGGCGAGTGCCTATCGCCTCGATCGCTTCGCCTCCGGCGCGGTGATCGACGAGAAGGGCGTTGGCGCCCAGGCCAATCTGCATTAGGGCGCGCAATGAGAATCTCTTGTCCTTATTGCGGCGAACGCGACCGGCGCGAATTCACGATCCTTGGTGACGCCGATCCGGTGCGACCGGATGGTATCGATGCCGATGCCGACGACATGTTCGCGTATGTCTATCAGCGCACCAATCCGGCCGGCCTGTTTCGCGAATACTGGTATCACGGCGCCGGATGCCATGCCTGGCTGGTGGTGGAACGCGATACGCGCACGCATGCGATCAAGAGCGTGACAAGCGCGCGCCAAGAGACGCTGGCCCGGCAGCGGGGAGGGGCCTGATGGCTTACCGTCTTCCCTCCGGCGGACGGATTGACCGGTCGCGGCCTCTGCGCTTCACCTTCGATGGCAAAAGCTATGAGGGCTTTCACGGCGATACGCTGGCGTCGGCGCTGCTCGCAAACGGCGTGCGGCTGGTCGGGCGCTCGTTCAAGTATCACCGGCCGCGCGGCATTCTGTCCGCGGGCAGCGAGGAGCCGAACGCTCTCGTGGAACTGCGCAGCGGAGCCCGCCGCGAGCCGAATACGCGTGCGACCACGATAGAGCTTTACGAGGGGCTCGAAGCCACCTCACAAAACCGCTGGCCGTCGCTGCGCTTTGATCTGTTGTCCATGACGGCGCCGCTGTCGCCATTCATGAGCGCAGGGTTCTACTACAAGACCTTCATGTGGCCGGCGCGATTTTGGGAAAAGCTCTACGAGCCAATGATTCGCCGCGCTGCCGGGCTTGGGCGCGCCGCAGGCGAGGCGGATCCCGATCATTACGAGAAGGCTTTCCTGCATTGCGACGTGCTGGTGATCGGAGCGGGGCCGTCGGGCCTCGCGGCTGCGCTGGCGGCCGGACGTTCCGGTGCTCGCGTCGTGCTGTGCGACGAGGGCTTCGAACCCGGCGGCAGCCTCCTGTCCGAACGCGAACACATCAATGGAGCTCCCGCTGAGGCATGGGTAGCTTCGGTCGTCGCCGAACTTAGGTCGTTGCCCGAAGTGCGGATCATGCCGCGCACCACGGTGTTCGGCGTCTATGATGGGGGCACCTACGGCGCGATCGAACGCGTCGCCGACCATCTTGCTTCGCCCCCGCCGTTCCAGCCGCGCCAGCGGTATTGGCAGATTGTCGCGAAGCGGGCCGTTCTCGCATCTGGAGCGATCGAGCGGCCGATTGTTTTCGGAGGCAACGATCGCCCCGGCGTCATGCTGGCGGGCGCTGTTCGTGCTTACGTCAATCGGTTCGGCGTGCTTCCCGGGCATCGTTGCGTTGTCGTTACGACTGGCGACGACGGCTGGCGCACCGCGCATGATTTCAGCGCTGCCGGCGGCAAAATCGTCGCGATCGTGGATGCGCGCCGTGAGGTGAATCCGGTCTTGCGCGAGGCGGCCGATAAGGCGGGAATCCGCGTCATTCTTGGCGCACAAGCGCAGTCGGCGCATGGCCGCACCGTTGTCACGGGTCTCGATGTGCTGCATGAGTCCGGCAAGGTCGAGCGCCTGCGTTGCGATCTGGTCGCCATGTCGAACGGATGGAATCCAGCGATCCATCTGACCACGAATCTTGGCGGAAAGCCGGTATGGGACGGGACGCGAAATGCGTTTCTTCCGTCACAACAATTGCCGCCTGGCCTGTCGGTTGCTGGCTCCGCAAACGGCGAATTCGGTTTGGCGCGAGCGATCGAGCAGGGCGGATCCGCGGGGGCGGCAGCCGCCGGCGATTGCGGTTTCGCTGGGCAGCCGTTGCCGCAGGTGACGACAGAACCGGAGCGGCATGCGTGTTCGCCGGTTTGGACAGCGCCGGCCGGCAAAGGGAAAGCCTTTGTCGATTTTCAGAACGACGTGACCGCCTCCGACGTGCAACTCGCACATCGCGAAGGCTTCCGCGCGGTTGAGCATCTGAAACGTTATACGACGCTTGGCATGGCGACGGACCAGGGCAAGACCTCCAACCTTGCGGGCCATGCGATGATGGCGGCGCTCTGCGGCGTCGACATCGCGCGCGCCGGCACCACGGTGTTTCGACCGCCTTACACGCCGGTCGCGATCGGCGCGCTGGCGGGACACCATCGCGGCAAGGACTTCCGCCCGTATCGCCTCACTCCCTCGCATGACTGGGCGCGCGAGCGGGGTGCCGTGTTCGTCGAGACCGGCTTGTGGCTGCGCGCGCAGTATTTCCCGCAGGCCGGAGATATAGACTGGCTCGACGCGGTGGTGCGCGAGGTCGATGCGGTGCGCAATGGCGTTGGCGTCTGCGATGTGTCGACACTGGGGAAGATCGATATCCAGGGCGCGGACGCGGCAGAGTTTCTGAACCGCGTCTACATCAATGGCTGGAGCAGTCTTGCGGTCGGCAAGGCCCGCTATGGCCTGATGCTGCGCGAGGACGGCTTCGTCATGGACGACGGCACCACCGCGCGGTTGGCCGACACTCATTTCGTGATGACGACGACAACCGCGAACGCCGCACGGGTGATGCAGCATCTCGAGTTCTGTCATCAGGCGCTCTGGCCCTCGCTCGATGTCCGGATGGTCTCAGTCACCGAGCAATGGGCGCAATATGCGATCGCCGGACCGCGTTCGCGTGACGTGCTCCAAAGTGTCGTCGATCCGCAGCACGACATTTCCAATGCTGCGTTTCCTTATCTGGCGTCCGGTCATGTCACTGTCGGCGGCGGAATCCCGGCGCGCCTGTTCCGGATTTCGTTTTCTGGCGAGCTTGCCTATGAGCTTGCGGTGCCGGCATCCTACGGCGACGCGGCGATCCGCGCGATCATGAATGCGGGCCAGCCTCACGGCATCCATCCTTACGGTACCGAAGCGCTTGGTGTGATGCGCATCGAGAAAGGGCATGTCGCCGGCAACGAACTCAACGGGCAGACGACCGCACGCGACCTCGGTCTGGACAAGATGATGTCGCGAAAGAAGGATTATATCGGCCGTGTGATGGCCGCCCGGCCGGCATTGCTCGATCCGGGGCGGCCGCGCTTTGTCGGCTTCCGTCCCGTTGACCCCACAGACCGCCTGCGCGCCGGCGCGCATTTCGTCGCATCCGGCAGGCCTGCAACCGCCGCCAATGACGAAGGTTTCATGAGCTCGGTTGCCTATTCGCCCACGCTGAAACACTGGATCGGACTTGGCTTTCTGAGCAGGGGTCCGGAGCGGCTTGGCGAGCGCATTCGCTGCGTCGATCCGTTGCGCGACGCCGCCTTCGATGTCGAGGTGTGTTCGCCGGTCTTCGTCGATCCCGAAGAGGAGCGGCTGCGTGTCTGAGCGGGCAACATCGTGGCAACGGCTCGGCGTCTGGGACGCCATTGTCCGCCCGGGTCGGTCGGGCGCCGACCGCGCCGAGACCGGCGTCATCGTCACGCCACGGCACGATTTTTCTTTGGCCTTCGTGATCGGATCGCATGAGGGTGACGCAGACCTTAAACGCGTGTTGGGTGAGCGCTACGCGCTCCGGCCGCCGCATACGCCGCACGCCGTGTGCGGTGTGTCGCTCGACCTCCTCTGGTCGGGGCCGTCGCAATGGCTCGCGGTGTCGGTGCGCCCGCAGATGCCGGCCGAACTTTCATTGGAGCTTGCCGGCATTGCCGCCGTCACCGACCAAACCGACGCCCGTGCGGTCCTGCGCCTGAACGGGCCACATGTGCGCGACGTGCTTGGGAAGGGATGCCCGGTCGACTTGCATGACAGAGCATTTCGCCGGGGTGACACCATCGTCACCGCGATAGGCGGTATCGGCGTCCAAATCTGGTGGGCCGATGTCGACGACGCTGTGCATCTTGCTGTACCGCGCAGCATGGCGGGCAGCTTCTGGTCGTGGCTGCTGCCGTCCGCGCAGGAATTCGGTGTCGAGGTGCTGCTGCCGCGGGGCTAGGCTTTGCGCTTGCCGCCGGCCGCGACGCGGGACGCGAGTTCTCGCGTCGAAGGGATACGGCGCTCCGGATCGCCGGAGGCCGCGTCGTCGCGGGCGAGATTTTCGATGATGGCGAGCAGAGTCCGCCGCGTGGCCGCGATATGCTCGGGCTGCACGCCGCCGACCGCGATCCGGTTCACGTCTTCCGCCAAGGGCACCAGTTTATCCTTCAGTTGACGGCCTTTCGGCGTCAGAAACACATAAACGTTCTTGCGATTGTCAGGCAGTTGGCGGCGGGAGATGTAGCCGAGTTTCTCCATCGCGTTGAGCGCCGAGAAGGTGGTCGGCTCCATGACGCCGGCCTCATCGCTCAGCTCGCGTTGGGTAAGTCCTTCTTTTTCCCACAGAATTCGCAGAAAGGTCCAATGCCCGAGCGACACGTCATGCGCGGTCAGGCGCATCTGTAATGCTCGTAGAAGTGCCCTTGTAGCGTCCTTGACGAGGTGCGCGAGACGATCGTCGGGCACAGCCTCGCGCCAGTGTTTCAGAATGCTCTCTGTACCGCCGCGCTTGCGCTCGCTCATCGGCCCGCTCCGCGCAACCCGACCTGATGATGCAGCATGATCTCGGCCTGGGCCTCCGCCGACTCCAGGATCGCCAGGCAGACCTCCAGCGTCGCGCGCGACCATTCGCCGTCATGCAGCGGCGGCTTGCCTTCAACCACCGCGCCGTAGAATTCGTCGATCACCTCGGCGCGAACAATGTCACGAACCGGCACCGGATCAAACCCAACCGCGTCGTCGCCGTAGATCATGACCCCATCCGGCGTCGGCCGCAGATCGCCGAACTCGCACGACACGACGAATACGCCGAAATGCTGATGGCCGCGATCCGGCGGCGGGGCGCCCGCCGGCACATAGCTGGCGCCGCCGTAATTGCGGGCGGCTTTGAGCGCGGCTTCCTCACCGGAATTTGAGGCCGCACGCAACGCCTTGCGCATCGCCCCGTAGCGCGAAGGGTCTTTCGGCAGTCCCATCTCGCCGATAAAGCCCATGAACTCGTCGGAATCGAAATGCGCGTAGCCGCTATAGGTGCAGGAGGCGAACGCGCCGTCCTCGAAGCCGAGCAGCGCCGAATAGGCGCCCTCGGTCGGTCGCGCGGCGTCCCAGTTCCCGGTCATCGCCCGCACGCTGCGCACGCGGCCGCCGCCGAGCAGCCGGACGATGTCGATCTGATGCGCACCCTGGCTGAAGATCACGCCGCCGCCTTGAGCGGTGTCGAGTTCCTCGGGCCGGCGCGGCCGCACCATGTAGTCGGTGTAATTGAAGGCGTGGATCATGCGCACCGCGCCATAGGCGCCGCTGTCGATCAGCCTGCGCGCATGCAGGATCGGCGCATTGAAGCTGTGGCTGTGCCCGACCACGAGCTGCACGCCCGCATTCTGCACGGCGTCGATGATGGTGCGGCACTCATCGAGCCGGACCGCGATCGGCTTTTCGACCAGTACGTGCTTGCCGCGCGTGGCGGCGATGGCAACGTGAGCGGCATGCATCTGATGCGGGGTCGCGACATAGACCGCATCGATGGAAGGATCGTCGCACAGGGCTTCGATCGTGTCGTAGGTCGGAGCGCCGAAATCAGCATCGAACCGTTGGCGGGCTTCCGGTCTCAGATCGCTCGCAGCCGCGAGGGTAATGCGCGGATCCGCCGCGAATGTCGGCAGCATCAGGGTGAAAGCGCGGCCGAGCCCTGCAATACCGAGACGGATGGGGCGCACGGCCATGATGGGCTACCGGTCGATCACGAGTTCCGGCGTCTTCGCCCGCGAGACGCAGATCATGATCTGGTTGTCCCGTTCCGCGTCCGTCAGCACAAGGTCGCGGTGATCGGCTTCACCCGCGATCAGCTTGGTGCGGCAGGTGCCGCAGGTGCCGCTTTCGCAGGAACTCGGCACGTCGTATCCGGCCGCCCGCATGGCCTCGAGGATCGTCGTCCCGGCGGGGACGTCGATGGTTGCGCCGCTTGCCGCAAGCTTGACCTTGAAAGCCGTGTCGTCCGGCCGCCGCGCATCCGCTTCGCTGAAGGCTTCGAAATGGATCGCCGTGGACGACCAATGGCCGGTGGCGTCGCGCACGGCCTCCATCAGCCCGCGCGGGCCGCAGCAATAAAGATGCTCGCGGTTTTTGCGTTCCTCCACGATTGGCCAGAGATCGAGGGCCTTGGCCGGGTCGCCGCCATCGTAATGGATGAAAACCTTGCCCTTGAATTCGGGAGCGCTCAGTTCCTCCCGGAACGCGGTCATGTCCGGTGTCCGCGAACAATAATAGAGCCTGAATTTCTTCGACGGATCGTTCTTGAACGCATGAATCATCGCGATAAACGGCGTGATGCCGATGCCGCCGGCGATGAAGATGAAGTGATCGCCGCGCTGCGGCAGGGCGAAGGCGTTGTCCGGCGCAGAGATGAACCACTCGTCGCCTTCCTTCGTGTGGTCGATGAGATAGATCGAGCCGCCGCGGCCATTGTCCTCCCGCTTGACGGCGATGCAGTAGTGATCGCGCGCAGCCGGGTCGCTGCACAGCGAGTATTTCCGCATCAAGCCGTTCGGAACGTGAAGATTGATGTGGGAGCCGGCGGTAAAGGCCGGCAGTTCACCGCCGTCCTTGCGGCGCATCTCGTAAAGATGGATGCCATCGGCGATTTTTTCGGCGCGCGTGACGCGAACGGGGATATCGGCTGTCGGGATCGAACTCATGGCAGGATGACTTGTTGCAAATAATTGGTTGCTGGTCGTGGAGCTTTCTGGTCGCAAATTCTGGTGCGATGCACAATCGCCGCATCACACCGTTTAGTGGTCCGATTCTAACATTCGCATCCCTTCTCGGCAGGCTCTCTTGCGAATGTTAGAATCAAGGACCACTAGCAAGTATTGGATTCGAGTGGAGCTTTGGATTTGGCATTCGCCTGTTGAGCCTGGGTCGCGAGGATGGCGAATGTCAAATCCGCTCCACTCGACAAGCAGGCTGGAATGACTATAGGATAAAAACTTAGAGGGCTAATATTTTTTCCCGGGGCCAAACCCGGTCGGTGGCCCTTTGAAGCTACGCTTGGGAGGCAAGCCGATGATGACCGCAGAGGAAAACGACCTGCTGTGCCGCGTCGAGGGCGACGCGCCGATGGGTCAGATCATGCGCCGCCACTGGATGCCGGCCTGCCTGATTGAAGAAGTGGCGGAGCCCGACGGCGCGCCGCTGAAGGTCAGGTTGCTTGGCGAGGACCTCGTGGTGTTCCGCGACAGCGACGGAAAGCTTGGGATCATCGATGAGTATTGCCCGCATCGCCGGGTGTCGCTTGCTTTCGGCCGCAATGAGGAATGCGGCCTGCGCTGTTTGTATCACGGCTGGAAGATGGACGCGGACGGCAACGTGGTCGAGATGGCGTCCGAGCCGCCGGAGAGCGGCTTTGCCGAGAAGGTGAAGGTCAAAGCCTATCCCGCGCGCGAATGGGGCGGCTTCGTCTGGACCTATATGGGTCCGGCCGAGACGATGCCGGAGTTCGAGCCGCCGGCCTTCGCGCCGACGCAGAATGCCCAAGTCTCGATCGTCAAGATCCACGTCGGCTGCAATTGGGCGCAAATCCTGGAAGGCCAGATCGATTCGGCACATTCGTCGAGCCTGCATTCCTCCGACATGAAGCCCGCCAAGGTCGATGCGGCGAAGGCTGTCGATACGCATTGGTTGCGGCCCTCGACCGACAAGGCGCCACGCCTGCAGGTGGAGCGCACCAGCTTCGGCTTTCACTATGCGGCGATCCGCCGCCCGATCGCCAATGCCAATGTGAACGATTATGTGCGGGTGACGGTCTATGTCGCGCCGTTTACCGCGCTGATTCCGCCGAACAACGAATACAATGTTGCGACCGTGCTGGTCCCGGCGGATGACGAGAACACCGTGTTCCATTTCATCGCCTGGAGCGACAAGGACGCCGACTGGGCGAACAAGGCCGGAATCGATCAGGAAGTCTGGCGCAAATTCAATGTTGCACAGCCCGGCATCGATCTTGATCGCGGCTTCAACAATCTACGGACGCGCGCCAACAACTACCGGCAGGACCGCAATGCCATGCGGCTCGGCGATTTCACCGGCATCAAGGGCATTCCCAATCAGGACATCGCGATGTGGGAAACCATGGGTCCGATTGCCGACCGCACCAAGGAGCGGCTTGGCGCCAGCGATCTCGCGGTGGTGGAATTCCGCAAGCTGATGGTCGACGCGGCACGTCAGATGCAGGATACCGGAGTCGCGATCGGACGCACCACGCCTCACGTGCCGCAGAGCAAGATCCGCTCGTTCGAAGGCATCGTGCCGAAATCGACCAACTGGCGAAGCTTTACGGTCCCGTCCGATCAGGATCGGGAGAAGGTTGCGTAACGCCGCAACAGCGGCTTCAATGACCATACACCACGTCTCGACAAGAAGACGAAATCGCACTGGGAGGAATGAATGAAGAAACGGGCGTTCGGTCCGCTGCTTGGACTTGTTGCTGCCGGCCTTCTGTTTGGGGCGCAGCCATCAGTCGCGCAGGACAAGCTGAAGCTGGCGGTCGGTCAGCGCGGCAACTGGGACACGTCGATCTCGGAGGTCGGCCAGCTCGCCGGCATCTTCAAGAAACACGGTCTTGAGCTGGAAATCGTCTACACCCAGGGGGCCGGCGAAACGCTGCAGGCCACGATTTCCGGCAGCGTCGATATCGGCGTTGCGGCCGGCATCATGGGCGTGCTGAGCGCCTATTCGAAAGGCGCGCCGGTGCGGATCATCGGTGCCGAGACGACGGGAGCCTCCGATCTCTACTGGTATGTAAAGTCGGATTCGCCCATCAAGTCGCTGAAGGACACGTCCGGCAAGACATTGGCCTATTCCACCAATGGCTCTTCAACCCACGGCATCGTTACCGCCTTCATGAAGCAATACGGTCTGTCGGCGAAGCCGACGGCGACCGGTGGCCCTCCCGGCACACTGACCCAGGTGATGTCCGGCCAGATCGATGTCGGCTGGGCGGCCCCGCCCTTCGGGCTCGATCAACTCGACCAGAAGCAAATTCGTATTCTCGCCTCCGGCAACGATGCCGACGCGTTCAAGGGCCAGACCGTGCGCCTCCTGGCGACCACGGCTCCGGTGCTGCAGGGGAAAAAGAGCGCGATCGACCGTTACATGAAGGCTTATCGTGAGACCATCGACTTCATGTACACCGATGCCGGGCTCAAGGTTTATGCCGATTGGCTGAAGATCCCGGAGGCCAAGGCCCGCCGCACCCGCGACGACTTCTTTCCGAAATCGTCCGTCGATCCAGACCAGATTACGGGTCTCGACACCATTGTGAAGGATGCGGTCGCGCTCAAGTTCACCGCCAATGAACTGACCAAGGAGCAGCTGGCCGAGCTGATCCAGATTCCGCCGCGCTAGTGGAGCGGATTGCGTCACGTCCGATTGCGCGCCGTCAAGGCCCGCAATCGTGCGGTTTCTTGCCGCCTTTGCCTGCATCCCCGGACTTCTGCTAGTACCCTCGCCGCGGCCCGGTAAAAATCAGAACGACCGGGGGCCTGCGGGGTTCTGTATGCTTGAAATGCTGCGCGCGATGGCGCGCTTTATCAGCGATAAGATCGGCTGGCACCGGATAGGGTTTGCGCTCAGCGTCCTCATCATTGCGGTTGCCGCTGTCGTTCTCTACCGCATGTTGCGCGGCATCGATATCGCTGAGGTCTTCAAGGCGATCCGGGCGACCGACCCCAAGGATTTCTGGCTGGCGGCGCTGTTCGTCGGCTTCGGCTATTTCACTCTGACCTTCTACGACCTGTTTGCGGTCCGCACGATCGGCCGCAGCGACGTGCCATACTCGACGGCGGCGCTCGCAGGCTTCACCAGCTATTCGGTCGGTCACAATGTCGGCGCCAGCGCCTTTACCGGAGGGGCGGTCCGCTACCGGGTCTATTCGGCACACGGCGTCAGCGCCGTGGAAGTGGCCAAAATCTGCTTCGTGGCCGGCCTGACATTCTGGCTCGGCAATGCGACGGTGCTCGGTCTCGGCATCTTCTATGCGCCGGAGGCGGCGAGCGCCATCAACCACCTGCCGGAATGGTTCAACCGGACGCTGGCGGGAATCACCATCGTGGTGCTTACCGCCTATGTGATCTGGGTCTGGGTTCGGCCACGCACGATCGGCCGCGACGGCTGGCAGGTGACGCTGCCGGGCGGGCCGCTCACCTTCCTTCAGATCGTCATCGGCATCGTCGATCTGGGTTGCTGCGCCGCTGCCATGTATCTCTTGTTGCCGGACCAGCCGCATATCAATTTCATCATGCTGGCGGTGATTTTCGTATCCGCGACACTGCTCGGCTTTGCCAGCCATTCACCCGGCGGGCTCGGTGTGTTCGACGCCGCGATGCTGCTGGCGCTCTGGCAGTTCGAGCGGGAAGAACTGCTCGCCAGTCTGCTGCTGTTCAGGTTGTTGTATTACATCATTCCCTTCGCGCTTGCGCTCGCGATCCTGGGCGCGCGCGAGATCATCAAGGGGATGATGTCGAACCGCGTCCCGCCGCTCGGCGACATTGCCGTCGACGTGCTGGCGTCGCCGCCCGCGAGCGACGCAAACGCGGCGGATGGAAAGTCTCACGTCCGGAAGCCGTCCAATGACGATGGAACGAAACGGTGAGCAGGGGCGTGTTGCCGAGGAGCCGGAATCTCGCGCCGGTCGTTATGACTCATGGCTGATGGCCGCGGTTGCGGTCGTGGCGATTGTCATTCCGCTTTCACGCGGTGATCTGAGCCCCGCGATCGGCATTCCGGCGATCGCGGTGGTGTTGGCCGCCGCCTGGTATTTCAGCCGCCGCAGCCGGCGGCGTCTGGCGCCGGTCCAGCCGGCGGCAGCGCCCGCGCAACCGGGCGACCACCTCATCACCGACGTGATCGCGGCCTTGCCGGACCCCACCGTGCTGATGGAGGCCGACGGGCGGGTCGTGACCATGAATGCGTCGGCGAGTGCGATCGCTCCGGCCTTGCGCCGGGGTGAGCCCGTGTCGCTCGCGCTTCGCATTCCGGACGTCATCGACGCCATCCGGCGCGCGGCGCTCGGGCGCAAACCCGAGCGCGCCGAGTTCTCCGAACGGGTGCCATCCGAGCGATGGTTCGAGGTCTTCGTCACGCCGCTCCGCTCCGACCGCGTGCCAGACACGACAACCCGGCTGCTGCTGACCTTCCGCGACCTGACGGCGATACGCCGGGTGGAGGAAATGCGGGTCGATTTCGTGGCCAATGCCAGCCACGAATTACGCACGCCGCTCGCGTCATTGTCGGGCTTTATCGAGACGCTGAAGGGCGCGGCCCGTAACGACACCGCGGCGCGCGAGCGGTTCCTCGATATCATGGAGGCGCAGGCCAAGCGCATGGCCCGGTTGATCGACGACCTGCTGTCGCTGTCGCGGATCGAACTTTCCGCCCATGTGCGCCCGGAAACGCCGGTCGAATTGCTGCCGATCGTGCGTCAGGTGGTCGATTCGCTGCAGATGCTCGCCCGCGATCGCGACGTCGCCATCACCATCGACGCGCCGAAGGAGCCGCTGATCGTGTCCGGCAGCCGCGACGAACTCACTCGCGTATTCGAAAATCTGGTCGAAAACGCTCTGAAATACGGCGCCTCGGGCAAGCGCGTGGAGATCACGCTGTCGCGTGCCTTCGCGGTGAGCGGCGGCGAGGAAGCGGTGGCGTCGGTACGCGATTACGGGCCGGGCATTGCGGCGGAGCATCTGCCCAGGCTCACCGAGCGGTTTTATCGGGTCGACGTTGCCGAAAGCCGCGAGCAGGGCGGCACCGGCCTTGGGCTGGCCCTGGTCAAGCACATCATGAACCGGCATCGCGGCCGGCTGACCATCGAAAGCCGGTCTGGGGAAGGCGCGACTTTTACCGTCCGGATGCCGATGTCCACAGGCGTCAGCCCGGTTCAGCGAAAAATCGGATGAAATATCAGTCGGTTGCGCTGTCATCCAGCTGTCATCCAGGCGTCATAGAAGCTTCGGCATGTCACCCCTAGTGACCGGGGCGACCGGACGGGCTTCCCCCAGCCTTCAGCGACACCCGCTCCCGCCCGGCACATAACGAAGGAGAGAGACCTTGAAACATACGACCTTCGCCGGCGCGTTTGCGCTCGTGGCGGCCGGTGCGATGTTCGCCGGTGCCGCCGAGGCCCGCGACCAGATTCGTATCGTCGGTTCGTCTACCGTTTACCCGTTCACCACCGCCGTTGCCGAGCAGCTCGGCAAGACCGGTGGCGTCAAGACCCCGGTCGTGGAATCCACCGGCACCGGCGGTGGCATGAAGCTGTTCTGCGCCGGCGTCGGCGTCGAGCACCCGGACGCGACCAATGCCTCGCGCCGCATGAAGAAGAGCGAACTGGAAATGTGCCAGAAGAACGGCGTCAAGGACGTCGTCGAGATCAACATCGGGTTTGACGGGCTCACCGTCGCTCAGTCGAAGCAGGGCACCCCGGTAAAGTTGACCCTGCCGCAGTTGCTTTTGGCTGTTGCCAAGGAAGTGCCCGGTCCGGACGGCAAGCTGATCCCGAACCCGAACAAGATGTGGTCGGACATCGACAAGTCGCTGCCGAACACCAAGATCGAAGTGCTTGGCCCGCCGCCGACCTCCGGCACCCGCGATTCTTTCCACGAGTTGCTGCTGGAAAAGGGCGCTGAGCAGATTCCGGCGCTGGCTGCGATGAAGAAGTCTGACCCGAAGGCTTTCGACCGCGTGTGGAAGACCCTGCGTGAGGACGGGGCCTATGTGGAAGCCGGCGAAAACGACAACCTGATCGTTGCCAAGCTCGATCAGAACAAGAACGCATTCGGCGTGTTCGGCTTCTCGTTCCTTGAAGAGAACTCGGCCAAGCTGCGCGGCGTGCCGCTGAATGGCGTCGTTCCGGAATTCGACACCATCACCGCCGACAAGTATCCGGGTTCGCGCCGCATGTTCGTCTACCTCAAAAAGGCGCACGTTGGCGTCGTGCCGGGTATCGACAAGTTTGCGGCCGAGTACGTGTCGCCCAAGGCTCTGGGTGAAGATGGCTATCTGGCCAAGAAGGGCCTCGTCACGCTGCCGAAGGCGGAAGCCGATGCGGTACGCAAGGCCATCATAGAGATGAAACCCGTCTCTCTCGATGCGCTCGGTTCCTGACAAAACGTGACAGGGGCGGTCGCCATGCGCGACCGCCCTCTCTCTTCAGGCGGCCGAAAGACGTCCGCCGATACCATCTGTTTTGTCTGTTGAAGGGTTGAGGCGATGACGTCGCTGTATTTCCTAGGCCTGGCCGTACTGGTCGTCGTCGGATATCTGTTCGGCCGGTCGCGCGCCGCGACTGCCGAACGATCAGCCTCGCTGCATTCGCGCCCCTCTTATCACGGCTCGTTTGTCGTCATCAGCATTCTGATCCCGATGTTGCTGATCCTGGTGGTCGCAGTGCCGATCGCCGACCGCATTGTGAACACGCAGGCGATCAGCGCGCTCGATCCGGCATTGCTCGACGACGATCTGAAGCGCGGCGCCGCTTTGCGCGACATCATCGCGGTGGCATCCGGCCGCTATTCCGGCCAGCCGAGCGTGGCGCTGAAGAACGCAGCAGATGTCTATGCGTCGCTTCGTTCATGGACCAATACCATCATCGTCGGCGGCGGCTGGATTTTTGGTTTGCTGGGTCTTGCCTATGGCCTGCGTATGCTGTCGGTTCAGTTCCGCGCCCGCAACCATGTCGAGACCATCGTCAAATATGTGCTGCTGGCCGCCGCCTGCGTCGCGGTGCTGACCACCATCGGCATCGTGTTCTCGGTGCTGTTCGAGACCGTGCGCTTCTTCCAGAAGGTTTCGCCGCTCGATTTCATATTCGGGACGCAATGGTCTCCGCAGACCGCGATCCGGGCCGACCAGGCCGGCTCGTCCGGCGCCTTCGGCATTATCCCGCTGGTCACGGGCACGCTTCTAATCACGTTCATCGCGATGCTGATCGCAGGGCCGATCGGCTTGTTTGCCGCGATTTACATGGCGGAATACGCCACGCCGCGATTCCGGGCCTGGGCGAAGCCGCTCCTCGAAATCCTGGCCGGCATCCCGACCGTGGTGCTCGGTTTCTTTGCCGCGCTCAGCCTTGCGCCCTGGGTGCGCACAGCGGGCGAAGCGCTCGGCCTCAATGTCGCCTCCGAAAGCGCGCTCGCCGCGGGCATCGTGATGGGCATGATGATCATCCCGTTCGTGTCGTCGCTGTCGGATGACGTCATCAACGCGGTGCCGCAATCGCTCCGCGACGGCTCGTACGGGATGGGCGCGACACATTCCGAAACCATCAAGAAGGTCGTGCTGCCGGCGGCGCTGCCCGGTATCGTCTCGGCATTCATGCTGGCAATCAGCCGCGCGGTCGGCGAAACCATGATCGTGGTGATGGCTGCCGGGCTCGCCGCCAATCTTACGTTCAACCCGCTGGAGGCAGTCACCACCTTCACGGTGCAGATCAAGACCATTCTGGTGGGCGACCAGGAATTTGAAAGTGCAAAGACGCTTGCCGCCTTCGCGCTCGGTTTCGTCCTGTTCTTCTTCACGCTGACGCTCAACGTCATCGCGATGCAGATCGTAAAACGGTATCGGGAACAATATGACTGACACCAGCCTTCCGGGCGTCCGCTCGATCGACCTTGGAACCGACGCTGCTCGCGCGCGCATCAAGGCCCGCTATCGCGCCGAGAGCCGCTTCCGGCTCTATGGTCTCGCCGCGATCGGCATAACGGCTCTCTTTCTGGTCGTGGTGCTGACCGACATCGTGATCAAAGGCTACCCGGCATTCACGCAGAATGTGATGATGATGAAGATCACCGTCGATGCGGCGGAGATCGACCCCAAGGGCTCGCGCAATCCGGCCGATATCAGGGCGGGCGACTTTCAGGCACTGGTGCGCAACGCATTGCGTGCCGAGTTTCCCGATGCAAAGGATCGAATCCAGCGCCGCCAGCTGGATGGTCTCCTGTCATCTGGCGCCGCCGATTATCTGAGGGAACGCGTTGTTGCGGATCCCGCGTTGATCGGTCAAACGATCACCGTTCCGGTGCTGATGTCATCGGACGCTGACCTTTACTTCAAGGGAATCGGGACCCGGATTGCCAGAACGCCCGGGGTTGGGACGGCCACACCCAGCGCTACAAACGGCGAGATCGAAATCACTTCCACGTCCAGCGACTTCGCCAACACGCTTGCGCTGGTGAAGCAAGGTCTGACCACCCGTGCCCGCGCCGAGCAGTCGGAGGCGGAGCGGCTGCAGGGTTTGTCGAACCGCGCCGTCGCGCGCAAGGCGGAACTGGAAACCACGCTTGCAGCCGCGAGGGCTTCGAACGACGCGGGTCGCATCGGAACGCTTGAGGGACAGATCGCGGCAGCGGCCGACGAGGCGACGTCTCTCGGAAGCCGCGCCAAGGAATTGTTCGATAGTGTTGCAGAGATGCGCACCCGCTATTCGAACGCATCCGCACCGGAAACGCTAAACGAGCGTCTTCCGAGCCTTTTGGTCGCCATCAATGGCGGCGTCGTGAAAGTCGCGGAGGTCAGTTCGGGATCCATCAAGGGCGAGGCTGTCATTCCGCTGACGTCCGCCAACCCGGCGACTCCGAAAAGCTGGCAGGTCGTGATTTATGAGACGCCCGAGGCGAGCCGCCGGGTTAACGATCGCGTCGTCACTTGGCTCGAGAGCCTGAAGGCGAAAGGCGTTATCGAGAGCCGCTTCAACTGGCGTTTCTTTACCGCGGGCGACAGCCGCGAGCCGGAACTGGCTGGTATTCGTGGCGCGCTGGTGGGCTCCCTGCTCACGCTTGCTGTAACCCTCGTGCTGTGCCTCCCAATCGGTGTCGCTGGCGCGATCTATCTCGAAGAATTTGCGCCCAAGAACCGGATCACTGAAGTCATCGAGGTCAACATCAATAACCTCGCGGCAGTTCCGTCGATCGTGTTCGGACTGCTGGGCTTGGCGATGTTCCTGAATTTCTTCGGACTCCCGCGATCGGCGCCGCTCGTCGGTGGTCTGGTGCTGGCACTGCTCGTATTGCCGACCATCATCATCGCCTCGCGTGCCGCGCTCAAGGCGGTTCCGCCGTCGATCAAGGAGGCGGCGCTGGGTGTCGGTGCATCGCAGCAGCAGGCAATCTTCCACCACATCCTGCCGCTGGCGATGCCCGGAATCATGACCGGCACGATCATCGGCATGGCGCACGCGCTCGGCGAGACGGCGCCGCTCCTGATGATCGGCATGGTCGCCTTCATCGTCGAGCCTGCAACGAGCATTGTCGACGCCGCAACTGTTTTGCCGGTCCAGATCTATCTCTGGTCGGATCTGCCGGAAGTCGGTTTCCAGGCGCGAACGGCAGCCGCGATCATGGTGCTGCTGGCGTTCTTGTTCCTTATGAACGGGACCGCAATTCTCTTGCGCAAACGCTTCGAGCGGCGCTGGTAAGTCATTGGGAGTTAGGAGATGCTGGCTATGGACGCAATGGTTCAACCCGCCGCCTCGGCCGCTGCGATCGATATCGCCGGCACGCAGGCCAAGCCCAAGGTCACGGCGCGGAACGTCAACGTCTATTACGGCGACAAGCACGCCCTAAAAGACGTCAACGTGGATATCCCGGCGCGGTCGGTGATGGCTTTCATCGGCCCGTCCGGCTGCGGCAAGTCGACCTTCCTTCGCTGCATCAACCGGATGAACGACACCATCCCGGTGGCGCGGGTGACCGGCAAGATCGATATCGACGACCTCGATATTTACGACAAGTCGCTGGACGTCGTGCAACTGCGTGCGCGTGTCGGCATGGTGTTCCAGAAGCCCAATCCATTCCCGAAATCGATCTATGAAAACGTTGCCTACGGTCCGCGGATCCACGGGATCGCCCGTTCGAAATCCGAACTCGACGAGATCGTGACGTCCAGCCTGAAGCGCGCAGGGCTATGGGAAGAGGTCAAGGATCGTCTGGACGATTCCGGTACCAGCCTGTCAGGCGGCCAGCAGCAGCGGCTGTGCATCGCGCGGGCGATTGCGGTCGGTCCTGAAGTGATTCTGATGGACGAACCATGCTCCGCGCTCGATCCGATCGCGACCGCTCGCATCGAGGAACTGATCGATGAGTTGCGGCGGAATTTCACCATCATCATCGTGACGCACTCGATGCAGCAGGCAGCCCGCGTGTCGCAGCGGACCGCGTTTTTCCATCTCGGCATTCTTGTCGAGGAGGGCCCGACCGAGACCGTATTCACGACGCCGAGTGATCGGCGGACGCAGGATTACATCACCGGCCGCTTCGGCTGACCGGCTGCAGACAAGGACCAAGACAATGGCTGACCACATCGCCAAGGCGTTCGACGTCGATCTGCAGGAGCTCAACCGCATGGTTGCGGAAATGGGCGGCCTTGCCGAGAAGGAGATCGCGGACGCAGTGCAGGCGCTAACCCGCCGCGACATCGATCTCGCAAACAAGCTGATCGCAGCCGATGCCCAGATCGATGCGCTGCAGCGGGAGATCGAGGAGCGCGCGATCCTGACGATTGCGCGCCGCCAGCCGATGGCCATCGACCTTCGTGAAGTGGTGAGCGCCTTGCGGGTCGCCAACGAAATCGAACGCATCGGCGATCTCGCCAAGAATATCGGCAAGCGCGCACTCGATCTGGAGGGCGAATATCCGTCGCTGAAGCTCATCCGCGGCGTCGACCATATGGGGTCTCTGGTGTTGACCCAGCTCAAGCGCGTGCTGGACGCCTATGCCGCCCGCGACGTCGACGAGGCCATGGATGTGTGGAAGCGTGACGAGGAAATCGACGCCATGTGCGTCTCCCTGTTCCGTGAATTGCTTACCTACATGATGGAAGATCCGCGCAACATCACGTTCTGCATCCATCTCCTGTTCTCGGCGAAAAATATCGAGCGGATGGGCGACCACGCCACCAACATCGCTGAGACCGTCTATTACATGATCAAGGGCGAGCCGATCACTTCCGAACGCCCGAAGGCCGATACCACCAGCTTTGCGCCATTGGCGGCGCAGGCGGCGCAGGGATGAACGGAAGCAGCGACATGAACGCTCAGACCGCGCGCATCCTGATCGTCGAGGACGAGGAGCCGTTGTCGCTGCTGCTGCGCTACAACCTCGAGACCGAAGGATACGATGTCGAGACTGTCGCGCGCGGTGACGATGCCGACACCAGGCTGCGCGAGAGCACGCCCGATCTCGTCGTGCTCGACTGGATGTTGCCCGGACTGTCCGGCATCGAACTCTGCCGGCGGCTGCGGGCGCGGCCCGAGACCAAGTCGCTGCCGATCATCATGCTGACCGCGCGCGGCGAGGAGAGCGAGCGCGTGCGCGGGCTTTCGACCGGCGCCGACGACTATATCGTCAAGCCGTTCTCGGTCCCGGAACTGGTGGCACGGATCCGGGCGCTGCTGCGGCGATCCCGGCCGGAGCGGCTGGCCGACGTGTTGACGCTGGGCGAAATCGAACTCGATCGCGTCAAGAAGCGGGTCTCCCGCGCCGGCCGCGACGTAGAGCTCGGGCCGACCGAGTTCCGGCTTCTGGAATTTCTGATGGAGCGCCCCGGCCGCGTGTTTACCCGGGAACAATTGCTCGATGGCGTGTGGGGCAGTGAGGTCTATATCGACGAGCGTACCGTCGATGTGCATGTGGGGCGGCTGCGCAAGGCTCTCAACCGTGGCCGCGACGGGGATCCGATCCGCACCGTGCGCGGCTCCGGCTATGCGATCGACGATCGCTTCGGGCGCGCGGACCTCACCTGATCTGACCTTCTCCGACTTGGTCTGGTCGATCCGGCCGCCGCGGCGCCCTGCGCAAGCGCGTCAGCGCCCGCCTGCCGAGCGCTTGTCCCGCCGCGCCGCCGGCGGCTGATAAGCGATACGCGAATGGTAGGCGCAATAGGGCAGACCATTAACGGACGGACCGCCGCAGAAATAGAATTCCGACGTCGCCGGGTCGCCGATCGGCCATTTGCAGGTCTGCTCGTTCAGTTCCAGAAGCGTGCGGCGCTGTCCGATCGGCACGACATTCTCGACCTGGGCCGGTTCGACGTCCATCTCGTAGTCATAGGCGAAGGCCTGGGCCAGCGCGGTATTGCCGCGAACCGCGGGACGAGACACCCGTAACATATGGGTCGCCCTCGGCTTTCGCTGCCGCGGTGCGCTGGACGACGGCGCCTTGGTGCGGCCGGAGAGCCCCAGACGATGCACCTTGCCGATGACCGCGTTGCGGGTGATCCCGCCCAGTTCGGCCGCGATCTGGGAGGCCGAGAGGCCGTCGGACCAGAGCTTCTTGAGCTGCTCGACCCGTTCGTCGGTCCACGTCATGGGTTTCTCCTTGTTGCCCCGCGGAGGGGGATACCGTCCGCAGAATCCTTTCCCGTCGCCGGACAGCCTGAGGCTGCCAGCGGGACGCCACACACGCAGATGTACTTACTTGCCTGTCCGCCGCACGAGATGTCGTATCTGACAGGGGCGACACTACACAATCGCTGGACTCGCCCGCAAGAGTCCGCCCCCCCTGCGCACCCATCGTCGCTGTGGAGAGCGCAAGGTTTTCCCCGCCTTATTCGAAGCGCTGCGGCATCGCGTGGCCGGGCGGTTCGGTTGACAGCCTACGGCCCGCCCCTAGAATGCCGGTTGCAGTGCCGCCCGCGGGGGCGGCACATTTCGTTTAGGCTCCGGCATTGTCTGCTGATGCTCTGACATTGCCGGTCCAGTTTCTGCCGGATGTTCTGCCGTGGTCTCCAATCTTCTGCCGACTTATAACCGCGCCGACCTTGCCTTCGAGCGGGGCGAGGGCGCCTGGCTGACCGCGACCAATGGCGAGCGCTATCTCGACTTCGGATCGGGCGTTGCGGTCAACGTGCTGGGTCACGCGCATCCGGTGCTGGTCGAGGCGCTGACCGACCAGGCGCAGAAAGTCTGGCACGTCTCCAACCTGTTCCGGATTCCGGAAGCGGAGCGCCTGGCACAGCGGCTGTGCGCCGCAAGCTTCGCGGACCTCGTCTTCTTCTGCAATTCCGGCGCCGAGGCGATGGAATGTGCGATCAAGACTGCGCGCAAATATCACGCCGTCTCCGGTCATCCCGAGCGCGTCGACATCATTACCTATGAAGGCGCCTTCCACGGCCGCACGCTGGCGACGCTCGCTGCCGGCGGACAGCCGAAATATCTCGAAGGCTTCGGCCCGGTGGCTGGCGGCTTCATCCAGGTGCCGTTCGCGGATCTCGAAGCGACGAAGAAGGCGATCTCCGACACCACCGCCGCGATCCTGATCGAGCCGATCCAGGGCGAGGGCGGTGTGCGCGTGGTGCCGCCGGAATTCCTGCGCCAGCTGCGCAAGCTGTGCGACGAGCACGGCCTGATGCTGGTGTTCGACGAGGTGCAAACCGGCATCGGCCGCACCGGCGAATTGTTCGGATACATGCACGCGGGGATCGCGCCCGACATCATGGCGCTGGCCAAGGCGCTCGGCGGCGGCTTTCCGATCGGCGCCTGCCTTGCGACCGCGGAAGCCGGCAAGGGCATGACCGCCGGCACCCATGGCTCGACCTTCGGCGGCAATCCGCTGGCGACGCGCGTCGGCAATGCGGTGCTGGACGTGGTGCTGGCGTCCGGCTTCCTCGAGAACACCCGCAAGATGTCGCTTCTCTTGAAGCAGCGGCTTGCCGAGCTGAAGGATCGCTTCCCGTCGGTGATTGCCGATGTGCGCGGCGAGGGGCTGCTGCTTGGTCTCGTCTGCGTCGTGCCGAATGGCGACATGGTCACGGCGCTCCGCAACGAAAAGATGCTGGCGATCGCGGCCGGCGACAATGTCGTGCGGTTGTTGCCGCCACTCATCCTTGACGAGGCCGGCGTCGCCGACGGCATCGCGATGATCGAACGCGCCTGCGAAAAGCTTGCGCATGCGGCCAAGCCCGTCAGCCCGGCTCCAGTCTGATGGCAAAGAGCAACGCCCGGCGCAGCGTCCGCCATTTCATCGACCTGATCGATATCCGGCCCGCCGACCTGCGCGCGATCATTGCGGACGCCCGGGCGATGAAGAAGGCGCGCGGCCGGCGCAAGCGTCCGCTCGCCGGTCAGACGATGGCGATGATTTTCGACAAGCCCTCGACCCGCACGCGCATTTCGTTCGAGGTCGGAATGAAGCAGCTCGGCGGCGATGTCATCACGCTGACCGGGCAGGAGATGCAGCTCGGCCGCGGTGAATCCATTCCGGACACTGCACGGGTGATGTCGCGCTTCGTCGATGCGGTGGTGATCCGGACGCTGGAACACGATCTGGTCACCGAACTGGCGCAATATGCCACGGTGCCGATCATCAATGCGCTGACCAAGCAATCGCATCCCTGCCAGGTGATGGCCGACGTGATGACCTTCGAGGAGCATCTCGGCTCGATCAAGAAAAAGACCGTCGCCTGGACCGGGGACGCCAACAACGTGCTGACCTCGTGGATGCACGCGGCCGAGCGCTTCGATTTCCGCCTCAACATCGCGACCCCGCCGGAGCTGAAGCCGCAGCAATGGCTGCTGGACTGGATCGAAAGCTCGGGCGCGGCCATTCATGTCGGAACCGATCCCGACGAGGCGGTGCGCGACGCCCATTGCGTGGTCACCGATACCTGGGTGTCGATGGGCGACGAGGCCAGCAAGGCCAACCGTCACAACCTGCTGCAGCCTTATCAGGTCAATTCCAGGCTGATGGCGAAGGCGCGTCCGGACGCCATTTTCATGCATTGCCTGCCGGCCCATCGCGGTGAGGAAGTCACCGATGCGGTCATGGACGGGCCGCAATCGGTGGTGTTCGACGAGGCTGAGAACCGCTTGCATGCGCAGAAGGGCATTCTTACTTGGTGCCTGAACGCCAGCGCGCGGTAGGCTGACTGGCTCAATCTCCGTTCATTCCCGCTTAGAGCGGGAATCCAGCCTTTCCAGCTCTGGTTTTCCGCCTGCGCGGGGACGAGCGGTTCAACTTCTAGATTCAGCGCCCCGGCCATGACCATCGACATCCCGACCCGAACGCCTTCGCCCCACACCGCCGACGACACCATCCTTCCGTTCGAAGTGTCGGCGCTCGATTTGCGTGGCCGCGTGGTGCGGCTCGGGCCTGCGCTGGACGAGATCCTGATCCGTCACGATTATCCGCTCCCGGTTGCGAAGCTGCTCGGGGAGGCGGTCGCGCTTGCGGCGCTGTTCGGGTCCTCGCTGAAATTCGACGGCCGCTTCATCATGCAGACGCAGGGTGACGGGCCGGTGCGCATGCTGGTGGTCGATTACGTGACCGGCGGCCGCATCCGCGCCTGTGCGCGCTTCGACAAGGCGCGCGTGGCCGAGGCGATCGCCGAAGGCAGGGCTTCGGGCGGCGAGTTGCTCGGCCGCGGCCATCTGGCGATGACCATCGACCAGGGCGGCGACATGAATCGCTACCAGGGGCTGGTGGCGCTGGAGGGCGGCTCGCTCGAAGATGCCGCGCATGAATATTTCCTGCGCTCGGAACAGATCCCCACGCGCATCCGGCTGGCGGTTGCAGAGGAAATGCGCGCGGGCGACAGCGGCACCACGCATTGGCGGGCCGGCGGCATCATGCTGCAGTTTCTGCCCAAATCGCCCGAGCGTATGCGCATGCCCGATCTCGATCCCGGCAACGTGCCGGAGGGTGTCACCATTGAGACGCCGGACGAGGATGATGCCTGGGTCGAAGGCAAGGCGCTGGTCGAAACCGTCGAGGATATCGAACTGATCGATCCGGATATCTCGACCGAACGGCTGGTCTACCGGCTGTTTCATGAGCGCGGCGTGCGCGTGTTCGACAGCGCGCCTGTCGAAGCAAAATGCTCATGCTCGCGCGACAATGTCGAGGCGATGCTGAAGAGCTTTTCGCAGGACGACCGCGATCACATGGTCGAAGACGGCAAGATCGCGGTCACCTGCGAGTTCTGCAATCGCACCTACGACTTCGCTCCGGGTGAGGTCGGTGCGAAGGGTGGGGCATGAGAAGCGATACAGCGCGGCATATGGGAAAGACGCTGAATGAGGCGTGATGCCCGTCAGTCGTCTGCCAGACACTTGATGTTGAATTAGTCGGGTCGGACCGCAGCGCGGAGGCCAGTCATGACCATCAGCAGCGAGACAATTAGGTGTCCGTTGTTGCGTCGTCGAGTTACGTCAGGCTTAACGAACGCCCTCGGTGCGCGTTAACGGCCCAGCTTTGGCGTAGTGCCCTGCCGGGTGACCAGCAATTTTAACGTGTATTGCGGCGGCGCGCTATCGATTGAAAAAGTAAATTATTTCAATGTGGATTCGGGGGAAAATGTTCCGTTTTGCTATCAGTGGTTGTGCAACCTAAAATAGTATTTCCCTGCCACAGGGGGTGGCTAAGTGGGGTGGCGGCTTGAAATCCATATTGTTGACGGCAGCGTAGCGACACGTACCGCTTTCGCGAAATCTGCGGGCAGTATCGAAAGGCGTTCGCCTCCCACGTTGATGGGAGATCTAAATGCTTTGGCAATTCTTGCGGAAGCGAAGCAGAATCCAACAACTTGCTTATGCAATCGGGGCATGTCTGGTTGTGGATTGCTCGATCACTGACCATGCGTCGGCACAGCAGGCGGCGGACAAACCGAAGGTGGTCGAAGTCCCGGTACCGGTGGCAGTGCCAGTCCAGGTCCAGCCAAAAG
The DNA here is from genome assembly GCA_964641065.1 of uncultured Hyphomicrobiales bacterium. Lineage (GTDB taxonomy): Bacteria > Pseudomonadota > Alphaproteobacteria > Rhizobiales > Xanthobacteraceae > Pseudorhodoplanes. The sequence goes on along the minus strand of CAZXJZ010000001.1, from coordinate 56,771 downwards.
TCGTGGATTGGGCTGGATTTGGTTGGGGGCTTGGGATTGCCACAAACTTCGATGTGGGCGGCAATCGCGTAAACACAGCATCGGTCGTAAACAACATCGTTCGAGTCGAAGACAGCACAAGCAACGTCAGCGTCAGTTTTGTGTTGGAGGCGCATTATTTCCTGAGGGATTATCTATTCGGCTTCGATGGCAAAGACTCCTGCACTTCAAAAGGCAGAAGCCCATATAACTGCACCGAACTGGCACATGGACCCTTCGTGGCGATTGAAGTGGGTGGTGGGGGCGCTTCAGCCCCCAATGCAAACAGCCCGATCAGCGGATATGCGATGGGATGGATGGTGGGCATGCGTCATCCCAATCTTTTGCCAAACATTGCGACTTCGACGGCGAGCTGGAATTTCGGAGTCGGTCTGCGCGTCAGCCCTAACGGGAAGGTTCTCGGCGACGGCCTGGTTGCGAATCAGCCTCTGCCGGCCGGTGACTCGATCCGCTACAAGACCGAACCGCGGTTGGGCGTCATGATAATGTCGACCTTCAGTTTCTGACGGCCGGTATGGTGACGGAGAGGTCGCCGCCGGATAGCTGCACTCTGCCGAGCTTTCGACGTCTCTGCTGAAATTTTTTTGCCGTGACCTGCGAATTCTGCAATCGCACCTGTGACTTCGCGCCGGGTGAAGTCGGCGCGAAGTATGGTGCTGCGAATGAGGACGCGTTGCACACGTTGTCATCGCCCGCCAACGGGTCCGCGCGAAGAGTGGAGCAATGACAGTCTCGGCGGGCGGTCCGGTAAATGCAAATTGTCGGCATTGGCAGGCTGGATGCCCCGCCGTCGCGGGAGCGTGACAAGAGAGGGTGATCAGCCGCCCAGATTTGCCTTCAGAAACTCCTGGAACGTCGCCCAGGATTTCTTGTCGGCATGCTCGCGGTAAACCGGCGCGCCGAAGACCGTGAAGGCGTGCGGGGCGCCGGAATAAACCTCGAGGTCGTATTTGACGCCGGTCTTTTCGAGCTCTTCGACGAACGCTGCGACCTCGGGCATCTTGATGATGGTGTCGGCGCCGCCATGCGCCACGAAGATCGGCGGCGTGTCCTTGGCATAGCTCTGGCCCGCCGGCGTCGCGAGGCCGCCGTGGAAGCTGGCATAGCCCTTGACCTTGTCGGCCTTGCCCGAGCGCGCGAGTTCGAGCGTGGCCGTGCCGCCGAAGCAGTAGCCCATCACCACGACATTGCCCTGGCTGCGCTTCTGCGCTTCCGACAGGCCGCCGAGCAGCAGGCTGCGCATCTTCTCGCGGTCCTTGTAGAGCTTGCCGGTTTCGGCCATCCGGGCTTCGAGCGTTGCCGGCCGATTGCCTTTGCCAAACAGATCGACGGCGAAGGCGTCGTAGCCCATGTCTGCCAGCATGTCGGCGCGCTTCTGCTCGTAACCGCCGAGACCGTCCCAGTCATGGATCACCAGGACGAGACCCTTGGAAGGTCCGGTGGCCTTGGCGAAATAGCCTTCGAAATCCGCGCCGTCGACTTTGTAGCCAACGGTATCGCCGGCAAAGGCGGCGGTGCCGGCCACGATGGCGAGCAGGCTGAGCAGGACGGCTTTCATGGCGAGACGCTCCCCAATGACATTCTCGCGGCGTCTAAGCGCCGACGGCCGAGTTTCACGCGATCGACGGCGCCGGGCAAGGGCTCCAGCAGGCAGGCCGCCGCTCCCGGAGTAAGGCCCCGGGTTGCCCCGGCCGCCGTCCAGCGGCTAGAGGAAGGGCTGTGAGAGTTCCAGACCGGGTGGGGTGCGTGAGCGACAATCCAGTGATCATCGCCGGTGGCGGCATCGGCGGGCTTGCGACCGCGCTGACGCTGCATCAGATCGGCGTGCCGTGCGTGGTGTTCGAAGCGGTGCGCGAGATGCGCCCGCTCGGCGTCGGCATCAACATGCAGCCCAATGCCGTGCGCGAACTTTACGATCTCGGCTTCACTCAGGCCGATCTCGACCGCGTCGGTCTTCCCGCGAAGGAATGGGCGCTGGTCGGGCTCAACGGCAACGACATCTATTCCGAACCGCGCGGGCTGCTGGCCGGCTATCACTGGCCGCAATATGCGGTGCATCGCGGGCTGTTCCACATGATGCTGCATGATGCGGTGGTGCAGCGGGTCGGGCCGCAGGCGGTGCGGCTCGGCAGCCGGGTCAACGGCTATCGCAACAATGCCGATGGCAGCGTCACCGCGCTGATCGAACATGCCGACGGTTCGACTTCGGAGACGCGCGGTGCGCTCCTGATCGGCGCCGACGGCATCCACTCGGCGATCCGGGCGCAGATGCATCCCGACCAACCGCCGATCCACTGGGGTGGCGCGATCATGTGGCGCGGCACCACCTGGGGCAAGCCGATCCGATCGGGCGCGTCCTTCGTCGGCCTCGGCACCCATCGCGAGCGGGTGGTGTTCTATCCAATCTCGCATCCCGATCCGCAGACCGGGCTGTCGATGATCAACTGGATCGCCGAGGTCACGCTGGACAATTCGGAAGGCTGGAAGCAGAGCGGCTGGTTCCGGCAGGTCGAGACCGACGATTTCGTGCGGCATTTCGACGATTGGGTCTGGGACTGGCTGGACGTTCCGGCCTTGCTGCGGAATGCCGAAGCGGTGTTCGAAAATCCGATGATCGATCGCGACCCGGTTCCGACCTGGCGCGACGGCCCGGTGCTGCTGCTTGGCGATGCCGCGCACGCGATGTATCCGACCGGTTCCAATGGCGGCGGCCAGGCAATCATGGACGCGCGCCTTCTGGGGGCGGCGATGGTCGAGCAGGGCGCGACGGCCGATGCGCTGGCTGCATTCGATGCGAAACTGTGCGGGCCGATCTCGCAACTGGTGTTGCGCAATCGCGGCGCCGGTCCGTTCGGGCTGCTCAACATGGTCGACGAGCGCTGCGGCGGAACCTTCGACAATATCGACGACGTGATCCCGCCGCAGGAGCGCGCCGAGTTCATGGCGGGCTACAAGGCCGCGGCGGGGTTTGCGATCGAGACGCTCAACAAGGCGCCGCAAACGATCGCGCCGGGTGCGCGGGTGCGGGCGGTGGAGGGCGTGGCCTGACGCTGTTTCCGCGCCGAGCTCGCGCTCAGTTGATCGTGCGCGGCGTGTGCACCGAGTCGAGCGAGAAGGCGGGAATATCGATATCGAAATTTTCGCCTTCCTCGGTGACCATGCCGTAGCGGCCGGCCATGATCCCCGAGGGGGTCTGCAATGGAACTCCGCTGGTATATTCGAAGCTCTCGCCCGGCGGAATCACCGGTTCCTCACCCACCACACCCGCGCCGCGCACTTCCTGCACCCGCCCGAACGCGTCGGTGATGTGCCAGTAGCGGGTCTTGAGCTGGACTGTCTCGCCGCCGTTATTCGATATCTCGATGGTATAGGCCCAGAAAAACTGGCTCTTCTCCGGCGCCGACCGATCGGACATGAACCGCGGCGTCACGGTGACTTCAATATTGCGTGTGGTGGCGCGGTACATGCGATCCTGCGTCCGGCCCAGATTTAGCGATCAATAACAGCTTCAATTCGCGACTTGCAACCCGGACCACGCTCGGCGAATGTCTGACGCGAACGGATTGGTGTGAACGAACCCGCAATGGCGAAAGCGATACCGACCGACCGCGATCTGCGGCTCGACCTGTTTCGTGGCGTCGCCCTCTGGTTCATCTTTCTCGGCCATATTCCGTCCAATATCGTCGCCTGGATCACGATCCGCAATTACGGCTTCAGCGACGCCACTGAAATTTTCATCTTCGTGTCGGGCTTCACCGCCGCCTTCGTCTATGGGCAGGCGATGCGGAACTACGGGTTCGTTGTGTCGAGCGCGCGCATCCTCAAACGCGCCTGGCAGATCTATGTCGCGCATATCTTTCTGTTCGTGATCTATATGGGCCAGATCGCCTACGTGGCGCGCGGCTTCCAGAACCCGCTCTATGCGGAAGAAATGAACGTCCTGGAATTTCTGCAGCAGCCGGACGTGACGCTGGTTCAGGCGCTGCTCCTGAAGTTCAAGCCGGTCAACATGGACGTGCTGCCGCTCTACATCGTGCTGATGGCCTGTTTCCCGCCGGTGCTGTGGCTGTTGCTGAATCGGCCGACGATCGCGCTGGCGCTGTCGGTCCTGCTCTATGCCTTGACCTGGGAGTTCGGCTGGAACCTGCCGGCCTATCCGAGCGGCCACTGGTTCTTCAATCCGCTGGCCTGGCAGCTCCTGTTCGTATTCGGGGCCTGGTGCGGGCTGGGCGGCGCCGGGCAGCTCAAGTGGCTGCTGCAGTCGCGAATTACGCTGACCGTCGCGATTGCCTATCTGGCCGTGGCGTTCCTGATCACGCTGACCTGGCATATTCCGCGGCTGGCGCCCTACGTGCCGCGCTGGCTCGCCGAGCAGATCTATCCCATCGACAAGACCAACCTGGACGTGCTGCGCTTCGCGCATTTCCTGGCGGTCGCGGCGGTCACGGTCTATTTCGTGCCGCGCGACTGGCCGCCGCTGCGGTCCCGCTGGGCCTACCCGGCGATCCTGTGCGGGCAGCATTCGCTGGAGATTTTCTGCCTGGGGGTGTTTCTGGCCTTCGCGGGCCATTTTGCGCTGGTCGAAATCTCGCCCGGCATCCTGATGCAGGTACTGGTCAGCCTGTTAGGCATTTTTATAATGGTCGCCGTGGCCTGGTTGCTGTCGTGGTACAAAGCGGCGACGGCACGGAAGGTCGCCGCCCGCGCGGTTGACGCTGGCGCCAAACCCTCGCTAGGAGGCGAGGCATGAGGGCATTGATTTTTACGGTTTTTGCGCTCGTTCTGGTCGCCGCCTCCGGCCCGGCCCACGCCCAGATTCAGCCGCAGGCGCCTGCCGACCAGCCCCAAACGTCCGATACGGTGACCGTTCCGCTTCCGCAGTCCGACCCCTGCGAGGTACCGGGCTATATCCTTTTCGGCGAGAGCAAGCTGGACCATGTCCGGAAAGTGGTGGAGGAGGACAAGCGCCTGACCGTGCTGGTCATCGGTTCCGGTTCCTCGGTGATGCCGGGACCCGACGGGGTCGGAAAGGCCTATCCCGGCAAGCTGGAACAGGCGCTGCGCAAGCGTTTTCCGGGCGTCGACATCAAGGTCATCGCGCTCGCGAAGTCGCGCCAGACGGCCGCGGACATGAGCCAGGCCCTGGAAAAGGCGCTGCTCGACCATAAGCCCGATTTGGTGATATGGCAGACAGGCACGGTGGACGCGATGCGGGGGGTGGACCCGGAGAGCTTTCGCACTTCACTCGACGATGGGATCAACCATATCGTGGATGCCGGTGCCGACCTGATCCTCATGAACATGCAGTACAGCCCGCGCACCGAAACCATGATCTCGCTGTCGAACTATGCCGACATTATGCAGGTGGTGGCGCGCGATCGCGAGGTGCCGCTGTTCGACCGGCGCGAGATCATGCGCTACTGGAACGACAACGGGAATTTCGACCTCAACCTTGCCACCAAGGATCTGGCGACCGCCTACAAGGTGCATGACTGCCTCGGCCGTGCGCTGGCGTCGCTGGTGGTCGAGGCGTCCAATCTTGACGGCATCAAAGCGAGACCGACCCAGTGAGCGCGTTTGCCCGCCCTTTTCGTCTTTCGACATCGTTTGCCCTGATCGCCGCGCTGCTGGCGCTCGGCGCCGGCACTGCTCACGCGGAGGACCGCGCGCCGAGTCTGGCCGCCGTGACGCCGGCCGCGCCCGCGGCACCGCCGCCTTGCGCCGCGCCTGACGATGTCACGCGGCTGACGAATCCGCTGGCGCGAACCGGCCGCCGGCTTGCGGCCGGAGAGCCTATCAAGATCGTGGCGATCGGCTCTTCGTCGACTGCGGGGGCCGGTGCGAGCGCGCCTGACAAGTCCTATCCCGCGCGGCTTGCGGTCGAACTTGGAGCCCGCTTCCCGGCCCATCGGATCAGCGTCATCAATCGCGGCGTCAATGGCGAGGAAGCCAGCGACATGATCAAGCGCCTCGACGACGGCGTGCTGTCGGAGCGGCCGGACCTGATCCTGTGGCAGGTCGGCGCCAACGCCGTGCTGCGCGACAGCCCGATCCCCACGGTTCGCTCGGACATTCTCGAAGGCCTGCGCCAGATGAAGTCGTCGGGCGCCGACGTGGTGCTGATCGATCCGCAATTCGCGCCCAAGGTGCTGGCCAAGAAGGACGCGGGGACGATGGTCGAGTTGCTGGCGACCACGGCCAAGGCCCAGCATGTCGACCTGTTCCGCCGCTTCGCCGTAATGCGGCACTGGCGTCAGGTCGCTCGCATTCCGTTCGAGGCGTTCATTTCGGAAGACGAATTGCATATGAACGACTGGAGCTATGGCTGTCTGGCCAAGCTGCTCGGCGGCGCCATCGCGGAGGCGGCCACCCGCTCGACCCTGACCGCGCACGCCCGCTGAGGCGCGATTTTCCAGGATAATGGGGGACAGGCGCGGATCGCGCCTTTGCGGTCCCGGCATCATCATCTAGACCCGTGAAGTCCCGTGCGTTCCCGTGAAAGCGGGGACCCAGAGCTACACCTTCTGGGCTCCCGCTTGCGCGGGCGCGAACGGAGCTCGGGCAGCGATGGTGCGAATGGAGACGGAGCGCTTGGCGCGGACCTTTGACGGAAGCGGCAGCGGAATTCTTCCCGACCGGTCGATCCTCAAATTGACCGAGGCTGGGTCCATCCGTCCGTCCGCCGCCTATGCCGACGGCCAGGTGCAGCCGGCCTCGCTCGATCTGCGGCTCGGTCCCGTGGCCTATCGCGTGCGCGCCAGCTTCCTGCCCGGCTCGCAGGCGACTGTGGCGGAGCGTATCGATGCGCTGCGCCTGCACAGCATCGATCTCACCGGCGGTGCGGTGCTGGAGACGGGCTGCGTCTATATCGTGCCGCTGATGGAGAGCCTGTCGCTGCCGGCCGATATCTCCGCCACCGCCAATCCGAAAAGTTCGACCGGCCGGCTCGATGTGTTCACCCGCGTGATCGCCGATCGCTCGCGCGGCTTCGATCAGGTTGCGGCCGGTTATGAGGGGCCGCTTTACGCCGAGATTTCGCCGCGCACCTTTCCGGTGCTGGTGCGGCAAGGCTCGCGGCTGTCGCAGATCCGCTTTCGCCGCGGCGACAGTGTGCTCGACGCCGCGCAATTGGCCACGCTGCATGAGCGCGAGCGGCTGGTCGATGCCGACGATGCCGATCTCACCGACGGCGTCGCCGTGGGCGTCGATCTGTCCGGCGATTTCGCGGGCGGTTTGATCGGCTATCGCGCCAAGCGGCATACCGGCCTGATCGATGTCGATTTGCGCAACGGTTACGACGTCGCCGAGTTCTGGGAGCCGATGAATGCGCGCGCGGACCAGAGCCTGATCCTCGATCCGAACGAATTCTATATTCTTGCGTCGAAGGAGGCGGTGCAGGTGCCGCCCGACTACGCCGCCGAGATGGTGCCGTTCGATCCGCTGGTTGGCGAATTCCGTGTGCATTATGCCGGGTTTTTCGACCCGGGTTTCGGCTATGCCGGCGCAGGCGGGCGCGGCGCGCGGGCGGTGCTCGAGGTGCGCTCGCGCGAGGTGCCGTTCATCATCGAACATGGCCAGATCGTCGGCCGCCTGGTGTATGAGGCGATGATGGCGCGGCCCGACACGCTCTACGGACAGGGCATCGGTTCGAATTATCAGGCGCAGAGCCTGAAGCTGTCGAAGCATTTCCGAAGCTGATCTTGCTGCCGCTCGATCCATTCGCCCTTTCGCTGTTTCTGCTCGCTGCCTTTATCGGCGGCGTCACCACCGGGCTGGCCGGCTTCGCGATGGGGCTCGTGGTGTCGGGCGTGTGGCTGCATATCCTGACGCCGGTGCAGACCACGGCGCTGATCGTCGCCTACGGGCTGTTCGTTCAGGCGCACGGCGTCTGGACATTCCGCCGCGTGGTCGACCTGCGCCGCGTCCTGCCGCTGATCGCGGGCGGCTTGATCGGCGTGCCGCTCGGCGTGATGCTGCTGGCGCATCTCGATCCGGCCATCGTGCGCCGCGCGGTCGGCGTGCTGCTGGTGCTCTACAGCATCTACGGGATGATGCGGCCAAGGCTCGCGCCGCTGCGCGCCAACCTCCCGGCCGACGGCGCGATCGGCTTTTTCAACGGCGTGCTGGGCGGACTGACGGGCCTGGCCGGCCCGATCGTGGTGATCTGGTGCCAGCTCAGCGGCGTGCCGTATCAGGCGCAGCGCGCCATCTTCCAGCCGGTCATTCTTGCGGTCTTCGTCATGACCGCGATCGGGCTTGGCATCGAGGGCGCGATCACGCGCGATTTGCTGGTGCTGTTCGGGCTCGGCCTCCTGCCGGTCGCCGCGGGCATCTGGCTTGGCGTGCATCTCTACGGCCGGCTGGACGAAGCGGGCTTCCGCCGTGTGATCCTGGTGCTGCTGCTGCTGTCGGGCCTGGTGCTGCTGGCGCCGGGATTTCCGTGATGGACGCGGCAGGCTTGCGGCAGGGCAGGCGGTTTCGCTATGGTCGGCGCGCGCGGGCGTAGTTCAATGGTAGAACGGCAGCTTCCCAAGCTGCATACGAGGGTTCGATTCCCTTCGCCCGCTCCAGTCTTCCAGCAGTGGATTGCAGCTTAGTCGCCAGCCGTGCAGCGATGCCGGCGCGCGAGGTGGTCTCTGACTCCCAAAGCAATGTTTATCGTTGCAATGTCGGCGGACGCGCAAAGCATCGGCAAAGGAAGCAGCCGGCACCGCGAAAATTTTAAGTCGAAAATTTTAAATCAATGACGCGACGACAATGTGTGTCATTTGACATAGTTTCGGCGGCGCATGTCGCATGCACGCCAAATTTTCGACTTGGGATCGACGCGAAGCTTTCCTACCTTGTGCAAGTCGCCGGGACGAACAATCGGGTTGTCGGCGCTTGGGAGACTACTCGTGCTCTTGCCTGACGTTTGTATGTCTTACGTTTGCCGAGGAGTACGCAATCATGCAGAAGCCAATCAATTCCATCAGTTCTGCGGATCTGCGCCGATGGGCCATGGAATGCTACGATCAGGCTGTCGATCCGCGCGCCAGCGGCGATGAGCGCGATCGGCTGTTGCGGATGCGGCAGAGTTTGCTGATCCTCGCGGTCGAACAGGATTGGCTTAACGGCAAGACGACGATTCCAGCGGGCGAACATCTGCCCGATGACGTCGCGGTGTGAGCTGTCGCGAATAGCGCCGCTATTATCTTGAGGTTCGCATCGCCGGTTGCTGCATCTGCAGCGGGACGATGAACGCGCGTCACTGGTTGGGTGCAGACGGAGCCGGCGGGTTGGTGGTAGTCGCGCCGGGTAATGCTCGCGGCTCCAACGGCGCATCCTGCGACCGCGTTCCGGTGGTCTGCTGCACCGTGGTGCCGTCGCCGGCAATCATTTCCCGGTCCTTGGTGTAGAACCACATTCCAACGGCCACGAGAAGCGCGACTGCGCCCAGGAGTGATACCACGCGGACGTCAGTGCGCTCTCGCTCCACCTCTCCCGGCAGCGGAGGATTGTCGCTGATCTCGACTGGGTCTTGATTTGGCTGGGCTGCCATTTGCTTCACTCCGAGCGCTAATTCAGCGACAACATCTGCCGGGTGTCTCGGTTCCTTTGGCCTGGCATTACCGAGCCGGTTGCGCCGGTGCAATCGGCGGCGTCGGCGTTTGCGGGAGCGGCTGTGTGCCGGCACCGGTGGTCGATCGCTCTTCGGCGGGGCGATTGTCGGTGACGACGGCCGGATCGTCCGGGCTCGCGTAGAACCAGATGCCGACAGCCACAAAGGCTGCCAGCAGGCCCAGGATCAGCGCGGTGCTGAGGCCTGCGCCCTGGCGCGAATATGGCCGCTCGTTCGGGCTGACGTTGGATGGAGCACGGGCGTCACGATCCGGATCGTAGGTCATGGGTCTTCCTCCGGGTTTCCGGAGGATAAAGCTTCAGCATCAGGCCTGTTCCCGCGCGGGAAGCGCGGCGCGCGATATTGCGTCAATGTTGCGTCGCCGCACTCATCCTCGCTTAACCCAAGCGGGACTGAGGCCGTTGCGCTTTAGGGGCCCTTAAGGCAGCCCGCTTTAGGAACCCCCCGAATTCATGTCTTGAACCAAGGGACGAAGCCATGCGCCGCAATGGAAGACTTGGCCTGACCGCCATCGCCGCCGCCGTCCTCGCACTGACCGCCCAGCAGGTCTCGGCCTGCACGGGCATCATGCTGAGGATGAAGGATGGTGCGATCGTGCATGGCCGCACGCTGGAATTCGGCACGCCGGTCGAGACCTCGATCGCGGTGATCCCGCGTGGATATCAGTACACCGGTGTGACGCCGAACGGCGACGGTCTCAAATACACGGTGAAGTATGGCGCGACCGGGATCGCCGCCTTCGGCAATCCGCGTCTGCTCGACGGCATCAACGAGGCCGGCCTCGCCGCGGGCACGTTCTTCTTCCCGACTTTCGCGGAATATGCCGCGGTGACGCCCGAGAACCAGAGCAAGGGGTTGTCGCCGGCGGACTTCCCGAACTGGCTGCTGACGCAATTCGGTTCGGTCGATCAGGTGCGCAAGGCGGTCGAAAGCGGCGCGGTGGTGATCACGCCGACCGTTCTGGACGGCTGGGGCCCGGTGGCGCCGCCATTCCACTATATCGTCTACGACAAGACGGGCGCGAGTCTCGTCATCGAGCCGGTCGGCGGCAAGCTCAAGGTGCACGACAATGCGCTCGGCACGCTGACGAACTCACCGTCCTTCGACTGGCACATGACCAACCTGCGCAATTACATCGCGCTCAATCCGCGCGACGTGCCGCCGCTGAAGATCGATGGCGATACCTTCAAGGCGCTCGGCCAGGGCACCGGCATGCTCGGCCTGCCGGGTGACTTCACCCCGCCGGCGCGCTTCATCCGCGCTGCCGTGTTCAGCGCAACCGCAATGCCGGCCGACAATGCCGGCAAGGGCATCGATCAGGTGTTCCACATCCTCAACAATTTCGACATTCCGATCGGCGTGTCGCGTGATGTCGTCAACGGCGTTGTCTATTCCGACTACACCCAGATGACGGTGGCGCGCGATCCGCAGGCACAGCGCTACTACTACAAGACCTATGACGACCAGACGATCCGCATGGTCGACCTCAAGGCGCTGGACCTCGACGCCAACACGATCCGGCAGTTGAGCACCGAGAGCGAGCAGCCGGTGGTCAACATGAGCGGCAAGCTGAAGCAGGACCATGGCGCCGCCACCAGCGGTTCGAGCCGCTGACGATCCCCCGGGCCGTCCCGGCTGCAGCCGGGACGGGCCACTCCAGGCGTAGCGTTCATCATGAACGCGCTGCCATTCGTCACGGTGGACATCACGGCGTATAGTGCGATATCCGCCACCCGGCGCGAGGAGCTGTGCCGTGTCCGATTGTATCCACTGCGATATCCATGACCTGCTCGAGCCCGAGCTGACGCGCGACGGCGCCGATCTCGGGGCCATCGCGGCCAAGGTGACCGAGGTGCTGGCAGATCTCGTGACCATGGCCGATCCGCAGGATCGCGCGGCCCTGCTCGCGGACGTGATCGCCAATCTCGGCCATATCGTGCTGGAAAAGACCGACCAGCCACAGGGTGCCGGCGGGGGCGAGGCAAGGCCGCGCCGGCACTGATCGTGCCGTTTCGGCACACCGCCAGCCGACGGAACCGCCATGGCGGCGCCTGCGTTGGCGGGCATGGGTGCTGTCCTCTCATTCACCGATGCGCGCGCCGAACGGGTAAAAGCGAAGCTGTGCGCGCTCGCCAGCAGCCGCAGTCCGGGCATGGTCGAGACCGCGCACGGGTTGATCGACGCGCGCCGCATTTTCTGCCGTGACGCCATCGCCGTGCTGATCGATCGCTATGGGTGCCAGACCCGGGTGGGATATAGCGACATCACCGACGTCAGCCCGCAAATGTCGGTCGCCGATATCATCCGCTTGGCCAACTGGCAGGTTGTCGAAGCGGAGGAGCCGCTGCCGGAGACAGTGACGGTGGTCCCTTTCCCGATCGAGCGCGTCGCGAGGCGGCGAGCCGGACATTCGGATTGACCGCTGCCGGCCCCGGTTCGTTATGCCTGGGAGCCTCGGCCTACCGGCACCGACACTTACGGATCTCCCTTTCCGTGGCCTACGCGTCAGGAGTTGATCCGGGCCCCCACTGCGCTTATCTGGCTGTCATGTCCGAAACCTTGCCGAACGCGGCTTCTGGCCGCCTCTCTTGGCCGCTGCTCGCGGTGGGACTGGCCTTAGGCGCATTGGTTGCCCTGGCCTGCGCGTTGTGGGTCTATTACGGGACGACGGTGTTTTTCGAAATCGTGCGCGCGGGGATTGCGGCGTGTTTCTGAGCCGTTTCTGTCTCGCCCAGGTGACCCGCCAATGACCCAGCAGACCACGCGCATCGTCACCGTCATTGCTGCCTTCCTGGGCGGGCTGGCAATCTTCTCCGTGGCGATTTTCATGGTGGCCGGGAGGCTGCCAACCCCGATCCCGGCGCCATCGGCGATCGGCGGCCCGTTCAGCCTGGTGGACCAGACCGGCAAGCCCGTGACCGAGGCCGACCTGAAGGGCAAGCCCTCGCTGATGTTCTTCGGCTTCACGCATTGCCCGGATATCTGCCCGACCGCCTTGTTCGACATGACGCAGCTCTATAAGGCGCTCGGCCGCGACGCGGACAAGTTGCAGGCCTATTTTGTCTCGGTCGATCCGGAGCGCGATACGCCGGCGATCCTCAAGGAATATCTGTCGAGCTTCGATCCGCGGCTGCGCGGGCTGACCGGCGATCCGGCCGCGATCGCGGCCATGGAAAAGGCCTACCGGGTCTATTCGAAGAAGGTCCCGCTCGATGGCGGCGGCTACACTATGGATCACACCGCGCTGGTCTATCTCATGGACAAGGAGGGCCGTTTCGTCGCGCCCTTCAATCTCAAGCGCAAGCCGGAAGAGGCGGCTGCGGAGCTGAAGCGGTATCTGTGACGGTGGTCGGCTACGACGTGGTTGGCCTTTCCGTTGGTCCGCGTTGTCGCCCCTGTTCTGCGCGCACCGTCGAAATGCGGCTTGCGCATGTTGCAGAGCGAAAGCCCCGGCGTTGCCGGGGCCCTGCGCTGTTTAATTTTGAGGGATGTATTAGCGCGCGCCCGGCGTGTTTGGGCCGCCTTTAGTGGTTCCCTGCGCACCGCCTGCGGTCGAGCTGGGCGAACTCTCACCCGAGCGACCTGCGCCGGTCGTGCTCTTCGGCGCTGCTTTCATGTTGCCCGAGGGCATGCCGCCAGCCGGCTTTTCCAGCTCACCGGACTTCGACGTGCCTTGTGCGCCGCCTGCGGTCGAAGACGGTCCGCTGGACTGAGCGGCGGCTAGCGATATCGAGAAAAGGGTCGCGGCTCCAATAAGGGCAATTTTGCGAATCATCGTGATCTCCCTGTGCGGTTCACGGATGGAAGCCATCCGCAGGGCCAACACTGCGGTCCACAGGACGTTCCCGGATTCGCGCTCATCGGAGGCGTTGACACTGGCCGGTTACGGAGCACTCGCTTCGCGCGGTCCCCGTCATCTGACCGATTGCGTCGGCAGGTCCGGCCGCGGCAACAACCGCCTCCTGATGCAATCGCCGAGCGTCCGGCCTCTGATCGTCTGAGGGATTGCCCGGAACATGTGCCGGCGCCGGGCGTTCGTCGCTCTGAATCCTTCAACCCGGGAGCGCAGCGATGGGAATCTTCACGAAAGACATCAAGAGCATGGAAGATCTTTTCATCCATGGGCTCCAGGACATTTATTATGCCGAGAAGCAGATCACCAAAGCCCTGCCAAAGCTGATCGAGCTTGCTACCAACCGCGATCTGTCCGCCGGGCTGCGCGCTCATCTGGAGGAAACCGAAAAGCAGATCGAGCGCCTCGATCAGGTCTTCAAGAAACTCGGTCATACGCCGAAGGGTACTCAGTGCCCCGCGATCGACGGCATCCTGAAGGAAGGGGACGAGATCACTGGCGAGGTTGCCGACAAGTCGGTTCTGGATGCGGCCATCGTCGCCAGCTGCCAGGCCGTCGAGCATTATGAAATGACCCGTTACGGTACGCTGATCGCTTGGGCCGAAGAACTTGGCCACGACGATGTGGTGCGCTTCCTGACCACGAATCTGAACGAGGAAAAGGCTGCCAACACGAAGCTGAATACCGTGGCGCTTCGCAAAGGCGTCAACAAAAAAGCCGTGGCGGCAGAGGACAATCGATAACGCTGCCGCGTAAGTTTTTCATGGCCGCTACCTGGTGTTCGCCGCAGCCAGTTGCCTGTCGTATTCCAGCACGCTCAGCAACAGTACTTGGGCGGCCTTGCCGCATTGTTCGAGCGAAGAGAATTCCGCCTCGTTGTGGCTGATGCCGTCCTTGCACGGCGCAAAGATCATTGCCGACGGTGTGACGCGCGACACATACACCGCATCGTGGCCGGCGCCCGACACGATGTCCCGCGCGGTGAAGCCGGTGCGCGCGACGGCGCTGCGGATCGCATCAAGACACGTTGCATCGAAGGCCACCGGCGGCTGTTCCCAGATGCGTGTCAGCGTGCCGGTGAGGTCGAGCTCGCGCAATGTCGAATCGAACGCGGTGCGAATCTCTGCCTCCATATCCTCCAGCACCGGCATTTCCGGGTGACGAAGGTCGATGGTGAAAAAGGTCTCGCCCGGCACGACATTGCGTGAGTTCGGCTTCACCTCGAGTGAGCCCACGGTCCCTACCGCAAAAGGCGGGTGGCGTTTGGCGATGCGATCCACCGCCTCGATCATGCGCGCGGTTCCGACCAGTGCATTCTTTCGCATGGTCATCGGCGTTGCACCGGTGTGGGCGTCCTGACCGATCATGGTGGCGTCGAACCAGCGCACGCCCTGCGCGCCGATCACCACGCCGACATCGCAGTCCTCGCGTTCGAGGATCGGGCCTTGCTCGATATGCAATTCGAAATAGGCGGACAGCGGATGGTCGCCACAGCGCTCGTAGCCGCGATAGTCGATGCCTTCCAGCGCCTCGCCGAATGTCACACCGCTGCGATCCGTCTGCGCCACCGCATAGGCACGGTCGAACACTCCACCGAACACGCCTGACGCAATCAGGGCCGGTGCAAACCGGGAGCCTTCCTCATTGGTGAAATTGATCACCTCGATTGGGGCGTAGGTCTGGTAACCGGCATTGCGCAACGTGCGCAGCACCTCGAGTGCGGACAGCACGCCGAGCACGCCGTCGAACTTGCCGCCGGTCGGCTGGGTGTCGAGATGGCTCCCCATCGCAATCGGCGGAATATCTTTGCGGCTGCCCTCCATCCGGGCGAACATATTGCCCATGTCGTCGACCGTGACGTGGCACCCGAGTGATTCCGCGCGCGCTTTGAACCAGTCGCGAACCTTGCGATCCTCCTCGCTGAGCGTGAGGCGGCAGATGCCGCCCTTCGCGGTCGCACCGAACGCCGCAGTCTCCATGATGTCATCCCACAGCCGATCCGGATCGATCGCGAGGTTGCCGAGAGTGTGCGGCGACGCGGTTCGTTGGTTCATGAGACAGGGTGACCGGGCATCAATTCGCGGGACGGGGCGGCGGGTATAGGTCCAACCCGAACATGGTCTCAAGCGCCGCGCAAGGGATCGGAACGATGGTAAAGCCAGTGCGCCGGCTAGCGTGGGATGGCCGGGCGGGCGGTTATGCCGCACCGGAAGCGGTGCTGCATCCCTCCCGTTCTCCGCGCTTGCCCGCCAGGCCTTGGGGTCGGCGCTGAAATTGATCAGGCCTTCGGCGATCCGGCTTGTTGTCCGCCGCGCTTTCTCTACACTCTGCTCAATCAATAGGCAGGCGCTGCATAGCCTCGCGGCCAAGCTGCCGTCTGCCGCGTGCCGGAGCGCGTTTTCGCAACTGGCACATTCCTTGATGCTTCGACTTGTCAGCCTTCCAACGGTTCGCGTCCCAGGGGAGAAACATGTTGAGATCACTGTCTGTTCTGAAATTCGGTCCGGCTTTCGCCGTTGCCAGTGTGCTGGCTGTGTTTGCCAGCCCGGCCTCCGCCCAGTCCACGGTGCGGATCGGCATGACCGCGGCGGATATCCCGCGCACCCTCGGCCAGCCGGACCAGGGGTTCGAAGGCAACCGCTTCACCGGCAACACCATGTATGAGGGTCTGACCCTCTGGGATCTGTCCTCGGCCGAAAAGCCGAGCGTGATCATCCCCGGTCTTGCGACGGAATGGGCGGTGTCGCCCACCGACAATACCAAATGGATCTTCAAGCTGCGGCCCGGCGTGAAATTCCACGACGGCTCCGATTTCAATGCCGATGCCGTGGTCTGGAATGTCGAGAAGGTGCTGAAGCAGGACGCGCCGCATTTCGACGCGAGCCAGGTCGGCGTCACCGCCTCGCGCATGCCGACCTTGCGCAGCGCCCGCAAGATCGATGACATGACCGTGGAACTGACGACATCGGCGCCGGAATCGCTGTTGCCGATCAATCTGACGAATCTGTTCATGGCGTCGCCTGCGCACTGGCAGAAGCTTTATGACGCGGCCAGCGCCACCGATCCGAAGGAAAAGGCGAAGCAGGCCTGGGATGCCTTCGCGCGCAATGCGTCCGGCACAGGCCCGTGGAAGATGGACCGGTTCGTGCCGCGCGAGCGGCTCGAGCTGGTGAAGAACGACGCGTACTGGAATCCGGCCCGCCGGCCGAAGGTGGACAAGCTCGTTCTTCTGCCGATGCCGGAAGCCAATGCCCGCACCGCGGCGTTGTTGTCGGGGCAGGTCGACTGGATCGAAAATCCGTCGCCCGACGCGCTGCCGCAGATCAAGCAGCGTGGCTTCGTCGTCCACGCCAATGAGCAGCCGCATGTGTGGCCGTGGCAGTTCAGCCGCATCGAGGGTTCGCCCTGGAACGATATCCGCGTCCGCAAGGCCGCCAATCTGTGCATCGATCGCAATGCGATGAAGGACGGTCTGCTCGGCGGGCTGATGGCGCCGGCGAGCGGCACCTTCGAACCGGGGCATCCGTGGCGCGGAAATCCGAAATTCCAGATCAAGTACGATCCGGAACAGGCCCGCAAACTGATGACCGAAGCCGGCTTCTCGAAAGCCAAGCGGCTCAAGGTGAAAACCCAGACCTCGGCCTCGGGCTCCGGCCAAATGCTGCCGCTGCCGATGAACGAGTTCATCCAGCAGAGCCTCGCGGAGTGCTTCTTCGATGTCGAGCTCGATGTCATCGAATGGAACACGCTGTTCACCAACTGGCGCAAGGGTGCGAAGGACGAATCCGCACGCGGCTCGCACGCCACCAACGTGACCTATGCGGCGATGGACCCGTTCTTCGCCATGATCCGGTTCCTGGATTCCAAGATGGCGCCTCCGGTCTCGAACAACTGGGGTTTCATCAACGACCCGGAATACGACAAGCTGGTCGCAGCGGTGCGTGTCGCCTTCGATCCGGCGGAGCGCGACAAGGCGCTGGCTGCGCTGCATGAACGTTCGGTCGACGAAGCGGCGTTTCTCTATGTCGCGCATGACGTCGGACCGCGCGCCATGTCGCCCAAGATCAAGGGCTTCGTTCAGCCAAAGAGCTGGTTCGTCGATTTCTCGACCATGACGATGAACTGACTTTGAAGTTCGGCAGCACCGCGCGATGAGCGCGGTGCTGGCCCTTGGCCCATATTCAGGTCGAGCGGCCCGGCTGCTGCAGCAGCGCGTTCAGCTCCGGTGTCAGCCCGACCGCCGGCAGCGGATCGGTCAGACGATCCGGGAATGCGGACGGGTCGGGAGACGAAACCGCGGCCTCGGCCGCCGTGAGCGCCGCGGCAAGCCCGTCAACCACCGGAAAATCGAGCATTGCCGCGACACGCGGGGCGATCGGTGCGAGACCCGCCCCGCCGAGCACGACCACATCGGCGTCAAAACGTTTCACCGCGGTCCGGCATCCGTCCGCGAGGAGCGCGACGCTGCCGTCGGGGTCGGCGGCGATGTCCGCGCCGGTCGGTGCGACGGCATGCACCCCACCGAGCTGCGCCGACAGGCCGAGCGCGCCGATATATTCGGTCAGCATCGGGATCCAGCGCTCACCGCCGGTCACAACGGCAAAACGGCGCCCGCCGTGCGCTGCCGCACGGCATCCTGCCTCCGCCATTCCGACAACCGGCACCGATGCAACCTCCCGCAGCGCGCCGAGGCCGGGATCGCCGAAACAGGCGAGCACCACCGCGTCCGCGCCGTGCCCGAATGCGGCATAGGCATCGAGCGCCGCATGGCTGGCGATCGCATAGGCGGCGCGGGTGCCGATATAGCGGGGCCCGAAACGCCCGGTCGCGCCGATCAGTTCAGTGCCAGGCTTTGCGAGTGGCCGGGCGGCGGCCACCACCAGATCGGTAATGGACTGGCTGGCATTCGCATTCAGAAGCAACAGCCGCATCGCGTCCTCCATTTCGCTTGGCACAAGCCTTGCTCTTTCAGTGGAACGGAGCGGCGGCCGCCGCAAGTGCTAACCGTCGTGGAGGGGCTATGATCGGTTTCCGTATCGTCGCGCTCGGGGCTGCACTGGTATTCTCCGGCGCCGCACAGCAAGCGTCAGCGCAAGGCGTCCTGCGCATCGGCATGACCGCGTCCGACATCCCTCTCACCACCGGTCAGACCGACCAGGGCGGCGAGGGCCAGCGCTTCATGGGCTACACGGTCTACGACGCGCTCATCAACTGGGACCTCTCATCCGCCGACAAGCCGTCCGAATTGTCGGCGGGGCTCGCCACCAAATGGAGCGTCGACGAGGCCGACAAGACCAAATGGGTCTTCACATTGCGCGAGGGCGTGAAATTCCATGATGGTTCGGAATTCACCGCCGACGCGGTGGTATGGAATCTCGACAAGCTCCTGAAGAACGACAGTCCGCAATTCGATCCCCGGCAGTCGGGTCAGGGCCGCTCCCGCATCCCGGCGGTCGCGAGCTACCGGGCAATCGACAAATACCGGGTCGAGATCACCACCAAGTCTCCCGACGCCACCCTGCCGTATCAGATCGCGTGGATCATGATGTCGTCGCCGGCCCAGTGGGAGAAGGTCGGCAAGAGCTGGGATGCGTTTGCGAAGACGCCGTCCGGCACTGGCCCGTGGAAGCTGGCGGCGTTCGTCCCGCGTGAGCGGGCCGAACTCGTGCCGAACGCGGAATACTGGGATGAGGCGCGCCGTCCGAAACTCGACCGGCTGGTTCTGCTGCCATTGCCGGAAGCAAACACTCGCGTCGCGGCGCTGCGATCGGGTCAGGTCGACTGGATCGAGGCGCCATCGCCCGACGCCATCCCTTCCCTGAAAAAGGCCGGCTTTGAAATCGTGGCGAATGCCTATCCGCATAACTGGACCTGGCACTTTTCGCGCATCGAAGGCTCGCCCTGGAACGATATCCGCGTCCGGAAGGCGGCGAATCTCGCGGTCGATCGCGAGGGCATGAAGGAGTTGCTGGGCGGCCTGATGATCCCGGCTGAGGGTTTCTTTCCGCCGGGTCACCAGTGGTTCGGCAAGCCGTCATTCGTGCTGAAGCGCGATCTCGCGCAGGCGAAGAAGCTCCTGGCTGAAGCCGGATACGGCCCGGGCAAGCCGCTCAAGACCAAGATTCTGATTTCGACATCCGGCTCCGGCCAGATGCAGCCGCTCACCATGAACGAATTCGTGCAGCAGAACCTGGCGGAGGCGGGAATCCAGGTGGCGTTCGAAGTCGTCGAATGGAACGTGCTGATCAATATCTGGCGCGCCGGTGCGAAGGATGCGTCGACACGCGGCGGCACGGCGATGAACTACAGCTACTTCATCCAGGACCCGTTCACCGGCTTTATCCGGCACCTGCAATGCAATCTGGCGCCGCCCGGCGGCACCAACTGGGGTCACTATTGCGATCCGGACATGGACAAGATGTTCGACGCCATCCGCACCACCTTCGACCCGGTGGAGCAGACCAAGGTCCTGCAGAAAGTACACGAGAAATTCGTCGACGATGCACTGTTCCTAATGGTCACTCACGACGTGAACCCGCGTGCAATGAGCCCTAAGGTCAAGGGCTTCGTGCAGGCGAAGAACTGGTTCCAGAATTTCTCGTCGATCACGATGGCGCGGTGAGGCTTGCGCGGAAAGTGGCCCGTAACGTGGCGTGGTGGCCATTGACTGGGGGACAATAAGATGCGGACATACGCGCGGCAGTCTGGAATTATGCCAGTTCGGAAGTGAGATTTCGATGCTTGTCTATATCGTCAAGCGCATCGTCCTTGCCATCCCGGTGGTGATCGCCGTGGCTCTGGTCTGCTTCCTCCTCGTCCATATCGCGCCCGGCGATCCGTTGGTGTCGGTGCTGCCGCCCGATGCCTCGCAGGAACTGGCCGCGCAGATGCGCAAGGCGTACGGCTTCGACCGGCCGCTGCCGGTGCAATTCGGCATCTGGATCTGGAACGCGTTGCACGGCGATCTTGGCACATCGATCGCCTCGGGACGTTCCGTCACCGAGGAGGTGATGCGCGCGGTCGTCAATACGCTCCGGCTTGCGGTGGTCGCGAGCCTGATCGGTTTCTTCTTCGGGTTGCTGTTCGGAATATTGGCCGGCTATTTCCGGGATTCCTGGATCGACAAGGTCGTCACCACGATTTCGATCGCGGGTGTATCCACCCCGCATTACTGGCTCGGCATGGTCCTGGTAATTGTGTTTTCGGTAATTCTGGGCTGGCTGCCGGCGGTGGGAGCAGGGCCGGGCGGCTGGGCCTGGGACTGGGATCACATCCAGTATCTGATCCTGCCCGCGATCACCATGTCGGTAATCCCGATGGGCATTGTCAGTCGTACGGTGCGTGCACTGGTCGGCGATCTGCTGTCGCAGGAATTTGTGCTGGCGTTGCGCTCGAAGGGCCTGGATGAAGTCCGTGTGTTTCGTCATATCCTCAAGAATGCCGCGCCGACCGCAATCGCGGTCATGGGCCTGCAACTCGGTTATCTGCTCGGCGGTTCGATCCTGATCGAGACCGTATTCTCCTGGCCGGGCACGGGCTTCCTGCTCAACTCGGCGATATTCCAGCGCGATTTGCCGCTGCTTCAGGGCACGATCCTGGTGCTGGCGCTGTTCTTCGTGGTGCTCAATCTTATTGTCGATGTGCTGCAGGCGGCGATCGACCCACGCATCAAGCGGGCGTAAGCAATGAGCGTGATGGCCGAGGACGTCGTCGAGCCAATCCCACCGACGCGCGCGCGCGGTTACTGGGGCGGCGTTACGCGCCGGCTCGCGCGCGATCCGGTCAGCGTTGGCTGCGCGCTGGTGATCCTGCTGATCGCGCTGGCCGCGATCTTCGCACCCTGGCTCGGCCTAGCCGATCCCTATCAGGGCAGCATGATCCGCAGGCTCCGTCCGATCGGCACGCCCGGCTATCCGCTGGGCACCGACGAACTCGGCCGCGACATGCTCTCGCGCCTCATCTATGGCGGGCGGCTGACGCTGTTCATCGGGTTGTTTCCGGTTGCCCTGGCATTTCTCATCGGCACTACGCTGGGCGTGACCGCGGGTTATGTCGGGGGCGTCGTCAATCAGATGATCATGCGCACGATCGACATTTTCTACGCCTTCCCCTCGGTGCTGCTGGCCATCGCCATTTCGGGAGCGCTTGGTGCAGGCATTTTCAACAGTGTGCTCTCGCTGACGATCGTGTTCATTCCGCCGATCGTCCGCGTCGCCGAAAGCGTCACCACCAGCGTGCGCAACTTGGACTTCGTCGATGCCGCGCGCGCGTCCGGCGCCAATGCCCTGACCATCATGCGGGTGCATGTACTCGGCAACGTCCTGGGCCCGATCTTCGTCTACACCACCAGCCTGATCAGCGTGTGCATGATCCTTGCCGCCGGGCTTTCATTCCTCGGTCTCGGCACCAGGCCGCCGGAGCCGGAATGGGGACTGATGCTCAACACGCTACGTACGGCGATCTACGTCAATCCTTGGGTGGCGGCGTTGCCAGGCGTGATGATCTTTGCCGTCTCGATTTGCTTCAACCTTCTGAGCGACGGCCTGCGGAGTGCGATGGATGTCAGAAGCTGAGACGCTCGCTCCCGCGGCCGATATCGGCGGTCCGGCCCAGCCGCTCCTGCAGGTTCAAAACCTGGTCAAGCATTTCAATGTCGGCGGCGGACCGTTCGGCAGCAAGAGCGTGGTACGCGCGGTCGATGACGTTTCGATCTCCGTCGACAAGGGCGAGGTGGTGGGGCTTGTCGGCGAGTCCGGCTGCGGCAAATCGACAACCGCCCGCCTGATCGTCGGCCTCATGCCCTATGACCAGGGCCGCATTCTGTTCGACGGAGAGGCGGTGGGTTCGGCGCTGTCGATGCGCGACCTGCGCCGCCGGGTCCAGATGGTGTTTCAGGACAGCTATGCCTCGCTCAACCCGCGCCTGACGGTCGAAGACACCGTGGCGTTCGGACCGCGCGTGCACGGGCTCGCTGCGGATGCGGCACGCGAGCGCGCGCACGAATTGCTGCGCAAGGTCGGGCTCGATCCTGCAGTGTTCGCGGGCCGCTATCCGCACGAATTGTCCGGCGGACAAAAACAGCGCGTCAACATTGCCCGCGCGCTGGCGCTATCGCCGCGGCTGGTGATCCTCGACGAGGCGGTCTCCGCGCTCGACAAGTCGGTGGAGGCCCAGGTCATCAACTTGCTGATCGATCTGAAGAATGAATTCGGCCTGACCTACATCTTCATTTCGCACGACCTCAACGTGATCCGCTTCATCAGCGACCGGATCGTGGTGATGTATCTCGGCGAGGTGGTGGAAAGCGGGCCGGTCGAGGCGATGTGGAACACACCCTGCCATCCCTATACCGAGGCATTGTTTGCGGCGATGCCGTCACTCGATCCCGACAACCGCACGCAAAATCCGCCAATCGCGGGCGACCCTCCTAATCCGATCAATCCGCCATCCGGCTGCCGATTCCATACGCGTTGCGCCTTTGCCGAGGATGTCTGCAGCGCAAAGGCGCCGCAGCTGTATCCCGCAGGGCAGGATCGGCATGTCGCGGCTTGCTTCATGGTTGACCCGAATTCCGGGCACTCGCTTGCCGGCAGCCGCGGAGCGAACCATGGCTGATGTCACCCCGGAGCGCGTTGCAATGATGGCGAAGGCGGCGCGCATTCCATTGCCCGACGGCTCGCCGGCGCGGATCGCCAAGGCGGTTACGCCGGTGGCCGCACGCATGGCGCAGGAGGATATCGCGATCGCATTCGAGGTCGAACCTGCGACCTACACGATGATCGCGCGGCGCGGAGCCAAGAGCGGGGTGAAGCCGTGAGCGATCCGGCGCTGCTCTCGCTCGCGGATGCGGCGGACGCTATTCGTGCGCGCAGGTTGTCGTCGGTCGAAGCGACGCAGGCGCTGCTGGCGCGAATCGACCAGTGGCAACCGCTGCTGAATGCCTTCGTCCGGCTCGACAAGGATGCGGCTTTGCAGGCTGCAAGGGATGCAGACGCGGAACTGGCGGCATCCGGGCCGAAGGGGTCGCTGCACGGCGTGCCGCTGGCGCACAAGGACATGTACTATATCAAGGGCGAGCCGGCCGGATGCGGATCGAAAGTCCGAGAGGGCTGGATTGCGCCCGCCACCTCGACAGCGATCGCGCGCCTGGAAGACGCGGGCGCGATCCGCATCGGTGCGCTGCACATGGCGGAATTCGCCTACGGCCCGACCGGGCACAACGCCTATCTCGGTCCCGCGCGCAATCCTTGGGACCCGCATCGCATCACCGGCGGTTCGTCGTCCGGATCGGGCGCTTCGGTTGCAGCGCGAATGACCTATGCCGCGCTGGGGTCCGACACGGGCGGCTCGATCCGCATGCCGGCGCATTGCTGCGGCGTCAGCGGATTGAAGACCACGACCGGGCGCGTCAGCCGGGCCAACGCCATGCCGCTGTCGTTCACGCTCGACACCGTCGGCCCGCTGGCGCGCAGCGCCGAGGATTGCGGACTGATCGCCGAAGCCATCGCCGGACCCGACCCGCTGGATCCGGTTACGGATGGTTCGCCGCTCTGGGACAAGGCCGCCGCGCAACGCGACGTGAAAGGTCTCACCGTCGGCGTACCGGCAAGCTTCTATGTCGACGGCCTTGAGCCGGATGTGGCTGCCGCGCTCGACAGCACGATAAAGCAGTTCGAAAAACTCGGCGCGCGCATCGTCAAGGTCGATTTGCCGGATCAGACCGCGGTTGCGGCCGCCGCACTCGTCGTGCTCGCGGTGGAAGCCGCGGCGCTGCATGCGCCCTGGCTGCGGACGCGGGCCGAAGATTATACGCCGCAGGTGCGCAACCGGCTGGAGAACGGACTGGCCTACAGCGCGATCGAATATCTCGAGGCCTTGCGCTGGCGCGGGCCGGCGTTGCAGGCGCATCTCGATGCTATCGGCGATGTCGATGTGATCCTGGCGCCGGCATCGCGTTCGGCGGCGCCGCGGATCGATGAGACCGATGTCGGCGGCGGCCCGAATGCAGAGGAACTGGTGGTCGCCGTCATGCGGTTCATGCGACCGGTGAATTATCTCGGGCTGCCGGTGCTGGTGGTGTCGGCCGGGCGCAGCGCATCGGGGCTGCCGATTGGCCTGCAACTGATCGGACGGCCGTTCGGAGACGAGACCTGCGTGGCGTTCGGCCGCGCATTCCAGCAGGTCACCGATCATCATCTTCGCGTACCGGACCTGCCGCAATGAACGCACCCGCAAATCCGATCGTCGATATCTCCGACCTGCATGTCCGCTTCAAGGGCGAGCGGACCGTGCATGCGCTGAACGGCGTGGACATCAAGCTCGCGCAGGGCGAGGTGCTGGGACTGCTCGGCGAATCCGGCTCCGGCAAAAGCGTGACGCTGCGTGCTTTGCTTCGCATGCTGCCTCCGAAGCGCACGGATTTGCGAGGCAGCATCAAGGTCGAGGGCCGGGACGTGATGACGCTCGATCCCGTTGCGCTGGAAAACCTGCGCGGCGGCGTGGTGTCGATGATTTTCCAGGAACCGATGCTGGCGCTTGATCCGGTCTACACCATCGGCGAGCAGATCGCGGAAGCGGTGGTGAAGCACGACAAGGTTTCGTTCACCGACGGCCGCGCGCGCGCGCTCGAAATGTTGGAGCGGGTGCGCATTCCCTCCGCAAAGCGGCGGCTCGACAACTACCCGCATGAAATGTCCGGCGGAATGCGCCAGCGCGCCATGATCGCGCTGGCCTTGTCGTGCCGTCCCAAGGTTTTGCTCGCCGACGAGCCCACCACGGCGCTCGACGCCACGGTACAGATCCAGGTGCTGCTGCTGCTGCGGGAACTGCAGCGCGAACTCGGGATGGCGGTGATCTTCGTGACCCACGATATCGGCGTCGCGGTCGAGATCAGCGACCGGATTGCCGTGATGTATGCTGGCCGCATTGTCGAAACCGGATCATTGCGACAGGTTGTGAAGCATCCGGCCCATCCCTATACGCGCGGGTTGTTGTCGTCGACCATGCATGGCGCGCAGCGCGGCCATCGGCTTGAGGCGATCCCCGGCTCGCCGCCGCGTCTTGATGCGGTCCCGACCGGGTGCGCGTTCAAGCCGCGCTGTTCGTTTGCCGTGCCGGAATGTGCACGCGGAGACATATCGCTGGAGCCCGTCGAATCCGGACATGCTGCACGGTGCATCAATCTGCGAGCCCTCAATCAACATCCTGCGCCGACGCCGTAATGGTCCGGATCGCTCAACGCACGGCACCCGAAGCCTTTCCATGCAGGACTGCGGCCGAACACCGACTTGAGGAACTATTCGCCTAGCTGTGCGTCCAAATAATCGACCGATCAGCGGTAGAACGATTTTTGGACATGCCACCGGCCCGTAAGTCCTACCCCATAACTCCGGACGGACGATACTTCGTTGTCGCAAAGCGACTATGGCGCTGTTCCAATCCGAATATCTCGGACAGCTTGCGGCGCACGCTGGTTCTCGCGCTTATGGCCGCCAGGCGCGCCGTGCGCGATGCAAATGGGGACAAGCAGGCGCTTGCGCGTGCGCGCGCGGAGGTGAACAAAACCAAAATAGCGTTGGGGGAGCGGGGGCCGCCCTGGTGGACTGACGGGGCGCCTGACTATAACCGGCACCTGGTCAAGACCACGCCGTATGCCGAATGGTTCAGGACGCTTGGCTCGCAGGAATGACACGCGTCCGACGCCATTCACTGGTTGGCAGTGTCAGACGGCGTCTGGAAATTCAGCCGCTGCACCGAAAACACAAGTGAGAGACTGCGCACGATCAAGCTCGTCCGGGTCTGAAATAAAGTTATGCGATGGGGTCTGTTTACGGCAGGTTTAGATGATCCTGTATCGCCTTCCAGACGCGAAATGGTGTGATCGGCATATCGATTTCGATGACACCACGTGAACTGACCGCGTCGAGAACGGCCCCGGTGATCGCTGCGGGAGCCGCAATCGTTCCGGCTTCGCCGCAGCCCTTGGCTCCAAGGGGATTGTGCGTGCACGGCTGACTTTGATCGAACTCGGAAACGAAAAAAGGCAGGTCGCTGGCGCGGGGAACCGCATAGTCCATGAACGAGCCGGTCAACGCCTGCGCCGAGTCCAAATCGTAGGCCACGTGCTCGAGCACGGCCTGTCCGAAGCCTTGCGCCACGCCGCCATGGACCTGTCCGGTGGCGATCATCGGATTGATGACGGTTCCGATATCGTCCACCGCGACGTAGCGAGTGAGCCACGTCTTTCCTGTCTCCGGATCGATTTCGACTTCGCAGATGTGCACGCCGTTGCTGAACGCGAAGGCTTTCGGGTCGTAGACCGCGATGTCCTGAAGCCCGGGCTCGAGTGTCTCGAGCGGAAAGTTATGCGGAATGTAGGCGGCGCGCGCGACCTCATTGATGGCCACCGAATGGTTTGTCCCGGTCACGCTGTAGCGCCCGCGATCGAAAACTATATCGGCCTGGTCTGCCTCGAGCAGATGCGCGGCGATCAGCTTGCCTTTCCGGACAACCTTGTCAGCCGCAAGCGTTAACGCCGAGCCGCCGACCGAAATACTGCGCGATCCGAACGTACCAGTTCCGTAGGGCACGAGGTCGGTGTCCCCCTCGACGATCGCGATTTTCTCCAACGGGACGCCGAGGCGCGCGGCCAGGATTTGCGCCATGCTGGTCTCATGGCCCTGGCCATGGCTATGGGTTCCGAGACGGGCATAAACCGAGCCATCCGGCTCCATCGTAACCGACGCCGATTCGTAAAAGCCCGCCCGGGCGCCCAGCATGCCGGCAAAGCGCGATGGTGCGACGCCCGACGATTCAACAAAACAGGCAAGGCCGATCCCGCGCAGCCGACCGCGGCGCTCGGTCTCGCGACGTCTGTCGCTGAAGCCATCATAGTTCGCGGCCGCGAGTGCGCGGTCGAACAGGCGCGGGAAGTTGCCGCTGTCGTAGCTCGGCCCAATCGGGGTCTGATAGGGCATCGCCTCTGTCGGGATCAGGTTGCGCCGCCGAATTTCAGCACGATCAAGGCCGAGTTGGGCAGCGGCGCGGTCCGCAAGACATTCCAGCACGTAGCAGGCTTCCGGCCGCCCGGCGCCGCGATAGGCGTCGGTCGGCACGGTGTTGCTGAACACCCCAAAGCATTCCACGCTGATGGCGGGGGTGCGGTAGACGCCCGCAAGCAGGGCCGAATAGATCGCGCTCGGGATGGCCGCGCCAAAGGTTGAAACATAGGCTCCGACATTGGCGATGGTGCGCACACGCAGGGCCAGGAAATCGCCGTCAGCGCTAACGGCCAGTTCCGCATGCGTCGTATGATCGCGCGCCTGATAGTCCGACAGAAAGCTTTCCGACCGCGTCGCGCTCCAGCGCACCGGCCGGCCGAGCCGCATCGCGGCCCATGGCAGAATGGATTCTTCGGGATAGAGCTTGCCCTTGTAGCCAAAGCCGCCGCCGACATCGGGCGCGACCACCCGCATCCGGGCCTCGCTGATGCCGAGTTGCTCCGTGACGAGGCGGCGAATGTGATGCGGTACCTGAGTCGAGCTATACAGCGTCAGCTTGTCCTGCCCGCGCGGGGGCAGGGCGATCAATGCGCGGGGCTCGATGGCGGCGCCGCCGATGCGCTGGTTGACGATATCCATCCGCACGACATGAGCGGCGGTCTCGAAAATGGCGGCGACCTTTTGGTGATCGCCGCGGAGCCAGCGAAAGCAGATATTACCAGGTGCGATGTCGTGGATCTGCCGGGCGCCTGCGGCGAGCGCACCCGCTGCGCTTGGCTGCGCCGGCAGGACGTCGTAATCGACGTCGAGGCGCTCGGCGGCGTCCAGTGCCGCATTCGGCGTTTCGGCAATGACGACTGCTAACGGCTCGCCGACATGGCGCACCGTTCCGCGCGCCAGCGCAAAGCGATCCGGCTCGGCCATCGGCGTGCCGTCGGGGCCCTTGATTGCCCACATCGCACGCATCGGTCCAACCGAGTCGGCGCGCATGTCATCTCCGGTGAACACCGCCGCGACGCCGGGCAGGGACAGCGCTTCGTCTTTGTCGATATTGCGGATATGCGCGTGCGCATGCACCGATCGGACGAAGACCGCATGAAGTGCGCCCGCACATTCGATATCGCTGACATACCGGCCCTGGCCGGTCAGAAAGCGGACATCCTCCACCCGGCGAAGCGGCGCGCCTATTGCATCGGCGGGATCGCCGATCTCGGTGTTACCGGGGGCGTCGTCGGCCATCCGCGCTACTGAACTTCCTCTCGGAGAACATCGAGCTTTTCGAACACGACCTTGTCCGAAACGATGAAAAGATCGGCGTCGCCGGATATGGCGCGATGGCTCGCCCAGGACCATGACGGCACGGTGAAGACATCGTGCTGGGACCATTCGAAGGTCTTGTCGCCGATCTGCGAACGGCCCTGACCCGACACGACGAGGCAGATCATGGAATAGGCGCCGCGCTTCGGACGGGTCTCAACATCCTTGCTCAGCCGCATGGCATAACAATCCAGCGTCGACATCACTGCGCCGCCGGTTTCCGGATTGATATAGCGCAGCAATCGCGATCCATCCGGGCCGGCCGACATCTCGCTCAGCGCCTGCCGGGTGACGTCGCCGGGATAGCGATATTTCGGCGAACTTGGCTGACCGGTCGGCGCGTTGGCGACCGCGAGTCCTGCGGCGCGCCAGCGACGCTCGTCGCCCTCATCGACTTTCCAGAAATTTTCGTTTTTGGGATCGCCCGGTTCGAAGAAATGCGCGTTCAGGCCGCGGAGGAGTGGCATGTTGGCCGCGTCGAACCAGATGATGCGCTTCTCGCTCGGATTGATGTGGCCGTGCCACGCCATCGGCGGCGTCAGGATCAGATCGCCGGCTTTCATGTCGCACCAGCGGCCGTTGACGATGGTCGCGGCGCCGTCGGCCTGGGTCGCAAAACGGATCGCGGCGCCGGTGTGCCGGTGCGGCCGGGCCTGCTCGCCGGGGTCGAGAACGGTGAATGCGCCCAGCAACGTACCGGTGGTCGCTGTCTCGTCGCCGAAGCAGGGATGCGACATGATCAGCGCGCGACGTTCGATATCCTCGATCGGCACTTCTGCCACCGCACGGTGCAGGAATTCTTCCGTGACCTGCCATTTCCATTGATACGGGGTGTCGGCCGGACGTGGCTGCATCGGGGTGATGCGCTTGTAGCGGTCCCAGAGCGGATGCAATTGCGCCTGCTCCACCTCGCGAACGTAAGGGGTGCCGGCGCCAATTTCGGCGGCTGCATGCGCCATGGGATCGTCTCCGTAGAAAGTCAGTGGCCGCGGCTTCGCGGCTTGTTGGACAAATCGAACGGTGTGACGGGCCGATCGCCCGCCACACCTTTCGTGGTTCAGTTCTTTGGCAGCTTCTGGTCGATATTGTCCTTGTCGATGATCACGTGCTTGATGAAGACACGCGGCTCGACCTTGCTCCCCTTCAGGTATTCAGACAGCACGTCCACTCCCATCCGGCCCCACAGCACCGGATTGAGCTCGATGGTCATGCCGAGATTGCCTTCCTTCAGCGAACGCAACGCAGGCGGCACGCCATTCATCCCGGTCACAAGGGTCTTGCCCTTCCGATTGGCGGCAAGCACGGCCTGGGTTGCGCCAAGTGCCACGTCGTCATTGGCAGTGTAGATCGCGGCGAGATCCGGATGCGCGACCAGCGCGTCCTCGGCGTTTTTCAGGCCGCGCTCGCGTGTGAGCGGCCCATCGGTGCGGAACGCGATGCTGATATCCGGATACTTGCTCATGACTTCGGTATAGCCCTCCGCAAGATTGCGGAAGGTGGGGGCGCCCGACGGGCCGAGCAGCATCGCGACCTTGCCCTTGCCGCCGATCTGCTTCGCCGTCCATTCGGCGATATCGCGACCGATCTGCTTCTCATCCATGGCAACATGGAGGGTCTGGTTCGGCGATGTCGATCCACGCGCGACCGAGACGATCGGCACCTTGCCGGCGGCCGCGGCATCATAGGCGGCGTTTACGCCGGTGGCATCGATCGGGGAAATCAGGATGCCCTTGACGCCGCGGGCAACGAGATCCTGCACGCCGTTGATCTGCTTGAGCTTGTCTTCATTCGACGATACGGCCACCACCTCCCAGCCGAGTTCCTGCGCTCGTGCGCGCACGCCGCGAAGCATGGCGATGTAGAACGGGTTGTCATCCTGCGGGAAGGCCACACCGATCGTGGTCTTGTCTTGCGCACGGACATTGTCAGCGGGAGCCAGGGTCAGCCCGACTACGGCAAGTGCAGACGCAAATAGCAAACTGAGCTTTTTCATTGTCCCTCTCCGTTAACGTTTCGATCGCAGGCTATCCGCTGCAGCGGCAACGATAATGACAGCGCCGATAGCGACGCGCTGCCAGTAGGAATCGACATTCAGTAAGTTGAGGCTGTTGCCGAGAATGATCATGATGAAGACGCCGATCACGCTCTTGTAGAGAGTACCTTCGCCGCCATGCAGGGCAGCGCCGCCGAGTACGACCGCCGCGATTGCGGTCAGTTCGTAGAACTCACCCGCTGTTGGCTGCCCGGATTGAAGGCGAGCGGCCAGCATCACGCCGGCGACGCCGGCAAGGGCGCCGCAGATGACATAGGTCGAGGCTGTGATGCGGTTGACCGGCACGCCCGACAGAAAGGCGGCCTCGCGCCCGCCGCCGGTGGCGTAGATCTGGCGGCCGAATGGCGTCGCATGCATCACCCAGGCCAGCACGATCAGCAGGATGATCGGCACCCAAACCAGTGCATGGATCCCCAGAAATCGGGCGGAGCCGAAGGCGACGAAGCTCGAGGGCAGGCCGTATTCGCCCTCCACCGGCGCGCCGCCGGTGATCAGGAACACAACGCCGCGAAACAGCACCATGGTGCCGAGCGTCGTGATGAAGGGATTGACCTTCAGATAGGCGATGATGATGCCGTTGACCAACCCGACGCCGGCGCCGACCGCGATGCCTGCCACCACTCCGGCACCGATACCTGCCTCCAGCATCACCATGGCCGATGTGCAGGCGGACAATGCCGCCGTCGATCCGACCGACAGATCGAACCCGCCGCCGATGATGACGAAGGTCATTCCCATGGCGATCACAGCCATGATCGAGGACTGAACAAGAATATTGTTCAGGTTGATCGGTGAGAGGAAACGATCCGTCAGCAGCGTGGTCACGACGCACAGCCCGATGAGCGTGAGCAGCGGAATCTGTCCAAGCAGACGCGACGAGATATTGGCGCCCTGAGTCATAGTCAGTGCTTTCCTCCGATCGAGGCGCGCAAGCGTCCCTCGTCCAATCCATCCCGCCGCTCGATCCGGCTGACGATGCGGCGGTTCTTGACCGACAGCACTGTGTCGCAGATGCGCGCCAGTTCGGCGAGATCGCTCGAACTGACGATCACCCCGCCGCCGTCTTTGGTGAATTGCCGGATCAGCGCGTGGACATGCATCTTCGCGGCAATGTCAATTCCGTGCGTAGGCTCGTCGAGCAGAAGCGTCGTGACCTTTCGCGCCAGCCACTTGGCGATAATGACTTTCTGCTGGTTGCCGCCCGACAGCGAGCCGACCCGCAATTCCGGCCGGCGCGGCCGGATATCGAGCAGGTCCATCAGTGCGGTCACGACCGCATCGCCGGCCTTGCGGTTGACCCAGAGCGGATGATTGTCCCGGGTCAGCGAGGGCAGCAGGATATTGTCCCTGACCGACAGATTCATCACCAGGCCCAGCGCGCGCTCGCCCGGCACGAAACCGATATCGGCAGCAATGGCGTCGGCGGGCCGGGTGAAGCGGCGCACGTTTCCGCTGGCGAGCCGGACCTGAGGACGGTCTGAGCCAAGTCCGAACAGCCGCCGGACAATCCGGTCGCTGCCGCTGCCAAGCAGCCCCGCCAGGCCAACTGCTTCATTTTCCCGCACCGTCATCCGGTCGGCGCGCTCGTCGATCTCCTCGACGAGGGGCGGGCCGGGCGCCACGTGCTCGGTCACCACATCCTGCGCCATCTTGCCGGTCATGTCCTCGACCAGGTAGGCCGTGGTGAACGTCCCGCGTGAACGGGTGCCGACCAGTTTGCCGTCGCGCAGAACGGTGCAGCGGTCGGCCAGGGTGACGATTTCGTCGAGCCGGTGCGAGATATAGATGATCGCGGTGCCCTGGGCCTTCATCCGCGCGATCACTTCGAACAGCCGTTCGATTTCGCGGTCTTCCAGCGCGGCGGTCGGTTCGTCGAGAATGAAGATCCGGCATTTCAGCCGCAGCGCCTTCGCTATGGCAACGAGCTGGCGTTCGGCAAAGCTCAGGCTGTGGACCGGGCGGTCGAGATCGGCGGTGAAATTGAGCTGGTCGAGATAAAGGCGGGCTTCTTCGCGCATCCGGCGGCGATCGATGGCAGGAAGGATGCCGAACAGCCTACGCGTCGGCAGCTGTCCGAGCGCGATATTCTCCGCAATCGAAAGCGCCGGTACCATCCGCAATTCCTGCGGAATGGTGACGACACCCGAAAGGATGGCGTCATGCGGACTGGCAAAACTGCGTACTTCTCCGGCGATTGCGATCGTGCCGCCATCGGCGCGATGCACGCCGCCGAGAATGCGGATCAGGGTCGATTTACCAGCGCCGTTTTCGCCGACAAGCGCATGCGTTTCGCCGAAGTTGAGCGTGAAGTCGACCGAATCGAGTGCTCTGGTGGCGCCGAATGCCTTGGTCAGTCCGCTGACCGTAATGGCATTGCCCAAGGGTGGCGCGAGATCGGCGGGAGCGGTCATATCAATGCTCCCGCACCCACGCCGCCGCCTTGCTGCTCCAGCCGGATGCAGGTTCGCCGCTTGCGTAGCTGGCGCCCAGATGGTCGCAGTCCGGCAACTCGCACTCGGTCACGTCGTTACCCTGCGCGCGCATGGCGGCGATAAAATCCTGCGCCTGCTGGCGCAGATGCGGGAAGTCGTTGGAGCCGTAGCTGACCAGGAACGGTGGCATGCGCGGTCCGACATGCGACAGCGGGGACGCATCATGCTCCTGGCCGTTGCCCTCGGGTCCCAGAAAACGCGGGCGCATCGCTAATCCGGACTGCGGACCGAAGAGATAGGTGCCGGAAATCGGCAGCGCGCCGCGGATCACCCTGTCGGGCAAATTCCGTGATGCGGTCCAGCCTGTGCGCAAGCCGGCCAGCGCAGCAAGGTGGCCGCCGGCGGAATGGCCACCGACAAAGATGCGGTCAGCGTCGCCGCCGTATTCCGGAATGAGGCGATGGACTGCAGCAATCGCATCGTATGCGTCGTGAAGCTGGGTCGGGTAGACGTGTTGAGGTGCGAGCCGGTATCCGGCGGTCACGAAGGTGACGCCAAGCGCGGTCAGCGCCGGCGCCATGAACAGCATCCATTCCTTATAGCCATTGGTCCAGCCGCCGCCGTGAAAGACGACAAGCACGTCGCCATTGGGCTCTGCCGCCGGAACGATCGTCAGCGAGCAATAGGGATCCGCGCCATAGCGGGACTCGACGCCGGTGACTGATGCGCCACGTCGCAGCACCTCGTCGTGATAACGCGCGCCGATCGCCGTGAACGGCTCCTGCGGCGGATACTGGTCGAGCGTCACGCAACGCCTCTCGTGGTCGTGACGGCGGTTTCGACCGCCGCTTCGTTCTGCGCAGTTCGTTTCTTGTTGGTTGCGGGCAGCGGGCCTGTCTCGCGGCCCGCGCCTGCTTCAGCTTACCTGGACGCGCGCAACCCGCATTTTCGGATCGACCACGCGGCCCTTGTCGATGATGATTTCATTATCCAGCATCACGGTGCAGTCGCGCATCGGTACGTCGTAATGCCCGCGCGTCGTGCGCTTGCCGCCGCCCTGTGAATTCGGCCCGGTCGAGAACAGGAAATTGCCCGCGAACACCCGCGCTCCGGCGCGATGGCGCTCGGGCTCGTCGCCATTCATCGCCAGCGAATACCAGCGAGCCTGCGGATTGAGGCCCCAGCCGAGATGCGACAGCGCATATGGGTCGCGGTCGTTCTCGTCGGCCTTGCCGTCCTCCAGCCAGTCCCGCATCAGCTTGGCATCGAGGCCACCGTCGATTTTCGTTATGAACCCGTCCTTGACGTCGAGATGGATGGCGTCCTGCACGTAACGGCAATAGGGCAGGATGATGATGTCGCCAGGCTGGATCACGACCGTTCCGCGCGCCGAGCTTTCATTCGGAAAGGTATGGATATGGCCGCCGCCCCAGTGGTCGAAGTGGCCGGGCTCGTCCGCATATCCCCATTGGGTCATGACCGGATACTCGCCGCATGAATAGGTCAGGTCGGTGCCGGCGTCCGAGGTGACGCGGACTTCGCGGGTCTTCCGGTAGCGCTGCTCGGCGTGTTTCAGCGCCTCCTTCAGCCCGGGCGGGGACATCAATTGCTCGAGTTCGTCGGGGGCGTCGATGATCATCAGCACGCGGGTGCCGCCGTCCATGACCTCCTTCAGCCACTTGGTGAACAGCGGAACATGGAAGATCACGATCAGGTCGGCGGCCTTCACCGCCTCCAGCGTGCCTTTGCACTTGCCGATCGTGGGTACGCCGACCTTGGTCCATGACGGGATCGAGTTGACCCGCATGTCGTAGACGTCTGCGCCGAGTTGTTCCGCTGCGGCGAACGCGGCTTCGATGTATTCGATGCGGGTGGCGAGGTCGCTGACCAGGGCGATGGTCTCTCCCGGCTTCACCTTGGACATCTCGAACTGCTTCTTGAACAGGAAGCCGAGCTTGCCGGGGTTGATCTCGGTCGATCTAATCGCAGACGCAATCATGTCCGTCTCCAGCGGGGTGACTTGCAGGATACCGATTGACAAGTATTCCAGCGCCGCGATGGCGGCGTCAATAGAGAATGATGTTCATTAATGGCCCCGCGTCAATTGGGTCTTTCTGCCCCGCGCCGGCCTGCGGCGGCGTGCCCCGTTCAGGGAGGCGGCATCGGAGATCGGTCTGCCGGTCACGAGTTTTGCCATCGTCGTTACGATGCGCGACATGTCGGGGCGCGTTCCGCCCACATGGTTGCGGACAATGAAGCCGTCGAAGGCCATCAGCAGGATATGAGCCAAACGGTCGCACTCGCCGTCGTCTATGCGCGCCTCGGGTAGGGCGCGACGGAGCAGTTGCGACAGAGTCTTTTCGGAACGCGACAACAGGTCGCTGCGATAGGGCTCGTCCTTGTCCGTCGTGGACACGGCCTGCATCAGGTTGTTGGCGAAGCCGTTGTCCTCGACCGGCATGTCGATCCACAACGCCTGAATGATGCGAACCAGGCGTTGATCGGCGTCTTCGATTTTCGACAACTGGCGCTCGAGCCGCATCAGGCGTTTTTTAAGCCAGGGTTCGTACGCCGCGTAGAAAATCTCGAACTTCGAATCGAAATAGACATAGACGTTCGACGGAACAATTCCCGCGTTGCGGGCAATCTCTGCGACCGAGGTGCGAAGATAGGTCTGGTCGCGAAACAGCTCATAGGCGCTGGCGACGATGGCGTCCCGGACCTTGGGTTTTTTGACTTGAGCCATGAACGTGAATCTTGGGCCGTGGTTTGATTGCGGCGATCGGCAGGATAAAGGTTAGCGCGCGGCTCCAGCGCGCGCCACGCGCTCTGCGCTGGGATCTGCTCGCGCGTGAACCGCGTATTGCACCCTTGCCGCCCGCCTTTCCGGACCTCGGGACTTCGCACACGAAGTCCGATGTCCAGCGAAAAACGGCATTTGAGAGAATGCTTATGGAACCCGCCAGGAGTGGGTCGGGACTGACGTCTGATTGGAAAACCGAACAATAGCGGTTAACCGCGCCGGTACAGGGAGAGATCAGATCTTGTAGGACTTGGCGGAGCGAGAGGAACTGGGATCCAACACTCTCTGAAATCGAGCGCGAAAAGGGGCATTGTTCTGCTTTTTGATAGTTCTATCTCCCATCGGGGTATGGCGTATCGGATCGGCGCAAGTTCAGGGTTTTCTGGGAGAACCCCATCCAACGACGCTCTCAGCGTTTTCAGTCTTTGGGCGTCATGAACTTGAACACCTCAGCCGGCTTGAAATTGCCAGTCTGGTTCCCAGCGACGTCCGGATTGCCGTCAAGTTGCAATTTGCGGGCGCCTGACCCTTCCTTGAAATCAAGTTCGCTCAGCTTGGCCCAGACGATGCTCGGACTGTTGGTGCTCTGGTAGTAATAGACCTTGTTCTTCTGGTCTGACACCGTCAGCCACAGCGTGTCGGCGATGTTCGGTTTCCCCGGGATCTTGATGCCGATTGGTACGCTGACATTGCGCATCAGGCTGAAGACCGTTGCCACCGCCTCGCGCGGGTCGGCGGATTGCTTGGCCTCGTTCACGTA
This sequence comes from uncultured Hyphomicrobiales bacterium, assembly GCA_964641065.1. GTDB lineage: Bacteria > Pseudomonadota > Alphaproteobacteria > Rhizobiales > Xanthobacteraceae > Pseudorhodoplanes. The sequence goes on along the minus strand of CAZXJZ010000001.1, from coordinate 19,892 downwards.
GTAGGAGAGGCGTGCGAAGCGATCCGTGGCACGATTGGTCCCCGGCAGGAAGGTCGAGCCACCGATCTCCTTCCAGTAGTCGACGAGGGGCTGCTGCCGATCGAAGGTCGGAGAATTGGTCATCACCTGGTACTGCCTGCCGTGATGAATTCTGAGCTTGCCGTCGATGTATTCGAAGATGGCCGAGTCGCCGGATGCGTCGGAGACGGACAGGTGTACGGTACCGGGCTCGCCCGTGGGAGCTTGGATGGGGACCATACGGAATTCTTCCTTACGCAGGCCCTCGACGGCTTCGGCGGTAGTGGCATAGTTGTCGAGCACATACTGTACCCACGCCGAATTCGGGAGGGTGGGACGCTTGTCGTCCACACGCGCCTCCGGATATTTGGATTCGGCGAGGTAAAGCAGGTTCGCGACGAGGCCGCGCTCGTTCATCCCGTCGGCGGTCGCGCCCTCATAGATCGTTGTCACGACGCTGCCATACTTGCTCTTCCAGGTAAAAGGCGCCTTGGTGTTGCTGCTCCGCTCAAGCCCGCGCGGGTATAACCAGAGATTTGTATCCATGTCCGAGACGAACCAGTCCATGGTTCGGCCGGTGACGGTCTGCCCATCCTTGCCGAAGTAAACAGCACGGCTGCAGGCTTCTGATATGTCGGGGGCCAACACGGACGCCGACAACAAGGCAACTATCGCAGCACGAGTTTTCATAACGCTTACTCGCATGGGTTACAGCTACGTCTTCGCTAATTATAGGTTCCGTGTTGTGAAGCGTGCAACAGCATGCGTCGAGGCATGGTTTCAACACAGAGGTGGCGATCGGACCCGTAGCCTCGTTTCCACAGACGGAATGCAATCCGATCGGGTCAGAACCGGAAGCGCGACATTCGCGACACCCGCGTCAGTGATCGCACTGCCATAATTCAAAGGCGATCTTGCGCATTCTGGCTCACACAACCAGTGGTGGATCGGCAGATCGACGAGTTTCGATTCGAAAACCCGCTGTCGCCTATGTAATGTCGATGATCGGACGCAATCAATGCGTGCGAGAGCGGGAGTGAAGCACATGAAGCAATCGATCCGATCTGCTCCCGTTGCGACTGCCCTGATATTCATACTCATCTTGATCGCCGCGCCTGCGATTGCTCAGGATATCGCGGATCGCATCTGGTCGGGTGGTCCGATACTTACAATGGACGACCGCGCAATGCGCGCGGAGGCTGTCGCCGAGAGGGATGGGAAGATTATCGCTGTCGGCTCCAAGGCTGAAGTCATCAAGCTTCAGGGCAAGGGCACCAAGGTCATCGACCTTGCGGGTCGCGCCATGACCCCCGGCTTCGTGGATGCCCACGGTCACATTTTCATGGGCGGCATCCAGGCGCTGTCCGCCAATCTGCTGGCGCCGCCGGATGGCAGCGTGACCGACATCGCCTCGTTGCAGAAGACGCTAAGAGATTGGACTGCCGCGAACGATAAAGCGGTAAAGGACGCAGGCCTTATCATCGGGTTCGGTTACGATAACTCGCAACTGAAGGAGCTGCGTCACCCGACGCGAGACGATCTCGACGCAATTTCAAAAGATATTCCGGTCTTCATAGTGCACCAGTCGGGTCATCTCGGTGTCGTAAACTCCAAAGGGCTCGAGATACTCGGCTACACCAAGGATACGCCCAATCCCGCAGGCGGCGTCATACAGCGACGTGCGGACGGCAAAGAACCCAACGGCGTGCTCGAGGAAACGGCTATGTTCGCCGTCATGCCGAAGATTCTGGCCAAGATCGGAACAGGTGGCATCAAGACTCTAGCCCAGGCGGGTAGCGAGCTATGGACCCGATTTGGGTATACGACAACGCAAGAGGGGCGCTCGCTCCCACCGATCGCAATTGCGCTTAGTGAGGCAGCCGCCGAAGGCAAATTCAAGGTCGACGTCGTGACCTACCCCGACGTCTTGGTCGATCGCGAGTTTATAAAGTCCAACCAGAGCCGAGACTACAGGAACCGGTTCAGGGTCGGCGGCGCCAAGCTAACGATCGACGGTTCTCCGCAAGGTTTCACCGCTTGGCGCGATCGCCCATATTACAAGCCTGTCGGCAACTATCCGCCGGGCTATGTTGGCTACCCTGCCGCAACCCGGGAACAGGTGGTGGAAGCGATCGACTGGGCCTTTGCGAACAATGTCCAGGTGATCACCCACGCGAATGGCGAAGCGGCGATGGACCTGCTGATCGCCTCGGTGGAAAGGGCTCGGAACACGTATGGCACGGAGGCCGACCGGCGCGCGGTCCTGATACACGGGCAATTCGCCCGCGAGGACCAGATTGATAAATTCAAGCGCCTCGAAGTGTTTCCGTCGCTGTTTCCGATGCACACTTTCTACTGGGGCGACTGGCACCGCGATCATACTGTGGGACCGGCCCGCGCCGACAATATTTCGCCGACCGGATGGGCCGTAAAGCGCGGCATGCGTTTCTCAAGCCATCACGATGCGCCTGTAGCCTTTCCCGATTCCATGCGCGTTCTGTCCGCGACGGTCACGCGGCGCTCGCGCTCAGGCGACATCCTCGGGCCGGATCAGCGAGTCGACGTTATCACCGCACTCAAGTCGATGACCATTTGGCCGGCCTATCAGCACTTCGAGGAAGGCCGAAAGGGTTCGATTGAAGTCGGCAAACTCGCAGACCTCATCATCCTGTCGGCCGATCCAACCACCATCGATCCAGAGCGGCTCGATCAGTTGAAGGTTGTCGAGACCATCAAGGAGGGGCAGACGGTCTTCGCGTTGACCGAGCAGAATAGGCGGCAGGGTAATCTGATGCTGAAACCGGACAGCAAAGGTAACGACGCCTTCGCTAAATACTGGCGGGCCGCCGCTGTTCAGCGAGAATACGAAGCTTTGCCGCCTTCGATGCAGACGCCGCTGACCCGGATGATGTTGGCTGCGGCACGTCATGATGGTCTGTGCATCGGCTCGGCGATGACCGATATGACTGTGGCGATCGCGAACGGCGCCTATCATCAAGCGCCTGGCAAACGTCATTGAAGGCCTTCGGCGCCTGACCTGTTGAAATTGTACGGTTCTTTTGGCCGTGGCCCAGCACGAGAAAGGCTAATAGGCGGTCAGAATTCAGGGTCGGTACGACGAACATATCGATAGCCGCTATCGCATCAGCGTGATTGCGAAGAAACGTCTTCGCGCGACAGAGAATGGATTGGCTCGTCCGGTGGCGTTCGAGAGTACAGAGCCTGCAGGCCAACCGGCGGCTATCGCGGCGATTCTGGAGGGAGAGTTGCGAGGCAGAGAAGGCAGTTGTCTGGACCGGTGGCGGAGCAGGTAGTCACGTGCGAACCGGTCTCCGCACCAAAATCCAGATTCTCTAGAAAATTTACAGGCCGTTTCGCGATTCCAGGCCTGGTGCGGATGTCAAAGGTCCGAGAAGTGCCGATTCCATGGGCCTAATTTGACCAAAACATGCTTGAAAAAAGCAGGTCGGATGAGACCAAAGAACAGGCTGAAAATTGCGATTTTGCAGAATCTGCAGGTCACCGCCGGAACCGAGTGCAGGCTAATGCCCTCGACCGCGCAATACGAATTACTTTTCATGCATTACAGTCCAAGAACAATTTTCTTGCTGAACGCTCTCGAACAACAGGCCATCATTTTACTATTCTGCTTTCGCTCGGCCTGTGACAATACACGATCCCGGTGATCGATTTCGCCAGCGAAGACCTGCACCTCGCATGAACCGCAAAGACCCTCCCTGCAATCGCATGCAACGTCTATACCCGCTGCCGCCAAAACATCGAGAACGGTCTTGTCAGCCGGCACCTGAAAGGTCAGTTGGGAATCACGCAGTTCGATTTCGAACGAGTTTTCCTCATCTGGGTTCAGCAGGCCTTGCGCCGCCCGGAAATGCTCCATGTGAAGGTTCTCGCCGTAGTCCTTAGCGACGGTTTCGAGTTCCCTGAGCATCCGGTCGGGGCCACAAGCATAGATCGCTTCAGCAGCGAAGTTAACTACAATGCCCTCCAAGTTCATACGCGGCCCGCTCGCAGTGGGATAGACATAGAGGAGATCGCCATGATCACTTCGAAGCCGCTCCATGAAAGCCATGTGTTCAAGCGATCGACCCGCAAAGTGAATACTGTACTGCTTGCCAGCAGCTTTGAGGCGGTCGGCCATGGCGATAATGGGCGTAATGCCGATACCGCCGGCGAACAAAAGGTAGCTTGACTTGTCTTCCCGCAAATGGAAATGATTCTTCGGTCCCCGGGTTCGGATGATATCTCCCTCCTTCAAATTTTCGTGGATGAATCGGGAGCATCCCCGCCCTGATTCTTCCTTCAACACAGCGATTTCGTATCTGGACCGGTCTTCTTGACGTCCGCAAAGTGAGTATCGGCGGTCAAAATGGCCAGCGAGGATATGGATATGTGCGCCGGGTGACCAGGCCGGCAGGGGCCTTCCGTCCAAACTCTCAAGCACAAATGTTTTAATGTTGCGTGCTTCGCTCCGCATTTCCAGAATCCGCATCGGGCGGGAAATGTCCGCCTTCGAAGGCGTGCCAATCTTGAAAGACTGGCGTTGCGTCAAGGCTGACTTATCTACGCGTTCCGGATTGAGCGTCGGATCCCATTTAATCCATAGAGACTCTGGCCCGCGGAACGATGTATTCGGCAGATATACATATTCTTGATCCGGCACGAGTTCGGCATGCGGAAGCCGCTTTGCAAACTCTTCAATGAAGATCCGCATCTCCATGCGCGCGATGTTCTTGCCCATACATTGATGCGCACCGTATCCGAAAGATAGATGGTCAGCCGCATTTTCGCGGTGGAGATCCAGCAATTCAGGATTCTCAAACTGGCGTTCGTCATGATTCGCTGAAGCCATAACCATCAGAAGTTTTGCGCCCTTTGGCAACTTTACTCCGCTGACCTCAGTTTCCTCGGTGACGAGCCGCCGCCAAGCGACAATCGATCCCGCGCGGCGCAGACATTCTTCGACTGCCATTGGAATTATGCTGGTATCAGCGCAAATGTTGTCCCAAACCGCTTTGTCTGAAAGCAGGAGCCTCAGCGCATTGGCTGTCGCTTTAGAAGTCGTTTCATGCGCAGCCACAAGAATGGCCATCATCATCGAGCGCAAATAGGAAAGCGGTACGACGTCTGGATATTTCAAATGCTGGCGGATTGAGAAATACATCCAACCATCGCCTGACGGGTTCTCCATCATTTTCTCGAGCGCCCGATTGGCAGCGACCCAGAAGCGGCCGACTGCATCAGCAACGTGAAGCTGTTCGTCTTTACTCGGGCGGCCCCAGGTATTTATCGTATGCGCTACGCCAAACTGGCGAAGCTCATCGATTCCGTCGTCTTCTACCCCGAGAAAGTGGAGCGCCACCGTTAATGGTATGTCCCATAGCATCTCCGCGACAACATCGACCTTTCCCTTATCGATAAACCGGTCCATGTGTTGCCGCGTAAGCTGCCTGATTTTTGGCTCAAGCTTCGAAAGCTCGTTAGGCGCGAATGAATCCATGAGCAGTCTGCGCCGTTCCATATGCGCAGGCTCATCTTCATTCACCATGGTGCGGTTCATCGCATAGCCGTATTTATTCAGCAATTCCTGAGCTTCCGGAGGAGACGGTGTGATTTTTTCCAAAGCGATTGAAGGTGAAAACAGAATGTTGTCGCGAAAAATCGCCTTTACATCGCTATAGCGTGTGACAACCCAGTAGCGAAGCTTCGGACTGTAGAAGATGGGCTCCTCTTCGCGCGACCAGCGCAATGCATCTGCCGGATCGAGTTGATAGTCACCCTCGAACGGATCAAATTCAGCTGCTTTTGCGGATATCGGACATCCCGTCGGCGATAAACTGTTGCTCGAACTACCGGACGGACACGGTCCGACTAAGGCTGCATTTTCGGTTCTGGAATAACTGTTGCGCTGTTTCATTCTGTCGTCCCGATTATCGATCCGACACCCGGTGAAAGCGACTGATGTACGTTATTCGTAATCAGTTACGTCTCCAAAAAATGCCCGAGCTTGATATATTGCGGATCCGAGTAATTCCTCTTTTTTGAAGTTGCGGGCCTTCTTTACGACGCTGCTGCCTTTTCAAACACGGAGGAGGCCGCCGATCGCTCACTGAACGCCCTTATTTCTTCGAGCGCCTTCCCCGCGTTTGGAAGAAAAGGATAAAGGCTAAAGATGTGCAGCCTCTCGTCGTAAAGTGAAAGTTGCACTGGATTGCCCATCGCCCGCGCACGTTCGAAAAGTCTAATTGCATCATCGACCAACACTTCTTTACGACCCGCCTGGATCAACAAAGGTGGGAGATCCCGCAAATCTGCGTAGATGGGCGATACACCTGGGTCGCTCGGGGAATTGAATTGAAAGTACCCGGTCGCCATGTAAGTCAAAATATCTCGATCGATGATCGGATCCTTGCCGTCCAATTTCTCGATACTAGGGCTTTGCAACGAGCAATCGACAAATGGCGAAAGCAGAATGATTCCTGCAGGCTTTGGTAGTGACGAATCACGCAATGCCACGGCGGTAGACATAGCGAGACCACCCCCAGCAGACTCGCCACTCAGAAAAATGTTCTTTGCCTTGTAGCCTTCTGCGAGCAACCATTTGTAAGCCTCGACAGCGTCTTCCCGTGCTGCAGGATAGGGATTTTCAGGTGCGAGACGATACTCAAGCGCGAGGCAACGGCCGTTTATGGCCTTCGATAGCCGCTCACCATACTCTACGGAACAGCGCGCCGAGCCGAATGCGTAGCCGCCGCCGTGCAGGTGCAGAACTACCTTTTCCTCGCCTGCGCCTTGTGCATCAATCCAGATTGCGGAGGTTTTGCCGATTGTGACGTCGGTGATCGATGTGGTCGAATTCGCCTTGAATTGGCCGAAGAAACGGTCATAGCCACGGCGGAGACCCCATATGCCGCCAGCCTCTTCTTCAGTAGTGAAGAGGTCATGCCACATGTCCCAGGCGCGCCTTTGTTCTTCGCTATCTTCCGAATAGACCGACCGCAGGCCCCGCTTGTCCGGAACGATTTCATCGCTCTCAGCAGCCGTTACTGGGTTGTATGCGTAAAGCCATTTCCATATCGTAGTTGCAAGCGGATCGATTTGAGACAGGCCTTTCATGCGGCCGTTTCTGGCGCGTACCTGAACAGGATCGCCCTCCGTCCAAAAAATATGAGTCGACCGCGCAACCGTCTGCACTTTGGTCGTCCGCGGACGACGCTTCATTTCGAACAGTTCAAGCGCTGCTGGGATTTGGTTAGATCCCTTCCTAGCCAGAATTCTTGCCAGTACGTATCCATCTTCGACCGACTGGGTCGCGCCTTGAGCAAGATACGGAAGCATGGCGTGGGCTGCGTCTCCCAGCAGTGTTGCTCTGCCGACGGTCCATTTTGGCAAAGGATCGCGGTCATAAAGACCTGTAATAAATGCCTCGTCGATCCGATTAATCATCGCGGCTAGCCGCGGGTTCGCGCCTGAAAAGGACTCTCTGAGTTCACTAAGTTCGCCCGACTGGCTCCACGCCTCACGGCGCACCTCTGTTGAAGGCACTACCCCGCCGAAATTAAAGACCTTCCCGGGACGAACCCAATACGCCCACACCATCCTGTCCAGTCCTGCCCAGCCGTAGAATCGCTCTTTGAAGTGGAGGTCAGCGATACTTTCGGCTGAGAGGAGCGCGCGCCATACAAGCTTCCCGGAAAATGCCGTCGGTCCATCGCCGACAAGGCGGGAGCGCACAACAGAGTGAATGCCATCAGCACCAACAAGGACATCGCCGCTGACTTTCTCACCACTAGTTAGAATTGCGGTCACCGAGTTGGCGTCCTGCACCACGTCCGCAACCTTCGAATCAAGTCTTAGGACACCTTTAGGCAGACCACCTTTCAGAACATCCAGCAGATCTGCACGATGAAACTGATAGAATGTTCCATTATAGCGTTGTGCGGCTTCAGAGCCGAGCGGCATATCTGAAATAATCTCGTCTGTATCAAACGAAAGCACCCTGAACGTAATCGGCTTTACGGCGACAGCATCAACGGCATGCGAAAGCCCTAGCTCTCGAAAAACGGCTGCACCATTACTCGATATCTGTACGCCAGCACCAATCTCCTTCAGTTCTTTTGCTTGCTCGAGGAGTGTGACCTGCATGCCTTGACGAATGCAGCACAGCGCTGCCGTTAGACCTCCGATACCCGCTCCAGCAATGATGACGTGCATTCTACACCTCTTGATACAGCCGAACGCCTCAAAGGCATTCAAGAATCTGTTGCTTCGTTAGTTGTTGCGGACTGCCGTCGAAACTCATGCCCCGGCCGCCTTTCAGAATAAAAATCCGATCCGCAATCTTCGCCATTGAAAGAATGTTCTGCTCAACAATGACTGTAGCGATCCCGTACTCCTCGTTGAGCCGTTTCACTACACTCATCAAATTATGAACTACTAATGGTGCGAGGCCAGTAGTCGGCTCGTCCAGCAACAGAACTTTCGGTTGGGGCATCAAGCCTATTGAGATGGCGACCATGCGCTGTTCACCACCGCTCATCGTTCCCGCAAGTTGCTGACGTCTCTCCTTCAATCTTGGAAAAAGTCCGTACGCGAGGTTTACGCGCTCTTCACGATCAACACTCACCCCTTTTGGAAGCGAATCAATTACGAGATTGAGATTCTCTTCAACCGTTAGGTTTGGGAAGACGCTGCGCTCCTGTGGAACATAGGACACGCCCTTCTGGATGCGTCGTACGATGCCAGCGCTACTGAGATCTTCATCTTCGAAGTAAATGGAGCCACCCCGAAGTTTTAATGCCCCATACAGCGCCTTCAAAAGCGTTGACTTACCAGCGCCGTTTGGTCCGATAATTCCACATACTTCGCCTTGTTTGACGGCGAAATCCACATCAAACAGAACCTGTTGAGAGCCGTAACCCGTGCTCGCTCGAGTTGCGGACAATAAGTTGCCGCTCATATCAGTCCCCCAAGTACAGGCTTATGACTTCGGGGTCGACCAGTACAGACGACGCAGATCCGCTGCGATAAACCGTTCCTTCGTGTAGGAAGAGAATTTCGTCAGCAAGCATTCTTACAAGCTCCAGATTGTGCTCCACGAACAAAATCGTCTTCCCCGCCTTGATCAGGCGAGAGAATACGGTGACGAGGTACTCAACGACACTCGTTTCCAAGCCAGCACAAAGTTCGTCTAAGCAGATCAGATCGCGGTCAAAAGCGAGCGTCTGGGCAAACATCAGCAATTTTCTCTCTCCATAGGAGAGCTGGTCTGCTGTTGTGTTTGCGAGATGATCCAGACGGCACATTTCGAGACATTCGTGAATATGTTCAATATCTAAATCCGGCTTACGCGGATCGAGTCCAGCTGCTCTCGCAAGATTACGCACGATACCTTCTTGCCAAGGTGGCGTGCGCGCCATTTGCACGGCTTCGAAAACGGTGAGCGAGCCGAATGCTCTTGGGTGCTGGAAGGTCCGGCCTATGCCCGCGCGTGCTCGTGAATAACCTGCCTGCGACGTGATATCCTGACCATTTAGCAATATCCTTCCTTGGTCTGCAGTAAGAAGCCCCGAGACGACGTTCAAAAAAGTCGACTTGCCCGCCCCATTAGATCCGATCAGCGCAGTGGCCCTCCCGCGCGAAATGCCTCCGGTTACGCCACGTAAGACGTGGTTTCCTTTAAAGCGCTTCTGCACGTCGGCGAACTTTAGAATCGCGTCGGCGTCTTTGTGAGACACGCACTCAGTGGCGGACATGAAGCTTCTTCTTTCCCAAAAGACCTTGAGGCCGGTAGAAGATCAGAAGCACGAGCAACAAGCCGTAGACTAATTGCCTTGCTGCAGCCGCAACTCCAGGCGGTGCCGGTAAGAAGCGCAGCAATTCCGGCAGCAACGTTAGGACGACCGCTCCGAGCACAGGCCCATATAATGTTCCCGCTCCGCCCAGCATCACCATAACGAGTATGGCAACAGATACGATTATGTCGAAGCCCGTCGGATCTACATATGATGCGTGGTGTGCGTAGAGACTTCCGGCTAGTGCCGCCAATGCACCCGATAAGGCAAAGATGGCAATCTTGGCGAGCGCAACGTTCTTTCCGAGCATCAAGCACCCGATTTCGTCGTCACGAATCGCCTGTAGCAACGTGCCGAAGGGTGATCTCATTAAGCGCCAACACAACATAAACACTGCGAATGCCACTGCCGTTGTCAGCAGCATGAAGGACATTCCGCGGAAGGTATGACCGAACATCGTCAGGTGAGGAATCCGTGCAATTCCGCCCGGGCCGCCCGTCAACGAACTCCAATTCAATAGAACGACGGTTGTTACGATCTGTAAGGCAATCGTAACAATCATTAGGTATGTGCCGCGGACGCGCAATGATGGAAGTGCCGCGAAAATGCTCAGCGCGGCAGCGACTAGCATGCCAACACCCATCGCCGTAAGTGGTCCAAATTCCATCCGCACGAGAAGCGCAGTTGAATAGGCGCCCATGGCAAAAAAAGCAGCGTGTGCGAGCGAGATTAAACCAGTGAAGCCGACGACCATGTCCAGCGAAACGGCAAGTATCACGTAGATGTTGGCTACTGTGATCAAGTGAATTGCGTATGGCATAGCTATCTCATCAACCCGGCTCACCAAAAAGACCCTGAGGCCGGACTAGAAGCAGCACGTAAAGCAGTAGGAAGGTAACGAGTTGGCGCCAGCCGGTTGCGAAGTGCCAAGTCATGCCGCTTTCGATGATACCGATGATTAGACCCGCCAGCAGTGCGCCGAGAAGACTTCCGCGACCGCCAAGTATAGCAACTACTGATGCAACCAGCACCATATGTAAGGCTTCAGACGGGACTAGCCCGTTGCTGAAAAGTAGAAACGCCGCTGGAGGCAAGCAAAGTGCTGCTGCGACCACAGCAGTGTAAATATTCACCCTCCGTGCATTTATGCCGAGGATCGTCGCCAGCTCCACGTTGGACGCCATGGCTCTCATGCCGCGTCCAACCTGCGTCTTGTTCAGAAGCAACCAGAGGCTCAGGAATGTTGTGAGCGTCACGATTACGACAGTGACAGAAAAGCTATCAATCACCATGGGTAGGTTTTGAGAAATCGGCTTTCTCAGTGGATTATCCAGTGTAACGCCTTCGGGCCCGAAAGCGATGGTCACGGCATATTCAAGAAAGATCAGGGCGCCGAGTGAAGCAGTCAGGATGCCCATCTCGTCCGTTCCTCGATTAAGCAACGGACGATACATGACCCCCTCGGCGAACATTCCCACAGCAATCGCGGCTACTACTCCGCATACCAGAGCAATCGGAAATCCAACGCCCATCAACTGCAAGCCGGCGTATAATGCATACCCGGCTACAAGCATTACGGCGCCGTGGGCAATGTGAACAATTCCGCAGATCCACCAGAGCAGCGAAAAGCCCACCGCCAGCAGCGCGTAAATGCAACCCAGCGTGATGCCATCAACGATTAGGTTGACTAATAGGGAGTTTGCCATCGCGGAAGGGGTTTTCGTATCAATCCAAGTCTGCGACTTTGACGAACGCTCCGTTCTTGACAGTTTTCACCACTGTCGAGCGAAGTACGCTTCCATCGGCAAAATTAAAGCGGTAATTCCCTGCCGCCCCGTCATATGTCTTGTACTTGGAGGTGAACTCCTCCTTAAAGTTCTCACCGTTTACCGGCTTGGAGGCACCGGCGAGAGTTCCAGCAATAGTGTTGAATAGCTGGACCAGATCGTAGTGGTTGGCCTGATGGATGTTCGGTGGTCGGGAATGCTTCTTTGTGAAGGTGCCGATAAATTTCTTTGTCGCTTCCGAACCCGTGTCGGCTTCGAACTTTGGAGAGGAGTAAAAGCAATTGTCTGCTCTTTCGCCCAGCGTCAGAATTTCCGGGTCCTCAAAAGCGCCGTATGACAGGAAAAGCCCGTTGTAGCCTAGATCGCGCGCCTGACGGACAACTTGTGCTGACAATTTTCCGTTCGAACTCGTATTGTAAATCGCATCGGGCTTTGTCGCGATTATTTTCAGCAGTGAGGGTCTAAAGTTTGTCTCCTTCGCTTGGAAGGATTCCTCAACAGTAAGCTCCTTGTTGAGACCGGACCATTCTCGTTTAATAGACCCAGCCAGCGAGGTGCCAAGATCGCTCACCTCGGTCATTACGGCAAGCTTCGAAACATTAAGTTTCTGCGCCGCATAAGGAAGGATCAGCTTCACGGTTTCGTCGTCAAACATCCACGATGACTGAAAATACGGCGACACCGAACGCAAGGCAGGCGATGCCGAACTTGCTGAAAGAACATAAGTCTTAGAACTCGTCGCAAGGGGGGCGATCGCGGCACATACCGCAGTCCATCCCGAGATCATCACTTTAACGCCATCAACATCAACTAGCTTTCTGAAACCGTCTATTCCGTTCTTGGCAAGAGCCTGGCTGTCCTCAGGTATAAGATCAATTTTTACTTTCCCGCCGGCATTGATTTCTTCAACAGCTAATTGCGCCCCTTCGAGCATCATCTGCCCCAGTTTCCCGGAGCCGCCGGTCAAAGGCATCAGAAATCCAAGTCGATAGGTTGTCGGATTGTTGGCTTGCGAAAGCGCTGCCGAACCTGCGAATGGCAGCGAGCCAAGCCCGGCCAGAACTGTCCTGCGATCCATTTTCATCATCTCTTCCTCCCATTTTACAAGTTTGATCTTTTTGATGCTTGCTTTCAGTCGCTACTAGGAATCAACCATTCTCTGGTCGTTTTCCTGTCGATCTTTCCAGCCGCAGTTTTTGCTATCTCGTCAACAAATACGATTCTGTCAGGCACCTTGTAATGCGCAAGATTTTTCGCGCAGAATTGAATGAGGTCAGTCTCTGCGCACTGGCTTCCTGACCTTAGTTTAACACAGGCTCGCATGACCTCTCCTCGATAGGAATCGGGAACGGCTGCCGAGACGGCTTCGATGACCTCAGGGTGCGACGATAGGACTTCGTCGAGTTCGCGCGGAAAAACATTGTAACCGGCGACGATCGCCATGTCCTTTTTGCGATCGCGAATAAAAACGTAACCTTCGCAATCGATCTCGCCGATGTCACCTGAATAGAGCCAGCCGTCACGTATAATTTCCGAAGTTGCTTCCGGCTGATTGCGATAGCCAGCCATTAGCTGAGGACCTCTGGCCCGGATTTCTCCCACGGAACTGACATCAAACACCGTGTGCCCATCTTCCGGATCGACAATCTGCACCTCGGTATCCGGCAGGGGCAACCCAACAGAGCCTAGTTTGCGGACACCCCGGAGTGGATTGAAGCAGAGAGCTGCGGTCGCTTCGGTAAGACCGTAACCTTCGGCAATCGGAACTCGTGTCACCCGCTCCCACTCATTAAGGGTTGCCAAAGTGAGCGGCGCGCCACCTGAGAATGCGCCTACGAGTGACTCGTAGTCTGTCTCTTGAAACTTCGGGTGGGCGATAAGCCCATTGTAAATCGTTGGTGCCCCACCGAATAAGGTGATTTGCTCTTTCTCGATAGTTTCAAGTGCTAGGTCGGCATTGTAGCGAGGGATTACGACCAGGCTTCCAGCCGAGTAGATTGATGGAAAGAAAGAAGTGGCCTTTGCATACGCATGAAATAGAGGCGTCATGCACAGAAAACGCTCCATCATGAACCGCGCCGGCAACATTGCGTCACATTGGACGATGTTCACCGCTGTCATCCGATGAGTAAGATTCACGCCCTTTGAGCGACCGGTGGTGCCCCCTGTGTATTGCAGCACAGCCAACGTCTCAGGATCCGGCATAACCAGAGAATTGGTGTCGACAGTGCTTGCAGGGGTGACGAATGATGTGAATGGCTCTTCTGTTGCGATCAAACTCGTCCGCGCCGCTCGACGCAAAAGGTCAGAATATTGGTTAGCAAACGTTCTGCTGCAAACGATCAAGGCAGGGTCTGCGTCGGCGATAATCGGCTCTAGTTCGCGTTCTGTATAGAATGGGTTCAGAAGAACCACCTGTGCGCCGGCGGCCATTGCCCCCAGAACAGCAATCACGGTATCCGCGCTGTTTTGCAATGCCACGGCGACCCTGTCGGCTCGGCAGCCTTGATTTTCGAGTATGGAGGCAAATGCCATCACGCTTGCGAACAGGTCCGCGTAGGTGAGGCGAACTCCATTTACGATCACCAACGCCTCGCCGGAAGGATTGTGCTCCGTCGCGTATGCAAGCATGTGCATCAACGTCGTTGTCGAATGCTCCGGACGACCGTAAAGGCTCATTGTGCCCATACTTCGCCCCGCGCACTCTTCATTTGTTCGAACGAAAGGGAGGCTTTCGCAAGCGTCCCCGCGGGCTTAATGTACTGATCTACGAGTAGACGAAGATTTCGCGACTTTGCGCTTGAATCTTCAAGATCAAGAGACGACTCAGCTCTCGCGGCCGCCAAAAGCGAAAGCCAGCCAGCAATGACGCCCCCTGCAAACATCAAAAAATGAGCGCCATTCGCTTGCAACATTTTTGTATGCTGTTTGTTCTCGCCGACTATAGCCGACGTAAGTTCAATTAGTCTGTCGACCGCTTCAGCTAAATCATCGCAAATGGGCGACAGCGCGACTGAAGCCGACGATGTGGCGCGAATGGATCCGCTCAGTTCCTCGAAGAGGTGCTTTGCGCTCACCCCGCCGTCACGAATGATTTTCCGGAAGATCAAGTCACTCGCCTGTATCCCTGTAGTGCCCTCATAAATCATGTGGACGCGCGCTTCGCGAAAGTACTGCGATGCCTCGCACTCTTCGCTGTAACCTATTCCTCCGAAAATCTGCACGCCCGTCGATGCGACATCGAAGGCCATTTCGGTGCACCAGGCCTTTGTGATTGGCGTAAGCATTTCCAACTGAACGTTGGCTTGGTTGCTTTGTGTACCGTCAGCTTCGTCGGCTCTATCAACAAGTGACGCCGCATAAAGAATTATCAGTCGGATCGCTTGCGTGCGCGCCTCCATTGATGTGAGCATGCGTTGTACATCGGGATGATTGGCGATGGCGGTCGATGCACCATTCTCATCGCGGCCCTGAACACGCGATCGAGCGTATTGAGTTGCAGCTTGGAGCGCGCGTTCCGCTGAACCCAATGCGAAAGCAGCGACCCGCAGGCGCGCTTGATTCAACAAGACAAACATTTGCCCGAGGCCCGCGTTTTCTTGGCCAAGCAATTCAGCCCATGCGCCGGCCTTCTCTCCGAACGAAAGACTTGCAGTCGGGCTCCCTCTGAGCCCCATCTTGCGTTCGATTCCAATACAGCTGACGTCGTTTCGCGAGCCATCGTGAAGGCGCTTTGGCACCAGATAAAGTGACAAACCCTTAACACCCTGCGGACCATCAGGACTGCGCGCCAGCACGAGATGCAACGTATCTTCGGTCAGGTCGTGCTCGCCCCAGGTGATCAGTGACTTCAGCCCCTTAATGGCGATCGCACCGTCGTGTGAGCGGGCTCGAGTCTTAATGGCACCGAGGTCGCTACCCGCCTGCGGTTCGGTCATCGCCATAGTGACCGTCCATTCGCCAGAAATTATCCGCGGAAGGTAATATTGTTTCTGCTCTGCAGTTCCGAAGCGGTTGAGAAGCTCTATCGCGCCCGGCGTTGGCATTGAGCCCATTGCAAGCGATAGATTTGCCGCGTTCAGCATTTCGGACACAGCGATTGCTATACGGAATGGCATTCTCCGACCGCCGGTATCAGTCGATGTGGATATTGCCCCCCAGCCGGCCTTCGCGAACGCGGTATACGCGGCCTTGAAACCGGCGGGCGTCGAAACCCGTCCCGCCTCAAACTTGCATCCATTCCGGTCGCCGATCGCGTTGATCGGCGCATAAACTTGCTCAGCGAACTTCGCTGCCGCTTCGAGTACGTCGTCGTACTCGTCAGCCACGGATGCCGTACTTTGAGGTTGCATCTCGCTAAGCACATCTAGCGCAAAGCGAATTTCACCTAATGGAACACGAAATTCTTTCATTCGATCTGGCTAGATTGAGATTGTGCTATACGTAATCAAATACGTAAAACGTAATTTTGTCAACGCCAGCATCGCCTCTCTTAGAAGCAGATTTCCGAAGGGTGCAGCAACTTGGCATTGCGGCACGTCAGCGCAGGCGCTGTTGCCAGGGCAAGGAAAGCGAGTTGATGGACATTGCGCGCCACGTTCGGCTACTAGTCAATCAACAGTCGCGAGCTTTCATGTGTGATGATTTGACCGGATTGTTCTTTTCAATAGGCAGGCGCTGCAAGTAGTCATGGCGAAAGCTAAGAAATCAATCGGTGAGGTTGACGCCGAGCCTCAAAGTGGAGGTGTGCAGTCTGTCGAAGTTGGTATGAGAGTTCTGGTCGCTCTAGCTGACCTGGGCGGAGAAGAGGGGCTCGGGAAAATCGCTAAGTGCGTCAGTATGCCCCCGGCAAAAGCTCATCGTTACCTTGCGAGCCTTATTCGTGCGGGGTTCGTTGAGCGAGCATCAAACAGCAATCGCTATGTACTTGGTGGAACTGCTTTGCGTGTCGGCTTGGCTGCACTCTCGCGTGTCGATGTAATCGAGGCTGCGCACTCCGAACTTGATAGGCTGAGAGATACAATCGACGGCTCTTTAATGCTTTCCGTTTGGGGAACCAACGGGCCAACAATAGTGCGCTGGGTCGAATCGGCGCGGCCAGTAACTGTGAACGTGCGCGTGGGCTCAAACATGCCTTTGCTGCGATCTGCGACCGGACAGGTATTTGCTGCCTTTCTTCCGTCTTCGAGAACCGCGAGTCTCATGAAAGAAGAACTGAAAGAGCTAAAGCGAGAAGGTCGGTCGCTTTCTATGGACGAAGTCGAGGAGCGCTTAAAACAAGTACGAAAAACGGGATTGGGTCATACAGCTGGCGGCGTACTGCCAGGTGTGATGGCATTGGCTGCTCCGATATACAATCACAACAATCAACTAGCGGGCGCTATAACGGCATTAGGGCCATCTGGTTTTTTTGACGATTCAATAAATGGAGAAACAGCACGCGTGCTGCTTGCCTGTAGCCAAAGGCTATCAGCTAACCTAGGTGCTGGACGCATGGATCAGGCCGACAATGCGACCGAGGAAAAAAAACGCTAGGGATGCCTTGTCGGGCATCAATCTGAAACGATAACCGGTGGACCCGGCGGGAGAGCGCCGTTCGCCCCCATCAAGGCGGATTGGTGGTCATGGGGCAAGCATACTTGCTCCGCGTTAGATACCGTCCGGCAAGACGGGTCGAACCACTCGGAGCACTTCGGGCACGCGCGTCGCCCGCACGAACGGCTTATGACAGAGCCGACATGGACGAACTTCACGATCACCGTCAGCCCCCATCCAGATCGACAAATTAAGCGAAAACTAGTCCGAACACCGCGTGCAGCAAGTGGCCGGCCGCGAGATGATGGCGCTCCAGAGGTAACAGGCTGATACCTAACGGCATCAGCCGCAAAAAGCCCGCTAGACGGGGGCCTCGGCGCCGGTATGACTACCTAGTAGGGACGACGCTGTAAGGTTTTCGATCTATTCTCCCGCCGCGTCGGCGGCGGGTATGGCGGCATCTCGCCAATGCATTTAGTGGACGAGAGTTGACGGTGCACATCGCCCGGCACAAAAAATCCCGCTTCGATACCAGGTTTGGACGACGCCGGAGGTCGTTACCGCTTTCGACGCATGACAAACGCTCCGCTCGATCAGCCCACCGATCTCCCCCGTCGAGGTAGACAACTGCCGCCGCACGCCCATTTAAGTGCTGAGACAGCAGCGTGACCCTGAATGATTGATTTTCGCCAAGATTGGGATTGTCGAGATGCCCGCCAGCGACCGAGCATTCGCACGCTGTCCGAGGCCATCGAACGGTTGCGCGAGCCAGGGCGCGATCTTGATTTAGTCCAGTGCCAAATTCAGGCGCCGCCGAACCCAAGCTACCCGACGGCGTTCGCGGGCCTAAGTTACGCGCGTTCCAACGATGAAACTGGCATCATCGCATTTCTGATGTTGCAAGGCTGTTGGGTTAAAACGATGTGGTTCGGCGTGCAATTTTGACCCCCTGAGCCGGGGGATCGGCGTCTAAAATTGACCCCCTCCTGATTGGGCTGATGCGCTGCTTGCTTTGATTCGAAGCAGGCGGTGGGGGAATGTTGACGGTGGAGACGATTGGGCGGATTCGGCGTGAGCATTTTCTCAAGGGCAAGACGATCAAGGAGATAGCGCGGGACCTGAGGGTGTCGCGGAACACGGTCCGCAAGGTGCTGCGGTCGGGCGAGACGTCCTTCGAATACGAGCGTGAAGTCCAGCCCCGACCGAAGCTTGGGCGATGGACGGACGAACTCGATGCGCTGCTGGTCGGCAACGCGACCAAGCCCGCCCGCGAACAGCTGACGTTGATCCGTCTGTTCGAGGATCTGCGCGGTCGTGGTTATGACGGCGGCTACGATGCCGTGCGTCGCTACGCCAGGCGCAGGGCCAAGGAGCGCGGGCAAGCGACGGCCGCGGCCTACGTGCCGCTGAGCTTTGCGCCAGGAGAGGCCTTCCAGTTCGACTGGAGCCACGAAGTCGTCTTGCTGAGCGGCGTGACGGTGATCGTGAAGGTCGCCCATGTTCGGCTCTGTCATAGCCGGATGCTGTTCGTGCGGGCCTATCCGCGCGAGACGCAGGAGATGGTGTTCGACGCGCATGACCGCGCGTTCGCTCTGTTCAAGGGCGCCTGCGGACGCGGCATCTACGACAACATGAAGACCGCGGTAGAGGCGGTCTTCGTCGGCAGGGACCGCCTCTATAATCGCCGCTTCCTGCAGATGTGCAGCTACTAACTTGTCGATCCGGTGGCCTGCACGCCGGTGTCGGGCTGGGAGAAGGGTCAGGTCGAGAACCAGGTTGGGCTCGTCCGCTAGCGGTTCTTCACGCCCCGATTACGGTTCAAGACATACGAGGAGATGAACGCCTGGCTGCTCGATAAGTGCATCGCTAGGCCAAGGTGCATCGCCATCCGGAGCTGACCGAGCAGACAATCTGGCAAGTGTTCGAGGCGGAGCGGCCTAAGCTCGTTCCCTATGCCGGCCGGTTCGATGGCTTCCATGCCGTGCCGGCGTCGGTCTCGAAGACCTGCCTGGTGCGCTTTGACAACAACAAATACTCGGTCGCAGCCAGTGCCGTCGGGCGGCCGGTCGAAGTTCATGCCTATGCGGATTGTGTCGTAATCCGCCAGGATGGGCGGATCGTCGCTGAACATCGCCGCTCGTTTGGCCACCGCTGTCAAACGGCAGCACGAGCCTCAGCGCATCGTCGGCGATCTGATCAACGCCGAGATCAGCGAGAAGCAGGCGCGCTCCATCCGCTACCAGCTCACCATCACCAAGCTGCCGCTCGCCAAGGACCTCGAAGACTTTGTGTTCGAGGGCACGCCGATCAATGAGACGCTCGTAAACGATCTCGCCGGTGGCAGCTTCATCGCTCAACAACGCAACGTCGTGCCGGTCGGCCGGGACCAGCAAGACGCATCTTGCCATCGCCGTTGCTCGCAGTTGTATCCGCGCCGGCACCCGCGGTCGGTTCTACAACGTGGTTGACCTCGTCAACCGTCTCGAGACCGAGACCCGCAATGGACGGCAGGGCCGGCTCGCCGATCACCTGACCCGCATGGACTTCATCGTGCTCGATGAACTCGGCTATCTGCCGTTCGCTCAATCCGGCGGTCAGCTCCTGTTCCACCTCGTCAGCCGGCTCTACGAGCGCACCTCGATCATCGTCACCACCAATCTCGCCTTCGGCGAATGGCCGAGCGTGTTCGGCGACGCCAAGATGACCACCGCGCTCCTCGACCGGCTGACCCATCACTGCG